>CAZFAK010000159.1:0-7114 GCA_964517045.1 uncultured Spirochaetia bacterium | reverse complement strand
TATTATAAAAGATGGTGGGGAAAACAAAGTTTCTGATGACAATGGATTTGCCCCACTTGAACATGCCGCAAATAATGTAAATCCCGCTATAATCATATATTTGTATATTTTCATAAAAACTCCTTTATTAGTTCTATAATAATACTATGCTGAATGGACAATAATTGTCCAAATATATTTTTATGCTCAGACCAGGATTATACTTTATATTTATAGGTTTAATGATATAATTTTTTATATATTTATTAAATAATATGAAACCAGAAGGACAAGCACGACAGATTATAGACTACCAACTCATCCAGTCCGGCTGGATTATTCAGAATATGGCTGAACTCAATCTGGGAGCAGCCAAAGGAATTGCGGTAAGAGAGTTTCCTCTCAAATCAGGCTATGCTGATTACCTTCTCTTCATTGATAGAAACGCTGTTGGTGTCATCGAAGCAAAGAAGGAAGGTACTATCCTTCTTACAGTTGCTGAACAGTCAGCCAAGTATTCTACTGGTCTGCCTGAAAATATCCCCCACGTACATACTCCGCTTCCATTCCTTTACGAGAGCACAGGTGTTGAGACTTTCTTCCGGGATTTAAGAGACCCGGAACCCCGCTCACGAAGAGTGTTTTCATTCCATAAACCAGAGACCTTACTGGAATGGAGTGAAGAAGCAAAGACAATACGTGGAAGGGTATTAGATTTACCCCCTCTTGTCACTGACCCGCTTCGCAAGTGCCAGATTGAAGCCATAACCAACCTTGATGTTTCATTAAAAGAAAACCGTCCCCGTGCCCTTATTCAAATGGCAACCGGGTCTGGAAAAACTTACACGGCTGCAACATTTATATATCGTCTTATTAAATACAGCGGGGCAAAACGGGTTCTTTTCCTCGTTGACCGTGGCAATCTGGGTAATAATGCTTTGGACGAGTTTCAGCAATATATTACACCTGATGATGGTCGGAAATTCGTTGAACTTTACAATGTGCAGTTAATGAAGACTAACACCATTGATACTGTAAGTAAGGTTTGCATAACCACAATCCAGCGAATGTACTCAATGCTCAAAGGGGAAAGAGAGTTTGACGAAGAGAACGAAACCAAAAGCGGATTTGATATTGACTTGGATGGGGACGCTCCACTTGATGTAGAGTATAACTCCTCTATCCCGATTGAGACTTTTGACTTTGTTGTTGTAGACGAATGCCACCGTTCCATTTATAACCTGTGGCGGCAGGTACTTGAATATTTTGATGCCTTTCTTATTGGTCTAACAGCTACCCCAGCTAAGCAGACTTTTGGTTTCTTCCATCAAAATTTGATAATGGAATACAATCACGAAAGGGCAGTCGCTGACGGTGTAAATGTAGGTTTTGAAGTATATCGAATTAAAACCAAAATCAGTGAAGAAGGGAGTAAGATAGACGCTTCCTATAATGTTTATAAAAGGGACAAGGTTACCCGCAGGCAACGCTGGGAGAGACTGGACGAAGATATTGTTTATTCAAAAAGCCAATTGGATAAAAGCGTTGTTTCTGTTAATCAGATAAGGCTGATTATAAAAACTTTTAAAGAAAAACTATTTAATGAAATTTATCCCGGAAGATGTGAAGTACCCAAGACTTTAATCTTTGCCAAGGATGATAGCCATGCTAATGATATTGTTCAAATAATACGTGAGGAGTTTGGGAAGGGAAATGATTTTTGTAAAAAAGTAACATACAATGTTAAAGACGAAAAACCGCAAACAGTTATTAAAAGTTTTAGAAATTCTTACAATCCTCGCATAGCAGTCACTGTGGATATGATTGCCACCGGTACAGATATTAAACCTCTTGAAATTGTTATATTTATGAGAGATATAAAATCAAGAGTTTATTTTGAACAGATGAAGGGAAGAGGAACCAGGGTAATATCTGATACCGACCTTAAATCCGTAACAGGAGATGCAAAGAGTAAAACCCATTTTGTTATAGTTGATGCTGTCGGGGTTTGTGATAGTGAGAAACAGGATAGTAAGCCCTTGGAAAGGAAAAAGGGAATTGGTTTCCGTAAGCTTATGGATAAAATCGCGTACGGCGATAGAAGTGAAGAAAACATTTCTTCAATTGCAGGAAGACTTGCTCGTTTAGACAGACAAATTAATGAAAAACAAAGAGATGAAATTGAAAATTCATTAAACGGTACATCACTTTCGATGGTTATTAATGGACTTCTTGATAGTATTGATACTGATAAACAAATTGAAACAGCAAAAACTAAATTTAATACAGATAGTCCAGATGAAGAGCAACATAAAAAGGTATCTGAAGAATTAATTAATAAAGCGTGTACAGTATTTGATAAGCCGAAAGTAAGAGATGTATTAGAAGATATTAAAAAAAAGAATGAGCAGATTATCGATGAAATAAGTCAAGACAAACTGATTGACACAGGCTATGACGAGCAAGCCAAAGCACGGGCAATGCAGATAGTTGGAACATTCAAGGAGTTTATTGAGCAGAACAAAGACGAAATTACTGCTATTCAGTTTTTCTATTCACAGCCATACAGCAAAAGACATTTAACCTTTGAAGCAGTGAAAGAGTTAGCAGAAGTAATTCAGAAGCCCCCATTCCTGCTTACTGCTGATAAACTTTGGCACGCTTATGAACAACTGGAAAAGAATAAGGTACAAGGTGCCTCACAGCAACGGGTACTTACTGATATGGTTTCCCTGCTCCGGTTCACTCTGGGGAAAGAGGAAGTCCTTCGTCCTTTTGAAGAGAGCATTAACGAGCGGTTTGAAAACTGGTTGGAAAAGCAGAGGGGACAAGGTGTAGATTTTACCGAAGAACAGGTACATTGGCTTACTATGATTAAAGACCATATTGCTACCAGTATGGGGATAGAAATGGACGATTTTGGTTATGCTCCTTTTCAAAACGAAGGTGGTGCTGTGAAGGCATATAACCTCTTTGGGGAAAAGTTGGAAACCATACTGGAAGAACTTACAGACGGGTTGGTGGCGTAGTGGATAAACAAACTTTTGACTTACTTTTATCCGAAGGTGAAGGTTTTCACCTTGAATATAAAGAAGGCATTTCCAAAGACCTGTCCTCTGAAATAGTGGCGTTTGCTAATGGCAGAGGGGGAAAGATACTTGTCGGAGTTACCGATACCGGAAAGGTCAAAGGAATACCTGATAAGAATAAAATCAAATCCCAGATACAGGATATTGCCCGAAACTGTGAACCTTCTATTCCTGTTATATTATCAGATTACAAAAACGTAATTATCATTACCATTCACGAGGGGAAAGATAAACCGTATCAGTGCAAGTCAGGATTTTACACCCGGATAGGACCCAACTCCCAGAAACTAAACCGGGACGAAATTATTTCCTTTATTCATAATGAAGGGCATATCCGCTGGGAAATACTTCCGTATAGTGATTTCCCCTCAAAGCATATATATGAAAAAAACCTGCTTAAAAAGTATATTCAAAAAACTGGATTGTCCTCTACCTTACCTGACGACCTTACCCTCTGCAATCTTCACTGTGCTATCCCTGACGAGAAGGGTCTGCAACTCACAAATGCCGGATATTTATTTTTTGGGAAACTGCCGGAACTGGCTATGACAAATACCGGGATTACCTGCGGACTGTATAAGGGAACGGTAAAACGGCATATCATTGACCGGAAGGATTTTCAGGAAGACATCCTCACCAACATTGAAAATACAATGGTCTTCCTTAAACGGGTTATCAATATCCGTTATGAACTTCCCTACGGAGAACTGCAAAGAAAAGATATTCCCGAAATACCTTATGACGCTCTGCGGGAAGCGATAATCAATGCTGTTACCCACAGGGATTATTCTGTCTCCGGTGCCTGTACAATGGTTGAAGTCTTTGACGACCGGATAGAGATTTCAAATCCGGGTGGATTATCCCCTTCCTTGAAGCCAGAAGAGTTCGGAAAAAAGAGTGTGCCCCGCAATCAGGTGATAGCCGAAATGATGATGAGGGTTGGACATATTGAAAAAATGGGTACCGGCATAAAGAAAATGCGGGACTTGTGTGAAGAAGCAGGGAACCCGGAGCCGGAGTTTGAATTTGGAGGCTTTTTTACGGTTATTTTCAAGAAGGTTATTTCTCCGGAAACTACCCAAAAAAGTGAGGAGAAAACTGCGGAGAAAAGTAAGGAGAAAACTGCGGACAAAATCATTCGATTTATGAGGGGTAATCCGGAAATTACCACAGAAGAATTGTCAAATGAAATAGGGATTTCGGTAAGTGGAATTGAAAAACAGATTGCCAAACTTAAAAAGCAGGCAAAAATTAAGCGAATGGGTGCAGATAAAGGTGGACACTGGGAGATTGTGGAATGAGGGGTCAAAATTTGTCTGGTGAGTGGTGTAGAATTCAATATATAAATACAAAAAATACAAAGGTATAAAATGCCATTTGAAATAAAAAAGTTTTCTGATGTTTGTAAAATCACTGGTGGGTTTGCATTTAAGAGTAAAGACTATAAAAAATCAGGCATTCCAATAATAAGAATTTCCAACATAAAGGATAACGGCATTGTAATAGACGAAAAAACAGTTTATTGCAGTGATAAAGAATATCAAAATTGTAAAGAGTATGAAATTGAAAATGGAGCAGTGCTAATAGCATTATCAGGAGCAACAACAGGTAAGTTTGGTAAATACAAGTTAAAGCAAAAAGGATTACTAAACCAACGTGTAGCAAAATTACTTTCTGTGGACAAAAATAGTAGCCTTGATTTTTATTATTACTATTTGCATTTATTAAAGGACAAGATATTAAAAGACGCTTATGGTATGGCACAACCTAACATAAGCATTAAAGAATTAAATGATTTTGATGTCCCTGTCCCCCCTCTCCCCACCCAGCAAAAAATCGTTGATAAAATCGAAAGCCTGTTCAGCAAAATAGACAGCGGGAACACCTCTCTCCAAAAAGCCAAAGCCCTGCTGGAACAGTACCGGCAGTCGGTATTGAAATCAGCCTTTGAGGGGAAACTGACTGCCCAGTGGCGGGAAGAGTATAAGGGAGAACTGGAACCTGCAAGTGAACTACTGGAACGGATACGGGAAGAGCGGAAGAAGAAACTGGGGAAGAAGTATAAGGAACTGCCCCCGGTGGATACGAGTGAGTTGCCGGAACTGCCAGAGGGGTGGTGTTGGTGTCGGTTGGGGGAATTGATTGAGACAATTCAGGCAGGGAAAAGTTTTAGGTGTGAAGAAAGACCACCTAAAAAGAAAGAGGTTGGAGTTGTAAAAGTAAGTTCTGTTACGTGGGGCGAGTTTGACGAAGAAGAAAGTAAGACTTGCACCGATAGTGCAAAAATTAATAATGATTATTTTATCAACGGCGGAGATTTTCTATTTAGTAGAGCAAATACAATTGAATTAGTAGGAGCGTGCGTAATTACGAAAAAAGTAAACTTGTCTTTAATGTTAAGTGATAAAATTCTCCGAATAATTTATTCAAAAAAAATTAACTTTTGGTATGCCTTATATTATTTAAGAAGTTGGTTGGGCAGGAAAGAAATAGAAAGTCTTGCTACTGGTAATCAAAATTCAATGCGTAATATAGGTCAAGATAGAATTCGTTCTATTAGAATACCAATTCCATCAACAAGCGAACAAAATGAAATTGTAGGTTTAGTAGAAAAATTTTTATTAAAGAAATCTTTGGTTGAAAATGAAATAGAAAGACGTACCAAATCAATAATTTCATTAAAACAATCAGTTCTAAAATCAGCATTCGAGGGGAAGTTAATTGAAAATTGATATTCTCTTGTTTTTTTCAAAAATAAAAAGAAATTTGAAGTTAGTCTTAAAATATTTTAAGAAGGTAGGAGCAGTAGCAAATTGGATTGTAATTGTACCAACTGCTTTTGTTGTCTTAATGCTCTTAATTTGTCGACCCAAAGAGATTTATGAACTAATTACTAATGATAAAAAATTTGCATTATCGGGTGCCCTTGGAATTTCCGTTGCAGAAAAGCCAGATAAAGAAAATTTTCAGGAAACTGAAACAACTGAAAATCGTGAAGCAAATGTTTTTATTGGAAATGAATATAGATTTGAGTTATTGTCAGTTTCAAATGTAGCACCGCCAGTTTATGAGGGTGTTAATAAAGCAAATTTAATGCCAGAAATACCAGAATTGGAGATTAAAAAATGAAAGCAAATAAATTATTAGTATTAGTAATTATAATGATTGGATTTGTGTATTCCAACCCCGCAGACCAAAAATTCAATGGAGCAGTTGCCCATTACAATGACAAAGAATATAAACAAGCAGAAATAATTCTTAAAGGACTGGAAAAACAAGATTATCCGAATACTTATATCTATTTTTTACTTGGTAAAATACAAAGATATAATGGTAATAATGAAGAAGCAATAAAATATCTTGAAAAGTATATTAAAAATCCGAGTTCAGATGAAAATTTAATGTATGCTCAAATAAATCTTGCCTATGAATATCTTAAAAATTGGACAAAAGAAAATTTGGATAAGGCAAAAAAGATAGTGGACGAACTTATTCAATCCAAACACAAAAATCTTGGTGATGTTAAGTACTGTTATGCGATAGTGTACAACTCTTATGGCTATTATTTTCTTCAAAATGACCTTAATAAAGACGGCAATGTTGAATATTATATAAAAGCCGTAACATATTTTGAAAAGGCACTTGAAAACAGAAGTGAATTAGTGGGAATAGCCAATAATTTGTGTGTTGGATATATACGAATTATTGAGAAATTAGAAGAAAACAAGAGTAAAAACACCAAGTTAATAAAACAATATGCTTCAAAGATTGATAAAATTTTGTCAAACTCACAATATAAAAATTTTACAGACGGAAAGTTTAATGAAACTAAAAAATATTTTTACAGTATTTACAAAAAATATCTGGATTAATTTATGAGTAATGCAATAGTACAAAAAATATGGAACTACTGTAATGTTCTTCGTGATGACGGGGTGAGTTACGGAGATTACGTGGAGCAAATGACTTACCTGCTCTTCCTCAAAATGGATGATGAGCATACCAAGCCCCCTTTCAAAAAAAAATCTATTGTTCCAGAAAAGTTT
>CAZFAK010000158.1:0-7127 GCA_964517045.1 uncultured Spirochaetia bacterium | reverse complement strand
TCCATCCTGCTGCTTTTTATGACCGGTCTGGAAACCGATATTAACCTGCTGTTTAGATATTTTCTTACCGGGTCACTGGTAGGTGCAGGGGGCATTATCTTTTCCTTTACTGCCAGCAACTTGCTGACTGCCTGGTTTTTTAATGTATCGCCCCTGGCCCCACCCTCTCTCTTTGCCGGCATCATTGCTACTGCTACTTCAGTAGGTATCTCAGCCCGTATTTTATCAGAAAAACGCAAGATTGATTCACCTGAAGGCGTTACCATACTCGCCGGTGCGGTTATTGATGATATTCTCGGTATCATTCTGCTGGCCCTGGTAACTGCTTTTTCTCTTTCCCGGACCGCCCAGGGACAGGAACCGGACTGGTATCATATCGGCACTATTGCCCTCAAAGCCCTGGGTGTAGGCATTGGCTTTACAGCCGCAGGCATTTTGCTGGCCGGACGCATCAGCCATCTGCTTAAACGTATAAAAAAGCTTACCTCTGTGGCAGTGGTTACCTTTGCTTTGGCCATGTTTATTGCCGGTATCTTTGAAAAAGCCGGACTGGCCATGATCATCGGCGCCTATGTCATGGGCCTGATAATAGCTAATACTGATCTCAGTTATGTTATTCAGGATTCATTACGTTCCCTGAAACTGTTTCTGGTGCCGGTATTCTTTACTGTAATGGGCATGCTGGTCAATGTACAGCTTCTCTTTTCCGGTGATATCCTGCTTTTTGGTCTGATCTTTACCGCTGCCGCAGTCATTGCCAAAATCATCGGCGGTTTCCTGCCCGCCGTCCTGCTTGATTTTAATCCTGCCGGGGCTCTGCGTGTTGGTGCCGGCATGGTACCCCGCGGAGAAGTGGCCCTGATCATTGCCGGTATTGGTCTGCAAGCAGGCATGATCAGCAGTAAGCTTTTCGGTATTACCGTAATGATGGTACTGGGTACAGCTATGGCCTCGCCTCCCCTGCTTAACAAACTGCTCTCCTCACCTCTTAAAGGAACCAAAAAAGATTTTAAAAAAAATAACCGCCGGAAAACTTCTTTTACTTTTGAGACAACCGAGCTGGCGGACTTTATTCTTACCAAAGCACTTGAGTTTCTGCGTAACGAGGGGTTTTATATAAGCCGTATTGAAACCGGTGAAAGTATTTATTATCTACGCAAGGAAAAAATATTTATCACCCTGACCTTTCGGCAAAATGAACTTGACTTTGACTCCGACCACAAAGAAGTAACCTATATTAAGACAGTTATTTATGAATCAATGCTGGATCTTAAAAACATGCTCTCCAAAGTGGATACCGGTGACAAACCGGAAAAAATAAAAAAAGAATTGATTGATGAAGCCGGTTATAAAACACAAAAGAATAAAAACGTTAAAAACAGTTTTAGAGACTTTCTGATTCCAGGCTGTATTAATTATAATCTTAAAAGCAAAAATAAAGAAGATGTCCTACGGGAACTGCTTGATCTGCTGGACGATAACCACTGCATAGACAACCGCAATATAGCGGAAACGAGTGTGTTTGAACGGGAAAAAACCATGAGTACCGGCATGAAAGACGGTTTGGCTCTGCCCCATGGGAAAACCAGCGGCGTAACAAGAATGTACGCTGCTGTCGGTGTATCAAAAAAAGGTATTGATTTTAACTCCCTTGATCAGAAACCGGCCCATCTTTTTATTATGCTTCTATCTCCTACAGGAACTACGGGACCTCATATCGAACTCCTGTCCCAAATCGGTTCCATATTTTCCAATCCGGAAGTAATTAAAAAAGTCACCGCCATGCAAAGTAATGAAGAGATCTATAACTTTTTCATCGGCAATACTGCCTAAAAATACTACTGTCCGGCACATAGAAGATTAGACGCTTGATTTTAAAATTAAGCATCACCCGTTTGCCGCCGTTAGCTTGAATTAGAATAATTTTAATTTGTAATTATTCTAATTATATACTATAATTATTAAACTACACAAGGAGATTAATTTTATGGAAGAAAAACAGTTTAATATGCCTTTACTGGGCGATATGTTTCCGCAGCTGCAGGTACAGACCACACATGGCGCCATGACCATTCCTGATGATTTTAAAGGAAAATGGTTTGTATTATTCAGCCATCCGGCTGACTTTACCCCGGTTTGCACCTCGGAGTTTGTTGCTTTTCAAAAAAGGTATGAGGAGTTTAAACAACTGGACTGCAGTCTGATCGGCATGTCCATTGACCAGGTCTTTTCCCATATTAAGTGGATACAATGGATCAGGGATAAGCTTGAGGTAGAGATAAAATACCCTATCATAGCTGCTAATGATAACATCGCGCTTAAACTGGGCATGCTGCATCCGGGCAAAGGCACTAATACGGTCCGTGCTGTATTTATTGTTGACGGCAGCGGCAAAACCAGACTGATTATGTACTACCCGCAGGAAGTTGGCCGCAATATGGATGAAATCGTAAGGACGGTTAAAGCACTGCAAATATCAGACCAGCAGGGCGCAGTAGCAGCAGGCTGGCCGGAAAATGAATTGATAAAAGACCGTATCATAGTCCCTCCGCCCAAGGACCAGGCTACAGCAGAAAAACGGCTGCAAGACAAAGAACTGGAATGTTTTGACTGGTGGTTTTGTCATAAACCTTTAAAAAAATAGTTAATAACCTCTTCTCTTGCAATTTCCTGCCGTACTTATTACAATATAAGGCAGTGAAAATTTTATGGCTGTTACTGCTTACTACTTCCGTTGCTTCTATCTGTACCCAGCTGGCTCTGCTGCGGGAGTTTATTAATATTTTTACCGGCAATGAGCTGATCATTGCCGTGTTTTTATCCATTTGGATTCTGTTCACCGGCCTGGGTGCCTACCTGGGACGGTTTACAGAAAAAAAAAAAGAAATAAAAAAATACTTCCTCGGTTTTCTGCTTTTGCTGCTGGCAGTACTGCCTGTCATATCGCTTAACCTGCTCCATCTTTTATATAGCGCATCCGGTAGTGCCGGTAGAACTCTGGGCCTGGCGCATGCTTTGGTTTTTGCTGCTGTTGCCCTGGCCCCCTTTGGCATTGTTCACGGCGCATTCTTTACCATATTTACCGCTTATTATACACAAAACAGAAGTCTGCTTAATTCCGGTAGTGCTGTAGCCCGGGTATTTGCCCTGGATGCAGGTGGTGATCTTTTAGGCGGTGCGCTTTTCTCTTTCGTATTTATATATCTGCTTTCCAATACAGCCAGTCTTATCATTCCCTGTGCTGTATTAGCCGGTATAACTCTGTTTTTTTTAATTGGTATTTATAAATTCTATGCTGTTTTTATCGGAGGGCTGTTCACCATAGCTCTTTTATTTTTGTTATTAACCGCTCAATACAGTCTGAACCAATCGCGGTACAACCGTTTATTCAGCAGCCAACGGGTACTTAAAATAAAAAATACAAAATACGGCCGCATAGCAGTAACCGTAGTTAATTCCCAGACCAATGTTTATGAAAATACCATGCTTCTTTTTCATACCGACAATACAGCAGCAGTGGAAAAAAAAACACATCTGGCTGCAGGACAGCTAAAAAAAGTAACCAATATACTACTCATAGGCGGGGCCTTTAACGGCATGGCAGAGGAAGTAAAACAGTACAAACCCCGTAAAATTATCTGTATCGCTAAAAATTATTATCTGACCAATATACTGCCGCCGGGTTTGAACAGACTGCCCCCGTCCTTTTCCGGGACACTTTCCCCCGGCAAGCACGCGCTTATATTTACCGATGATCGGCGTTTTGTGGCTCAGGATACCAACTACTACAACTGTATTATTGCAGATAAACCTGATCCGCTTACTATGAGCCTTAACCGCTATTATACGTCCGAGTTTTTCCGCTTAATTAAAAAGCGTCTTAGTCCCGGCGGCGTGTTTGGTTTTACTCTTGATGCCAATCAGAATTATATGGCTGAGGCAAAACTGGAAGCAGTATCTTCGGTATATAAAAGCCTGCAGCAGGTTTTTAAAAATATAATCATTTTTCCGCTTGACAAACTTTATTTTGTAGCTTCTGACAAAAAACTTTATACCAACATACCGGCCCGCCTGCAGGAAAAACAGATAAAAACCAAATATGTAAACCGCTATTATCTTCAGCCTTTTTCACTGCGTTATAAAATTAAACGCTTAACAGCCTCTATAAAACATGACGCCGAACCTAACAGGGATTATCAACCCCTGGCCTTTTTTAAAAATATTAAACACTGGAGTATTTTTTTCGGCGGTTTTCAATTATGGTTTATTCCCTTATTGAGTCTGCTGTGTCTGCTCGCAGTCCTGCTGCAGTCACGCACTTCAGTTATTCTTTTTTCCACCGGCTTTACCTGTACCATATTGGAAATTATTACTATCACTTTATACCAGATCCTGATAGCTGATCTCTATCATAATATCAGTATTCTTATTACCCTTTTTATGGCCGGTATTATAAGCGGAATTTATCTCAGCCGCCGTATTTTACAGTATACTGAAAACAATAACCGCCGTCTTATGCTCTATTCCCAGAGCAGCACCATTATCTTCTGTTTATTTTATTGGCTTTTATTACAAAGCTCTCCGCATGCTGCTGTTGTCCGGTCCGGTTTTGGAGCTGTCTTTTTTCTACTTGTTTACTCTTGTGCCCTGCCTTTGGGTATAGAGATAAACTGTCTGACCAGTATCTATTCTCAGTCAGCCGCTCAAAAAAGCAGCCGGATTTTCAGCGCTGATATGCTCGGCGCTTTTACCGGCTTACTGCTGGCAAGTACCGTTTTCCTGCCTTTACTCGGTTTCCCGAACACTTTATTATTAATTTTAACCATAAAAATGCTGTTTCTGTTTTATACCTTCAAGGCGGTCTGAATGATAAAGCAAAAACAACTTAAACCCGGCAGCAGGAGGCAAAAATGAACCGGCGTGATTTTCTGATCAAATCCGGCGCAGTACTGGGCGGACTATATACCGCGCGGCTGCTGGGCAATAAATATCAGCTTCAAGCGCAAAGTTCGGTTTTTAAAAATGATGCTCCGGCAGCACCGGGAAAACACACCCGGGAAGCATATCATTATACAGCAATGGGCCGTAATGTCAGGTGCAGCACATGTCCCAACCACTGCCTGCTGGAGCCGGGGGACAGGGGCATATGCCGGGCCAAAGTAAATATCAACGGCAAGTTGTACAATACAGCCTATGGCAATCCGGCAGCTGTTAATATTGATCCCATTGAAAAAAAACCGTTATACCATTTTTATCCCGGGTCCAGGGCTTTCTCTATTGCCTGCGGCGGCTGTCCCCTGCGCTGCCTTAACTGCCAGAACTGGAGTCTGTCCCAAAGCAAACCGGAAGAACTGCGCACCTACAATATGTTTCCGCAGACAGTAGTAAAAGAGGCGCTTATCAATGACTGCCAAAGTATTGCCTATACCTACTCGGAACCAATAGCCTGGTACCGTTATATGTATGACACAGCCAAGGCCGCCCGCCAAAAAAAAATTCACAATATCTGGATTACCAGCGGTTATATTGAGGAAAAGGCTCTGGAACATCTGTGCCCGGTAATAGATGCGGCCAATGTTGATCTGAAAAGCTTTTCAGATTCTATATATCAAACCCTTAACGCCGGCAAACTGGATCCTGTTTTAAGAACGCTGCGGATTCTGCACCAGCGTCAAATCTGGATGGAGATTACCTGTCTGCTCGTACCAGGATATTCGGATGATATGCAGATGATAAAAGATATGTGCGCCTGGATTGTGGATACTATCGGGCCTGATTATCCGCTCCATTTTTCCCGCTTTCATTCAGATCACAAGCTGCGTCACGTACCGCCCACACCCCGTCATACCATGTACGAAGCCCATGACATTGCCCGGGAAGAGGGCATCCATCATGTCTACCTCGGTAATATGATCACGGCAAATACAGGGTTGCATACTTACTGCCCCCACTGCGGTAAAATACTTATAAAACGGCGCGGTTATATAATAGAAAAAAACAATATAAAGGACAGCTGTTGTCCTTTTTGTAAGACCGTTGTAAGCGGAAGGTGGTAACATGTTAAAGCAAAAAAAATATGCAAAATATACACAGACACAACAGCACACGCCGGGATTTTTCCGGCTAACCGGCAGTCTCTTCTTTATACTGGCTGTACTTACTTCTCTTTTCTGCACCGGGGTTTCGGCTGCTGATAAGATACGTCCGCCGGCTGTTGCCGGTACCTTTTATCCGGCAGAGCCGGAAAGGCTAAAAAAAATGATAAAAAAATATCTTGATCAGGCTGAAACAACAACTCTTAAAGGAAAACTTAAAGCTTTGGTATGTCCCCATGCCGGTTATGTTTACTCCGGACCTGTAGCCGCGGCTGCTTTTTCTTTACTGCAGGGAAGCTCCGGCAAAAAAATATTTTTACTGGGTCCCAGCCACCGCTTTCCCCTTTCAAACCCGTCAATCCCGTCCGTAAAATATTACCGAACCCCCCTGGGAGATGTTGCGCTGGATGCCGGTGCCGTTACTCTGCGGCGCCAAAAACTTTTTCATTCCGTAAATCAAGCGCATCAGCAAGAGCACTCCCTGGAGGTACAGCTGCCCTTTCTGCAGACTGTACTTAAAAAATTTACCATTATTCCGATCCTGTCAGACCAAAGACATACAGGTCCGACAGCTGCTGCCATTGCCAAAGAATTTGATCGTAATTCACTGATCATCGTATCTTCTGATCTCAGTCACTATCATCCCTATACAGAAGCCCGGCAGCTGGATAAAGCCTGTGTTAAAGCTATTGTCAATAAAGACCTCCAGGCTCTGTCCCGGCAGGAAGCTTGCGGCCTGGCACCGCTTATGACCCTGGTGCAAATTGCCCGCAGCCGCAACTGGCAGGCTAAACTGCTGGATCTGCGCAACAGCGGTGATACTGCAGGCAGTAAAGATAAGGTAGTCGGTTATGCAGCCATTGCTTTTTATAAAAATAGTTCTGCCGGCAGGCATACCGGTTTTAAACTGAAGCAGCTGGAAAAAAAACAGTTACTGGAGCTCGCCCGTAAAGCTATCAAAGATAAAACCCGCAACCCGGATATGGATCCGAACAAGCTAAGCAGCAGGCTGCACAAGAAGAGAGGCTGTTT
>CAZFAK010000157.1:0-7130 GCA_964517045.1 uncultured Spirochaetia bacterium | reverse complement strand
ATCCTTACCAATTACGCTCAATACATATAATGCCACAATTATTTACTGCTGTAAATTAATTTCAGATAGGCCTATCCCTAAATTTCTTTTATTTTAATTATATAATAAATAGCTAACAATGGCTTTTCGCAAACGGTCATGTTTTTTAACTCCAAGTACTTCTGCCAGATGTGTAGTTATACCGTCATCAATTTTTTTTAAATAATAGTGATAACTCGAATACGGCCAATCTTTAGGCAAAATACGTAAATGCTTAAATGAATTCCGACTAATGTACTGAAGAATTCTATAAAAATGTTTAAGCCCTGTTATGATTTTTGATTTAAATCTACGAAAGAAAACATGCCCTTTATGATTAAGCATTTTATTAACTTTTATTGCCATTGCAGTACCCAACCAATGCATAAATTTCGACATTCCACATCCCTCTTTGGGAAAATAGATTTCAAGATGAAAGTGATTAATCATAATATTAAAACATACAATTTTAACATTAAATTTTTTGGCAGCTTTCTTTAATATTACTCTTAGCACTGCTATTTGACTATGCTTTAATTTTATTTCTTCATGAAAATGATTCATTATATGATAAGTTGCTCCTGGCGTAAATTCCCTTGGTTTTCTTGCCATATTATACTCCTTCCTTTTATGAAAATTAAGTTTTGATAACTATATACGTTTAAAATTGCATAAAAATCACTTGAATAATAATTTTTTTGGTCTGTCCCCATCAGTCATCTTTAAATCCCCGCTCTAAATTTAATAGCTCTGTCCCCCTAATTCTACTAAATTCTACTAAAATCATATTAAATTATTCAGGAATATATTTCTCTAAAAAAAGCAAATGATGATCTTTGATCCTTAATAATTGACAAATTTAAAACTTATATATTATAATCCTGGTATAATGAACAATGTATGTATTACTGGCAGCGGGATATACCTGCCCCCAAAAAATGTTTCAAATTACGAACTTTTCAAAAAAATAAAAGGATTTAATGTTGCTAAAGCTAGGCAAAGCTTAAGTTCCCGCAACCAAAATGTTAATAAATTAGATGATAGAACAATTTTTGATTTATGGGTACAACAAGTAAGCGGCATAAAACAACGAACATATTTACAGAAAGATTCTTTCCCTGACCAATCACTATTTACCGAATATATGGCTAAAGAAGCTTGTCTAAATGCCGTTAAAGACGCCGGTTTATCTATTAATGATATTGATCATATAGTACTCTCCTCTTACACTGGTGAAACTCTAATTCCTTCACCTGTATGCGGGCTCATCGGATTACTGAATGCTTCCAATTTATCAGGAATAACTGTAAATGGCGCTTGTAGTGGATTCTTAGACGGAATGATTGATGCTACTGCTAAAATTCGTTCCGGCCTTTTTAAAAATATATTAGTTGTTGCTTCTGAATATATAACCAACAAACTGGATTATTCTGATGTGACCACCTCAATACTGTTCTCGGACGGTGCCGGAGCTTTTGTACTGAGTAAAGGGGAAAATAAAATTTTTGGTTCCAGTTCGAAAATAAATTACAGCGATGAACATATAAAAATGCTCCGCTCTTCAGTTATTAAAATGGGAGGTGGCCCTTTAGTGCAACGCAAAGCTGTAAATGCTATGGCTGAAGTAGGGCTTGATGCCCTGCAGAAAAGTAATCTAAGTATTGATGATATCAAATATATAGTTCCCCATCAGGCTAATAAAAGAATCCTTGATGCTCTTGAAAAAAAATTAAAATTATCCCCAGAAGCTCAAATGGTAAAATGTATTATTAATACCGGCAATCTTTCCAGTGCCACAATGCCTGTTGCTTTACACAAATTGTGGAAAAATCAACTTCCTGATATAAAATTTAAACCGGGACATAAATTAATGCTAACAGCTGTAGGGGGAGGCTATACTTCCAGCGCAGTTATTATTGAAATGTAAATGACCGGGGCCAGACCTAAAATTGTTTTTCTCGCTACCCCCGATTTTGCAGCTGAATTACTGGAATATATAATCAGCAATCAACTGGCTGAAGTAAGACTCGTTTTTACCCAAAAAAACAAACCCTGCGGTCGCGGTAAAAAAAGGCCTGTCCCCTATATTGAAAAAGTTTGCAGTAAATACAAAATCCCCCTATACCAAACAGCAAAAGTATCAACGCCTGAATATATAGAGCTGATAAAAAAAATGCAAATAGATATTGGCTTTATTATAGCTTTTGGCCAGCTTTTAAGTAAATCTTTTTACAGTGTACCAAAATACGGCATGTTTAACCTGCATTTTTCGCTTTTACCGCTATATCGAGGTGCGTCCCCTTTACAAAGTGCAATTCTAAACGGAGATAAGCAAACCGGTGTTACTATACAGAAAATAACTAATAAACTCGATAGCGGTGACATAAGTTTACAGAAAAGATTTTCTCTAGAAAAATTTACTTTTAACACTGCTTTATCTAAAGCACAACTGATTTCCCGTAAACTTCTTGCTACTTTTTTCACTAATGCACCTGAAACTTACACTATACTCACCCCTCAGAACCACAGCCAGGCAACTTATTGTAAAAAAATTGAGAAAGCTTCCGGTCTAATCAAAAAATCATACTCCCTTACCTACATTCGCAATATGATAAGAGCATATAATAGCTGGCCGGGAACATATTTTTATTTAAAGAATATTAAATATGATATAACTCTGGCCGGTAATTTAACTGATCAGATTACTCATCCCCAGTTAGCTCTTGTCAGACCTGCTAGAAAAAAACTTTATCTTGCTAATTCCTGCCAGGCCTTGGAAATACTTAAAATAAAAAAACAAAATAAAAAAGAACTGGATACAGTCTCTTTTTTAAACGGTAGTAAAATAAATTTCCCTGCGCCAATTAAGGTCTGACCCCCGCAGCAAGGGAGGTCTGTCCCCATATTGTTCCCATACCCGCAGCAAGGGAGGTCTGTCCCCATACTTGAAACCAACTTCTTCTAATAAAAACATATTTTTTTAATCAAAATACTATTGTTTTTCTATTTTTTATGATATATTTATACAATAAAATTTATATATTTGGTTTTATTGATGGCAGAAAATGAATCAAAATTAATTAAAGAAAAAATTAAACCTCCTGATTATGCTTTTTCCTATAACATAGAAGACCAGGAAAACCTGATGAAAAATGCAGGTATTGTAGGCACATACCGTGATATTTTCATGGCTATGTGCCGTTATGCTACATCGGAAAATGATAAAAACGCGCAGATAAATATCGAAAATTTTGTTAATTTTGTATATGAAAAAGGGAATGTCCCCGGCCTGGCCATTAAAGAAAATGCCGCTACTCAAACTTACCGTCTCCTGCAGCAGCTGCAGCACTCAGATTTTGACCTGATCTCTGTTAAAGAAACAGATAATGCCGGCCGGGCGACCACTGTTATTCTTAAAAACAAAGGAGAAATACTCCTTACCGAAGTATACCGTAAAGCTCTAAGTCTGCTCAATAAAAATATGCAAAATGTTATAAATGATAAAAGTGAGTTTATGGATATAAACAAGCTGGCCTCCCAGTTAAATGTTAACCCTGATTACCTTACCAAGCATATGATAACAGAAGTTGAAACTGACGGCCTTACCGAACATGCTCTTCTTGAATATCGTAAATATGAAAAACTGGTTCAATTACAAATTGATGAACAACGCCATATCATTATTGCTCCGGAAGATCTTAAAAAACTCATTCACACTCTTATTGAAAAAATCAAAACCTTCTATGAAGACCCGGCCAATGATAATCTGCGCAGTCTTATTTTCCGGGGCTTCAGAGAAAAAAACATAGATATTAAAAAAATACCGGAGATACTGGAAGGAGAAAGTATAAGTGATCGTTTCTTTCTCTTTTTCACCCAGTTATTTATAAACGTGATTAAAAGTTTTAATAAAAGCCAGAAAGGTAACGACTTTCAACTGCAAAACGTAAACATACAAAACCAGTACATCGCGGCTAAACTGCTTTCCATTTTATCCATGAGTAAAAGAAAAGAAGACCGGGAACAGCGGCTGCAAAACGAAAAAAACGAAAATGACCGCCGCTTACTGGTAAAAAAAATGATCTCCACTTCGCAATACGGCACCCAGGGACAACTTGAGTTTTATCCCTTTACCCTTTCCCAGCTGGCTAATTTCAAAACCGAACGTGTACTGGCAGACGGACAGAAAAAAGAAACTACAACGCTGGGTGAACTGTACGGCGAGAATGGTATCCGTAATATGATTAAAACTGAAAATAATCTTTCGCAACATGAAATACCAAACATTATCTCTTTCAATTTTAATGATGAAACATATTTTATTCACCGTTCGCGTATTATCAGAATTTTTTTCACTGCCAAAGATATAGAGGCTGACCGTATAATCAACCGCATCAGAAATGAATGGATCAAATATCCGGAAAAAATAATCAAACCCTCCCGGGAAATGTCTTTTTACCAGGATATTCAGACCAAACATGTAAACCAGTACTTTTTGGTTATTTTGGATTTAGTTAAAAGAATACTTGCTGTTGATGCACCGAAAAACACCTATATTAAAGTATTACAGGAACGTCTGTTTCTAAGTTCTGACTATATTTCCAGCATGGGTCTGGATAATAAAACCCTTACTGTGGACAGCAGCGGAGAAAAACTGGATAAAAATAAAATACTTAAATCCTTTATTGAAACAATATTCCGCGAAGGAACTTTTGAGCAGCGTCCCTTATACCAAATCCTCGGTATTGAACACAGGGATGTGTATGACTACGTTATGGAAAATATAAACACAGGTCTTTTTTACGGCTTTCTTTTAAGTATAAAAAAAATCTTCAGTTTACTGGGTAACCTGTTCAGCGGTAAAAAAAGTAATAGCGCAGGTGTCTTTGAGAATAAAAAAAATAGCAGTAATAAAAAAGGACTTTTAAACGGTGTCAAAGATTTTACTAAAAAAGTAGCTGACGTCGGTAATCAGATGTTTGCAGAAACCTCTGCTCAAAATACAGGTAAAAAACCAAATATAAAAAGCAAAGCATTTTCCGGCAGTCGCACCGCCAAAAAGGACGAACCTAAAACCAAACAGCAAAAACGTAATATGGAAATAAAAAAATTAAAAGAGATTGCGCCTTTGGCTAATAACAAAAATAATCTCCAGTCTAAAGCAGAAATGGAACATAAAAAATGGAACACGGTTATGGGCGATGCCGGCGAAAACCTGCATTCTGATGTAGATAATATGATCGAAAATCTCACCAAAAGATTTTCCATAGATGCTTTTGCCGAGAGTAATTCCGACCGGCTGGTTGATGATATCATTAATAATAATCCTGGACTTGGTAAAATATCCAATCAAAATGCGCTGCGTAAATATATATATTATAAATCTCTTCTATATAAATTAGGAAATGATTAAACGAAAAAAAAATATATTTGATCCTGAGATTGAAGGTGCGGTAGGCTCCAGAAACTCACCCCGCCGGCACAGACGCAACCAAAACAGTGAAGCAAAGCGTATTATCGATGACGCGTATGCAAAAATAATGAAAAAACCGGTCAGACTGCATAAAAAAGCATTACAAAAACTGGATGTCTGTCCCGGTATTAAAGAAAAGCTGTACACCTATTCCAACCAGGCTATGAATAATATGCAGCACCGTTATCTTACTACAGCCGAAGATGAAATGGCAAAAAAATTCCGCAATTTAGTTGATAATGAAGAAGAGCGATTAAAAAACAAATAACAGTATTTAATCTTGCCGGCCTGTACAGCGCACCTGTTTAAAATTAATCACGCTGGGAGATTATCTTTTTCTCATGATCCAGTATCTCGGTAAACATTTCCCGGTCTGTAAAATTATTGTTTACTTTACAGAAATAATCCCAGACACTGCCCCAGGGCAGACCTTTAACTTCTTCCAGCAGAGCCAGCCTGGCAAAAAAATTATTATCTTCTTCATAAGCCAGCAGCTTTTGATGCGGTTCCAGGAGAGCGCGTAAAAGGCCTTTAAGAGTGGCGCGGGAACCTATAACCCAGGCGCCTATACGGTTTAAGGTAGCGTCAAAAAAATCAAGTCCGATATGAATGTTTTGCAGACAGCCGGACCGTACCAGTTCCTGGCACAGATAACGGATATCATCATTTAAAACCACAATGTGATCACTGTCCCAGCGCATAGGCCGGCTTACATGTAAAAGAAGTTCCGGGTGAAACTGCAGCACTGCGCTTATTTTATCAGCGACTGACTCAGTCGGATGAAAATGACCCGTATCCAGAGTAGGCATAATACCTTTATACAGCGAATAAAGCAGATAAAATTCATGTGAACCGGATGTAAATGCCTCAGCTCCGATACCGAAAAGTTTGGATTCGACGGCATCCAGCAAATGCTCTTTAGGAAAAGATTCTGACAATATCTCATCCAAGGATTCTTTAAGTATAGCCCGGTGTCCCATGCGGTCAACCGGATAGTCCTTGGAACCGTCCGGTACCCAGATATTATGCACACAGGGGCTGTTCAGCTCTTTACCCATAAAAGCACTGATACGCCGTGCCTGTCTGGTATGCCTTATCCAGAAATCACGTATCTCTTTATCTTTACTGCTAAGTGTATAACCGCTGTCTGCTTTAGGATGAGCAAAACAGGTACAGTTGAAATCAAGTTTTATATTTTGTTCCTGCGCCCAGCTGACCCAGCCTTTAAAATTATCTTCGCTTATCTCATCACGGTCTTTTCGGGAGTCTGTAAATTCACCGTAGATAGAATGCAGATTAAGACGGTGCGTACCAGGCACCAGGGAAAACATTTTAGCAACATCCTGTCTGAACTCTGTTATATTACGCGGTTTGCCGGGATAGTTACCTGTAACCTGAATACCGCCGGAAAGATCTGCATCAGGATTTTCAAACCCGCTGACATCATCACCCTGCCAGCATTGTATGGAGAGTGCTACAGCCTTAAGTTTTGCCAAAGCCGCATCTGTATCAACTTCCAGTTCCGCAAAACGTTCTTTTGCCTCCTGATATGCTTTTTCAATGCTTTTTTCTCCCATCAGAAAATCCTTAGTTAAAAATGATTATATATCTTATCATTGCCGGATGTTTTTTTCAAAAA
>CAZFAK010000156.1:0-7178 GCA_964517045.1 uncultured Spirochaetia bacterium | reverse complement strand
CGCTTTTCGGGCATAATGATCATTTTTATAAGGCAAGGTGCAAGCTGGCTCAGTCTTCCAGCGAGTTCAGAATACGGTTGGTAGCTTTGGAGTCATAAAGTTCGATCGGACGGTTTTCTGCAAATTTTTTAGCTGAAGCATTGAAAGTATTAATGGAGTAGATATACGCCAGGGAACAGTTATTGTTTTTCATCAGCTGCAGATAATTACGGATATCTTTTTCGGTTATAGTTATATTTTCTCTGCTGAAGATAAAAAGTTTTAACTGGGCCTTGGCAGCTATCATATTGGAGGCCTCTCTGCCGACAATGGTAATTTTTTCGTTATTTATGCGGTTTATTTCATGCAGGGTTAAATTTTGTTGTTCTACTATACGGGAACATAATTTCTGAAAATCAGCCAGGGAAGAGTTGATAAATTCTTTTAAAGAGTCAGAATGGCGCAGGTCATTATACTGATTAAGTTTTTCATCAACCCCTTTATAGCCGGGCGACTGGGCAGTTATTTTTTCCCATTGTTCAATAGCAGGTACCAGGTCATTGGACTGCTCATAAGCCATGGCCAGAAAATGTCTTATATTTAAAAGAATATTGTCCCTTGATGTATGAATTTTCAGAGCCCGGGTCAGTTCTTCAATGGCTTTGGGCAGGTTGCCGATAGCGATATGACAAATGCCCAGGTTGAGCACAACCTTACTTCTGATCGAGCTTTCCCTTTCCGCCTGTTCCAGAAATTCGATAGCTTTATTATTGTCCTGGAGCTGTTTGTGGATAAGACCCAGGTAGAAATAAGCATAGTAGTTTTTTTTATTTAATTTGATGCATTTGCTTAACTGGGTTAATGCTTCCGAGTAATTAGCAGTCTCATACAGACACACCCCCAGTTCATAATAAGCAGGACTGAAGTTACTATCGATCTGGGTGGCTTGTTTAAAATAGGAAACAGCTTTGCGGTAGTGGTTTTTGGATTTGTAGATACGGCCGATATTGTAGAATACTTTTTTATTATCAGTGTCTATTTTGGTCAGCAGCAGGTATTCTTCCAGGGCTGATTTATAGTCATTGTTTTCCATATGGATATCTGATAAAAGACGGCGTACATTGATCTCAAAATCGGTTGTTTCATTATCTATGCCTTTTTCCGCCTGGTGCAGTTCCATTATAGCCATTTGATTGTTTTTATTTTTTTTATTAGCTTTACCCAGCAGGTAATGAGCTTTATAATTTTCCGGCTGTTTGCGGAGCAGATTACGTAATTTTCTGATAGCAGTCGTGGTTTGACCGCTGTTTATCTCTTTTTCTACATCGTCCAGTTTTTTGGGCTGGATAAAGAATCTGGAAATATATATAATTAATATAAGGAAAAATACAAGTAATATAATAAAAAGAAAAACAGGATTGGTTGCCATATTGTGCGGTTAATTTAATTATTCGTTAAGAGCGTCTACGATTTTTTGGAGTACCTGTTTGGTATGCGGGTCGGTTTCATTGTCATTGGCTTCTCTTACAAATTTTAAAGAAGAGATATCCTGCATATCCAGCAGCGAAAGCACGCACGCAAAGCGTATAGCTGTTTTGTCACTGTTTTGATATATATTCTGGATGGTTTCCGTGCATTTTTTATGTTGAATTTTGCCGGCCGCAAGCATGGTTTTAATCAGCACTTCGTCGTTTTCACTCTGTTCATTCAGCATTTTTTCCAGTTTTTTTTTAATTTCCTTTTCATCGTATTCATTTTCAGCAATGAAAATCAAAGCAGCGATCTTCTCCCGGGGCGAGCCTGAGAGCAGTTTAAGACAGTTGTCTTCCGATACCTCGACTTTATCCTCTCCGGCGGTTAGCAGAGAACTAACAGCCAATAAAGCAATCAGCAATTTCCATGTTTTCATATTATTCCCTAAAATGATTTAATTAATTTTATAATAAAGATATCTATTTGTCAAAAAAAATAGTGTTTTTTTGGTATAAATTTAATACTGTAATTTGGGCTTTAAGACTCATGAATGAAGGGGAAATGACAACGCACAGTATGCTGATTGTCAAGTCCGGACAGCTCCGGATGTGCGCGGCATTTTTCTTTTTTATAAGGGCAGCGTCCGGCAAAAAAACAGCCTGAGGGCAGGTTGAGCGGAGATGGTACATCACCGGCAAGGGGTTGATATTCTTTACTTTGCTGCGCATCAGGGTCAGGTACAGCCTGCAGCAGGGATTTGGTATAGGGATGGGCTGGTTTGTTTAAAACAGCAGCAGCCGGGCCGCTTTCTACGATCTCACCCAGATACATAATACTGATCTGGTGGGAGATAAATCTGACCACAGAAAGGTCATGCGAGATAAAGATGTAGGTAAGTTTGAACTCATCCTGCAGGTCAAGCAGCAGATTAAGAATACTGGCCTGTACCGAGGCATCAAGTGCGCTGACAACCTCATCGCAGATAATGATATCAGGCCGGGCTGCCAAAGCTCTGGCAATTCCTATCCGTTGCCGCTGTCCTCCGGAAAATTCAAAGGGATATTTATCATAATCTTCAGCATATAAACCGACTTTTTCCAGATAAGTTGCAGCAATACGCCGCAGATCCCTGTCAGTAAGACCGGGGTTGTTCACAGATGCGCCTTCAGCTACCGAGTCTCCTATTTTCAGTTTGGGATTAAGACTGCCGTAGGGATCCTGGAAAATCATCTGTATTTTGGCTGCAGCCCGGCGGCGGTTGGTATGTAATAATTTTTTATGGTCAACATTATATATGAAAAAATCCCCATCAGTAAAGGGGGCCAGGCCTACAAGGGCTTTACCCAGTGATGATTTACCGCAGCCTGATTCTCCTACCAGGCTGTAGGTCTGTCCCGGCTCAATCATAAGGGTTACCTGGTTTACTGCTTTAATGTAGCCTTTGATCCGGCGCAGAATACCCTTACGGACCGGATAAAAAACTTTCAGATTTTTTATCTGTATTGAACTGCTCATTTAAATTTTCCCCCGGTTTATCTCCCTGGTGAAGAAACATGCGCTGAGATGGGTCTCTGTATTGTCTACAGGTTCGGCAGCCGGGTTTTCCCGGCAGCATATATCTTTTTTATATTTACATCTGTCAGCAAAACGGCAGCCTTTTTTGTATTTATGAGCCGGCGCTACTTTGCCGGGTATAGTGTTAAGCCGTCTGCGCCCCTTGTTCATATAAGGCAGTGAGGCAAAAAGGGCCCGGGTGTAGGGGTGGGCCGGATGTCTGATAATCTCCTGCGCAGGAGCATATTCCATTATTTGTCCGCCGTACATAATCGCTATAAAATCAGCTGTTTCGGCAACCACGCCTATATCATGGGAGATGTATAAAACAGAGGTATGGTGTTGTTGTTTAAGCCTTTTAAGCAGGTAAAGGATCTGGGCCTGGATGGTTACATCAAGCGCAGTAGTAGGTTCATCAGCAATGATAAGTTCCGGCTCGTTTATAATAGCGGTAGCGATCATAATTCTCTGTTTCATGCCGCCGGAAAGCTGATGGGGGTAGGAGTCATACTGTTTTTCCGGTTCCGGCAGTCCTACTTCTCTCATGGTCTCCAATATAAGTTTGCGGGCCAGGCTGTTTTTTACAGGCCGGTGGGCACAGAGTGTTTCTTTTATCTGATAGCCGACTGTAAAGACCGGGTTAAGCGCAGTCATCGGCTCCTGAAAAATAATGGCTATCTCTTTCCCCCGGACATGGCGCAGCCGGGAATAGGGAAGTTTAAGAAGATTCTGCTGTTTAAATAATATTTTGCCTTCAGGATGAAAAGCTGTTTCCGGTAATAAGCGTAGAATACTGAGGGCAGTAACAGTTTTACCGCTGCCTGATTCACCGACCAGAGCCGTAGTTTTGTTTTTATAAACCGGCAGTGATATGTTGTCTACCGCGCGCGCGGTTTTATCTCCCATTGCAAAATAGGTTTTCAAATTTTTAATTTCTAAAACAGGCGTCATGACTGTTCCTGTTTAAGACGGGGATCCAGTATGTCACGCAGGGTATCACCGAACAGATTTACAGAGAGGATAAGCAGGAACATCAGCACAAAAGCTGTAGTGATATTCCACCAGACAGCCGGGTCGCGCATCAGTTCTACGCGGGCCTGATCGATCATCAACCCCCAGGAGTGTTGTTCCCCGGAAACACCGATACCCAGATAACTGAGAATGGTTTCGGTCATAATCAAGGCACTGAAACGGAGGACAGAGGTAATCAGAATAATATGGCTGAGATTAGGCAGGATATGACGCCACATTATTTTAAAATCGGACTGGCCCATAGCTCTGGCTGCCTGTACATACTCACTGTTTTTAAGGGCAATGGTCTGTCCCCGGATCAGGCGGCATAATCCGATCCAGGTGGTAATACCAAGCGCAATACATATCTGTATAAGCCCCTGCCCCAGCGCATTCATCAGCACCAGTAAAAGTAATATTTCCGGTATGCTCCGGAGAGTGGAGTACGTATAGGTTATAACAGTGTCGGTTTTCCGGCCGTAATATCCGGCCAGCAGGCCCAGTACAATCCCTATCGGAATAGCCAGCAGCATGGTCAGGATACCGATAATAAAAGCGGTTTTAATACTTAAAAGCCCGTTAAGCAGCACGTCATTACCGTTAATATCAGTACCCATTAAATGCAGGCCGTTGTTAGGAGTATTGTTATGGAGCTGATATTCAGCAAGCGGTGCCGAGTATGATTCCTCTCTGGCCGGAGAATAGATTTTTTCCAAAAGAGACGGGGAGCCTTCATAAACAGTATGATCCTGAACCTGACTGAACTCCGGGAAGCGGATCCAGCTGAGCAGGAAAATAAATGTATATAACATGATAACAGCCAGGGTTATTCTGGTTGCGGGTTTGGTTTTTATCTGTTTGAAATGTTCCCGCCATATTTTATTTTTTTTTAAACGGAAAAGGTACCATAGCAGCATTGCTGTAACTGCAACCGCGCTTAAAGATATAGTAATGTCTTTAATATAATACCAGCATTGATCCATTTTGTTTTTTCCTATTCAAAAACCACTCTGGGATCTGCCAGGGAATAACTTATATCAGTCAGGATAATCCCGACCTGATAAAGTACAGCTCCCAGGAAGACAATTGCTTTTAAGGACTGAAAATCACCGTTTTGAAAAGCGGTTATGGTGAAACTTCCCAGCCCCGGAATACCGAAAAAATTTTCCAGCAGCAGGGAGCCGATAAACAGATAGGGTATGCGCATAACAGTATTGGTCAGGATCGGTATCAGCGCATTTTTTAAAATATGTTTAAAAAGAATAGCGCTCTCTTTAACGCCTTTGGCCCGGGCTGTACGGATATATTCTTTACTGGTTTCTTCGAGCATGATTATACGGTAGAAGCGTATCTCGCCGCCAAGCGCGCCTGTGATACCGATAATAAAGGGCAGGACCATAAAGTGGACTACATGCAGACCGGAGCTCCAGCCGCTGACCGGAAAGAGATGCCAGGCACTGCTTAACAGCCACTGCAGAAAAATAATATAGATAAGTATGGAAACCGACATCAGCAGCACAGAGAAGAACATGCCGGTCCGGTCTATATATGTGCCGCGGAAAAAAGCAAAAAAGAGGGAGAGACTGATGCTTATAACAAGGCCGCAGACAAATATAGGCAAGGTTATTAAAAGGCTGGGCACTGCTCTTTTTTTTAGTTTGGCAGATATGGGTTTTTCATCACTGAAGGAATTACCGAAACTGAAAGCAAGCATGCCGGTTACATGTTTAAACAGAAGCGTATCTGTCAGTATGCCTGCACCCTCAGCCTCCGGGTTGAAATAATAGGGTTTATCCAGGTCATGCTGTTCGATCCAGTTTTGAATAGCTGCGGGACGGGCTTTTTCTCCCAGGATCTGAACAGCGATGTGGCGGGGGCTGAAGACATGAAAAAAGAGAATAAAAGTAATGATCAACACCCCGATAATAATCGGTACAGCATACAGAATACGGCGTATTATATAGTTTAACATCAGTTATATTTCCTTTTCAGGTAAATTATACCGGGTATTATAAAAATAATCAGTATTATAAAAATAATCAGCAGGGGATAATAAACAGGCTGGTTATATTCATCTATATACTGCTGCCGCCTGCTATTGTCTATACGGTAATATTTATATTTATTGTTTATCAGTTCGGTATACTTAATGTTTTGCAGCCAGTTATGACCAAGAATAAAATCAACAGAATGAAAAAGGTAAACCCAGGGAACATCCCGGTTTAATATCTCTACTGCCTGGTTGATAATTTGCCTCCTGCGGGCTGTATTGGGCATGGTCTCCATTTTACGGAACAGGCGGTTAAATTCCGGGTTGTTATAGTTGGCGTCATTCTGACCGTCATATTTCCCGCGGCTGTTGGGTCCGTAGAGCAGAAACAGGAAATTTTCCGGGTCAGGGTAGTCCAGTATCCAGCCGTTCATAAAAATCTGGTAGTTGCCTTTTTCTTTTTTGCGGCGAAAAGTATTAAGGTCAGTAGTAGCCAGTTCCAGGTTAATGCCGATTTTTTTAAACTGTTCCTGAATAAACTGCAGCTGGGGCCTGGAGGAGGGATCAGTATAAGCATTGTCAAATTTAAGCTGCAGCCGCTGCCCTGTGGCCGGGTCAATACCCTGTTCGTATCCGGCTTGTTTCAACAGGCGGCGCGCTTTGGCCGGGTCATATTCAAGATACGGGTTTACATTGGTAGTATAGCCGAATATGCCCGGCGGTATGGGGCTTTGGGGGATGATACCGCGGCTGTTACGGAATATTTTTATAAATTTTTTCCGGTTAAAGGCTTTGCCGATAGCCTGGCGTAATTTGCGGTCAGCCGCTGTATAGCCGCCTACTACCGGATCTGTAAAATTAAAACTCAGGTAAAAAATATCAGAGGCCCGGGCTTTGGTAAGTACTATACCCTTTTCGCGCATGGGCGGGGACAGGGTACGGTTGTCGGTTATCACCTTGGAAAACTGCTCTTTGGGTATACCGGCAGCGTCAAGATAACCCTGCATAAATTTATGCCATAAGGAAGTAGACTCCCGGTCAAAACTGAGGATAATTTTATTGATGAAAGGTATTTTTTTACCCGCAGCATCAAGCAGCCCCTTTTCCCGGTCACCCTTTTCACCCGTGGAGGGGTAGTAACAGTCACGGTACATCTCGTTTTTTGTAAGTA
>CAZFAK010000155.1:0-7224 GCA_964517045.1 uncultured Spirochaetia bacterium | reverse complement strand
TTTTCATTCCGGGTAGTAAAGATGATAATTTTCCAGCCCTGTTTTTTAATTTTTTGCAGATTTTGTACGGCACCAGGCAAGACCGTTCCATAGCAGCCCGGCCCCTGCCACCCTTTTTGGTAACTGGCAATCGTTCCGTCAAAATCTACACAAATAGTTTTCTTCATAAATAATTATCCATCAGTTTTGCAAAACTTTTTTCAAAGTAATAATTACGTTCATGACTGCAAAAATTGACAAAGCCTTTCATTAGTAATGTAAAAATAAATAGAAAAACCGTCACTAGCTTACTGAAAAACGGAAAAGAAATTATACTTAAAACAAGACTTAAGAAAAAAAGATACTTAAAATCATCTCTCAGAATATTATATACTTTACATCTTAAAAAAGTATCCTGCTGATTGTAAACAGGACGGGGGCGGTCATATAAAAGCAACAGGATGTCTTCATAAAGAAAAGTTATTCCCAGTATAAAAGTTATGGCTTTTTTATAAATCAAAAACGGTAATCCTGAAATGATCTTCATTATTTCTATCAGGTTTTTCATATTAGCTGCTCCTTTCTAGGAAAAATATCACCTAACCTTGGGATACTAAAGTTCATAGCGAACACCATCCTCCATTTGCCAGACATTTTTAAAGTAGTCGCTGTAATCGGCTGCGTACTCTGTATGGATCGGTACCAGTTTATCCGGTTTCACGGCCGCAGCAAGTTTCTGCAGATCATCCAGGAGAGCATGTCCGGAGCTATGGATGATGTGAAAATCTGTTTCTCTTTGCAGCCTGGTCAACTTCTGATAGTTATCATTATATTCTTTTTGAAGATACCCGGTCCATAACGAGTAAATTACAGTTGGTCCGGACAGATCCAGATTTCGGCAAATCGGCAAGATAAAAGAATCCGGTACTTTTAAAATATATTTTCCAGGATATTTTTTCAAATCATTAACGATAAGCTTAATATCAGCCCTGGATATAAATATTCCGAAATCACCAAAAAAATCCTGAAATCCCCGCATGATGTTTACCTTATGGTCGCCGCCCCTACCGCGGTGTAACACCTTGATATTATCCCAGTCCGGCTGAGGCATAGAAGGAGAGACCTCTTTCATACTGTACAAAATAAAAGCCGTATAAGGATCAACAACGAGTATTTTGCCACTGCGTACCGCAGCCCGGTAAGCAGAGACAATCGTGTCGATATTTTGTCCGGAAGCAATCAGAAAATTGAGAGTCGAACTGTTTTTCAAAACATTGTAAATGCCATTTTCTACATTCTTTTCAGTAACTTTTTTTTCCTGCTGGCGGCCGAACATGGTACCCTCCATAAACATCAGGTTTACATTTTCAGGAGGATGCTGCAGCAGCTTTTTAAACAGGATACCCTTACGGCCATGCGCGCGGAAGTCACCGGGGTAAAATATTTTTTTCCCTTCAGCTTCGATCACAAAAGCATACGCGTCCGGAGAGGAGTGGTCGATAAGCTGCGGTGTTATTTTAAAAGGACCAATCTTAAATGTCTGCCGGTTTCTAAATAATCTAAAATTTCCGTCATAAGGCTTTTCACCTGAGAAGTAACAGGGGGTATTGATCAGAGTTCGGTTCAGACGGCTGGTATAAACCGGGACCGCCCCGGGCAGCTGGTCGATAAGTCCGTAATGGTCCTGATGCGCATGACTGATAATCACCGCGTCAATAGAACGATCCGTAATATCTGTCGGAGTATAATCTTTTTGAAGGGGTTTACCATAGTCAAGGAGGATGGAAGTATGGCCGCTGCTTAACCTGATACAGGTGCCGCCGATTTCTTTTGTGCCACGGTGAATTATTACTTCCATATATATACTATACATCATTACCGGGACAATTATTGTCCTGTTTTGCGGCGGCAGAATGAAAGGGGTATTGAAAAAGGCCTTAAACCCTATCCGTCATGCTGTATAAATTTTTATTAAAGTGTATAGATATTATGCACGGCTTAAAGGTAAAAAAATAATATCAAGTAAAACTTTACCTTATAAAAGCAATTATTTTTTATAAGATAAATATTTTTCAAAAAAAATAATATCAATATCATATTGCTCTGATAATTTTGTCCATTGAGAGCTATGAAAACTATTTTCTGAAAATTGCATTACCATAACCCCTCTGATTTTATCAAAGTTTTTCACAGGATTTACCGGGTATACGGATAATATGTCTTTTAATTTAGATAATTTATCAGCGGCCGAATAATAATTAACATATTCTTTTACCTGATTGACTTTTGTTGTCCTTCCTTTTTTTAGTTCGAAAAAAAACAAATTTTTTTGATCATCCGGACGGAGGTTTTCCTTGACCGGGATATATTTAAGCGGAAAAATAAAAGCAGCCAGGATAAGCAACAAGATTATTTTTTTTATCATAAGATATTCCTCATAAATCCGGCGGGATTTTAGTAAGTGAATATATTATAGATTAGATAGCTCATAAATTCAAATTTATTTATTTTTTAAGCATGGTTGTTAAGACACTCATTGTCCGCAGACCGGATTATACTTTAACTTTGATTAGTCATAATAATAATGCCGGCAGAGTCCTTGCTGAGATATATTTCAGCAGGAAACTATATTAACTATCAGGCTTATTAATAACAGATAATACGGTTTTACCTGCTGATAGTTGGAGTAATATCAATAAAATTTGAAAACTAAACGGCGGTATAGTATTATATATCTACTTCACCAGCGGGCTGGTAAAATAGATATTTGATCCGACCTACGGCCGGATCAAATGCCCCGGATTACGATCCGTATAGTTCTCCCGCCTCCGGCGGTCAAACTATCCGTATCCACGCGTCCACCCCCCCCCTGTGGGGCGGTAGTGGGGGCTGGCGCGTGATCCGGGGCATTGCCGATCATGCCATGTGACATTTTAACTTAGGACTAACCTATGACTTTTTTGAATTGTAACATTAAATACAAATAGACCTATTGACTTTTTTTATATTTACCACTATAATTGGTTATATAACCACTAATTGTGGTAGGAAAAAACAGTGTTAGAAGGAATATTTTCCAATTCAATTAAAGAAAAGATTTTATTTTTCATACTTCAAAACGGACCGTCATATCCCAATGAAATATCAAAAATCCTTTATTTGACGCTTTTCAATGTACAAAAGCATTTAAAACAGTCCGAGGAAACCGGAGTGCTGGTGTCACACCTGAAAGGTAAAGTCAGATTATACGAATTTAATAAACGCTATCCGTTTAACAGAGAGCTTAATGCTCTTCTTCAAAAAGCGTTTTCTTTTTTACCTGATAAGGAGAAAGAGATGTACTATGTCAGGCGGCGTCCGCGAAAACCGGGAAAAGAGTTATGAAAAAAATAAAAGATATGAATATCGCTGAACTTGCCGGATATATTTCCGATTATCTTGAGAGTAAAAATTATAGTTTTATTTTGTCCGGCGGAAGCTGTGTCAGCATTTACACTGATAACAAATATCAGTCTTATGACCTTGATTTCATTGCCAGAAACACTATAGACCACAAAAAAATTGAAGCTGACCTTGCAGAAATCGGATTCAGCAAAGATGGAAAATATTACAAACATCCGGATACCGATTATTTCATTGAGTTTCCCGCTCCGCCTCCCGCAGTAGGCAATGAACCAATACGAACTGTTAATCACTATAAAATCGGTGAAGCTACAATCAGGATGTTAACACCGGAAGATTGTATAAAAGACCGTCTCTGCGCTTTTTTTTACTGGGATGACAAACCGGCTCTTCAGCAGGCAATAATGGTAGCCATTGATTGCAATATAAAACCTGAAGCTGTTAAAGAATGGGCGCAAAAAGAGGGAGAGACTGAAAAATTCGATATTTTTAAAAAGGAATACAAGTTAAAGAAAAATGCTTAACACAGATACAAAACGAAATATTGATAATTTCGGGATATTCTGGTCGGAAAAATCCCCACCCCTACCGGGCAAGTTGAACAAATAACACTTGCCTTGACTTATAAATTTATGTCTGATATGCTGACTTTATTTTCAGAATAATCTTCTATGTTTTTAGAAAAAACATCCGAACCTGAAAAATCAGCTTTATAATAGCCATCAATATCTTCATTAAACATAACAACATAATATTTTACTTTTTCAAGAAAATCTTTATTCCCAATAGATAAAAAAGTATAATAACTCGCATTTTGTTTTATAAATTTGTTATCGTTTAAATCATCATCAACACCATAATTTTTTTTGATATTATTAAAAATAAAGGAACTTGTAATATAATCAATATAATCTCTTCTTGAGAAAAAACATTTTTTATCTTCAGAATAAACAGGATAACTCATTTACAATTTTTCAATAAGGTATAAGAACATGCTGTTTTTACCGGGCATAATTTATGCTATGATGATTCTATCTGTATGCCGAATGATCCGGACATTAAATATAATAATTTTATAAAACATCTATATCCCTGCTTTTATTCTATTTTAAATATTACCATTACTCCCGGACATTCACTGTCCCGAGCGCAGTTTATACTTGACAGATGAAAACTCAGGCTGTCGGCCTTCTGTTAAAAAACCAGCGCTTATATTTTTATTTCCGGGGAAAATACCCAAATGAACTCCCTGTAAATTAACAAAGCTATTCATCCTCACTTCGATGAAAAGTCCGGTCTTCATCAATCCAGTCTTCTTCTTCAAATGACATTCCTTTTCTGCCAAGTACTTTTCTGGTTGAACCAGCCCTATAGAGCTTGCATGACTTTGGACCGTAACAAAAAGTCTCAAACCGGTACTTCTTTTTGCCTGGATTCCAGTGATCTATAATTATTTCTACAGGCATCTTACATCCCCAGGAACATGTATGGCATTTCGCATTAAAAGTTTTTGGATCAAGTCGTCTATGTCCTCTTTCTCTATATACTTGTAATTCCGGCGGCGCAAAATTAAATGGCGGTGATGGATTTTTTTCAGGTAGATTAGTAGATAATATATTCAATTTACTGGTTTTATAATATTCCGCTACTTCCATGCGTGCATTTTCAACAGGTAAAGAGGCGCCGGATATCTTCATTCCAGCTTGAAGCTGCAGTTTCTGCTGAACAGCTTTCCCGACTGCTACCGTAAATACTTTTTTTAAGTTACTGACAATTCCCTCAATTTCCAGGTTATAACCCAGGTAACTATGACTGACTTCATCAAACGAACGCATCAACCTGATTCTTGGCTGAATTGAGATAAGATTGCCTTGCCATATGATTTTTTTAACTTTCATACAGCCAAATAATATAATGATTTTAAAAAAATTCCCATTTACTTCTGTAAAAATATATTATTTCAACCCGGATTTGCATGAAGCATACACTCCACGGATGCAGATCTGAAATACAGCCTGTCACTCATTCATTACTTCAAATTGAATACGCATAACTTCCAGATTAGTACGATCAGGATCCAGTGCATTTTTCATATTAATCCATGCAAATAAAATATTTTTTTCTTTTTCCAGCGAATATTCAGACCATATTTTTGCTTGGTTTCTGAATATAAATATAACTCACGGTGATATAGTAGTCAAGCTGTTGAAAGACGTAAAATTTTGCAGAAAAATAGCTTAATATAATAATTAAAGGTACATATTTTAAAAATTCATTATTCTGGAAAGAGAAATATAACCTATCCCGGTGATCCGGTAATCCTGTCCACATTTTACTACTATTATTTTATAGAGACATTTATTAATATGGACAGGATCCCTGGATTTGCACCAAAACTGAACGCAGCCGTATATTCTTTATTATCTTACCCCGGCAAAGGTTTTGACACTCAGTGTCCCCCCTTTACCTTATAATTAAAATGTATCTTTAATCTCCGGAAGAACTTCAGATGAAAATTAAAAATCTTTTAAAGCATTATTACCATAAAAAAACCCTGAAAACTATTGCCCGCCGAAACGGTTTCCATATTTACAGATTAAAACTTTTATCTCCTGATGGTAAAAGCAAACCGCCTGATCATGTTTCCTATGCCAAAGGACAATGGTACCGGCAGGCCGCTCTCAATAAAAATCGTTTTGTATTTGATGATCCTCAAGCTGAGCTTTTTAAAATTTACTCTCTTAAAGACCGCTCATTATGTTTTAACCAGGGAGGCGGGTTGCTTATGTTTCCGGCAGATGACTGTTAGTCCCGACGGTAAAAATAACCTGTTTGATTACGTAAAAAATTTTGGAAAAATAAAATTTTCAATGATGCTGAGCAAATATATCTTTCCTCCCAACCCGCTATGTTATAAAACTTATAGTATTTATGATAAAGCCGTTTTTACCGCAGGCTGCTTTTTTAAAGGACAGTATCCGGATGATCAGGACCATCTTTATAATAAAAAATCTTTGACCATCCGGATCACTGGCCTGCCCCTGAATAACCTCTTATTAGTTTCCCTGAAAATTGCAGCTTTTTTCAAACAGTCTGATCTATTAATCAGACATTTTTCCAATAAATATTTTTACCGGACTATGCAGAGATCTTCTACCTTGGCAGAATAAATTAACATTTGATCGCGCCGCCAAATTATCAGTTTATAATAGTTAAATTGCTTTCAGGATAAAAGATATAAATATACACTATCCCCTGATCCGGAAATCCTGTCCGCATTTTACTACTGTTATTTTATTCAAATGGAGGAAAGAGGGAGATAATCTATTCAAGGCGGAAATAACACTCATCCAAAGTCACTGCGCCGGGAAGCTGCTTTTTTTGAACAGACCGCTGCAGACTTTCTGAAAGGTCAGTACTGTAGCCCGGGAATTATAGATATTCCGGCCAGGCTGATTTCGGGAAACAGGTTTATCCAGATACTTGTCCAGGGCCGGCCGGGAGACCGGAGCATGGCGGTACTTTTTACAGAAGTCCCAAAACCAGGTGATCCATTTGCGCATCTCCGGATCAGGGAGCGGACTTTTACTATTTTGATAAAAAAGTTCCATATTTTCTGACAAGTCAGTTGATAACTGATGCATGGCATTATTATACCGCAGTCTTGTTAATAAGGAAAATTACATGTTAACCTGCCGAAAGTTGGAGTTTTTATCTGAAAAATAAATAAAATTTGAAAAATAAACAGCGGTATAGTATCATATATTTAATTTACTAGTAAGCTGGTGAATTATATATTTGATCCGACCTACGGCCGGATCAAATGCCCCGGATTACGATCCG
>CAZFAK010000154.1:0-7242 GCA_964517045.1 uncultured Spirochaetia bacterium | reverse complement strand
CAATTATAAAGGTTATGTAAGAGAAACCAGGGCTAAGGGCAAACTCTTATATGCAGTAAGGGTTGGTTTGTATTACAACTTTAAGAAAGCTAAAAAAGACCTTATCAGTTTTAAGCAGAAAAAATATTTTAAAGATGCTTTTTTAACAGTAAATAAACCGCGTCAAGGTTAATCCGGGTCAAATCGTTTACTGTTTATCAATCATCTTCTTTATCTCTGTCTTTCTCACCGCCCAGTATACGTACTGTTTGCAGGTTTTCCAGCAGTTCGTTTATATTTTCCAGGGTGTTGTTAAGTTTGTTCATAAAAGTTTTATCTTTATCCATAACTGCCAGAACTCCTTCCTCATCCAGTTTTTGCAGGAGTGATTCCAGCGAATCGGTTATACTGCCGTCTTTATTGATATCTTCCATAATGGAGGCCAATGATGCTGTAATACGGCTGGTATCATCAGAGCTGTTTTTAAGCATGTTATCCACTGTAGTCAGCAGGGACATAATGGGACTGTCCTCATCACTAAGCTGGTTAGCCAGTTTCATAAGAGAGACAGTTATTTGATCTATACGCTGGGGCGGCATAATATTATTGGATTTTAAAATCTTTTTACCTATCTCTTCATCGGAAGAGATAACTTTGGATCCGGGTAAAAGAATATCATTAGTAATAGTACCGCTGGTAATGGTTATCGTACTGCCGCCCGGCATCAATGACTGGTCAAATTTTGCAACCGAGTCAAGTTTTACACGGTTGGTATAAGTGGGGAAGATATAGAAAGAAAGTTTGATAGGCAAGGCCAAACCCTCTTCCGGCAGAAGCTCTTTACGGGTGGTTTTACCTATGGGTATACCTTTATACAGTATATCCATGCCTGATTGCAGTTCGGTCCCTGTTTTATAATAGGTGTAGTAATAGAGTTTTTCTTTGCCTTCTTCATGTGTATATTTAAATACAATAAAAAAGATAAGCGCGGTTATACCGAGTATAATAAAGGAACCTACTGTTTTTTCATAAGTTTTAAATACATAAGCCATAATTTTCTCCTTAATATGGATCTATTACTTTATTTTGTATAGCATAATCCAAAGTTTCCTGGTCAGCAGTACGGCCGCTGTAGCTCAGCCGCCCATTGTCTATGATCCACAGATGACTGCCGATATCTTTTATTAATCTGGTTCTGTGACTTATTAATATCATAGTAGTTTTTTTTTCTTTCAATGCTAAAAGAATATCTACTATTTTTTTTACATGGGTGCTGTCCAGACTCACCAATGGTTCATCAAGATAGATAAGGTCAGGGTGGTTAATAATAGTACGGCCAATAGCTGCCAGCCGTTTCTCGCCCAGACTTAACTGCGCCGGCCGGTTATGACGGTCATCCTGCAGTTGAAGCGACGAAAGCATGGCATCTATACGGTCTTTCATTTCATTTTCCGGGCATATATTATTATAGCGCAGGGGCAGCTCCAGGTTTTGATAAATAGTCATGTTGGAGATAAGTGCACAATCCTGAAAAACAAACCCGTTGTTTTCATGCAGGTCCCGCATTTGACTATTGGTAGCTTTTCTCACACTGACACCGCGGATATATACATCGCCGGCAGTGGGGTAATTTAAGCCGGCACATATTTTTAATAAACTGCTTTTGCCGGAGCCGGAGCGGCCGGCAATAAAAATGATATCACCGTTATCTACCCGGGCGGAAATATCCTGCAGTATAGTAAAACCGCCGGCACTGTAAGTAACATTTTCCAATTTTATTATATTATTCATTTTATATAACTTGTAAACTTATAAAACAAAAATAAAAGTCAATATCAGATGTATAAGGAACATATAACTTAATGATCCGACCACAGCATTAATACCGGCCACTGGTACTCCTCCCTTGAAACTGGTAGCTTTAAAGCCGTTTATTATACATATAACCGCAATGCCTACACCGGAAAAGATCGTTTTTAATACTGTTTCCAGCAAATTCATATAAGAGAGCTGATTAAAAAAAATCTCGACAAGATTATGAAAGGAGATATTGTCATACAAAAGTGATGCAACTACAAAACTGCACAGTACAGAGAAAAAAATAAAAAATATATTTAAGATAAATATAGCGATAGTCATGCCGAGGATACGGGGAAGTACCAAAAAATAAATAGTATCCACGCCCAGTGTTTCCAGCGCTTCCACTTCGTGCTTTTCAATCATGTTGCCCAGTTCAGTAGCTATAGCTGTTCCTGATCGGGCAATAATAATGATAGCGGTCAGTATGGGAGCCAGATGTTTTAAAATCAAAGTTACCTGTAAACTGCCCAGCAGTTTTCCCTGACCGTATCCCATCAGAAACTCATTGAGTTGGGCGATCATTACGCCTCCCACAATCAAAGCAATAATTATAATAATTTTTAAAGCCTGCCAGCCTGTAAAATAGATTTGTTGTATAAGAATATTTTTAAAATAATATTTTCCTTTAATACGCGGATTAAACAGCCGTAAAAAAGAGTAAAAAATAAGAGCCATCATACCGCCGTAAAAATTTAAACGTGCGATAACAGACCTTCCTATGATTCCGGAAAAACGCAGCATATATATCTATATTTTCATAAAATTACTTACAATAGAATTGTAATATAAAAAACCATTTTTTAAAAGTTTAATTTTATCACCTTTTATACAAAGGGAATCCCGGAATTTATCCAGATGATTTTTAAATTCTTTCATAAAATCTATACTGTATTTTTGCTTTATATAAGCTGTACTGATCCCGTTTACTGTACGCAGGCCGGTCAGGACATATTCGTTGAACTGTTCGCTCCGGGTAAGGACTTTACATTTAGCGCAGGGAACTCTACCGTTATTTACAGCGTTTTGATATTTGTTGATATCCCGGTAATTACGGTATCTTATTACACCGTCAGAACTGCGGGGATAGGGTATGCTGCCGCAGGCACCGGGCCCGATACCCAGAAAATAATTATACTGCCAGTAGCCCAGGTTATGACGGCATTCAAATCCGGGCGCGGCATAGTTTGATATCTCATATTGTTTGATATTATTTTTTTTTAAAATAGTTAAAATAGTATTGTATTCAGTTTTAAAGTATTTATTATCATTTTTAAAACCTTCAAGCGTATAGCAGGATAGATGCTTAACATTATAGTGCAGACATTTTAAAAGGTCGTTTTTAATAACTTCCGGCCCTGTGCCGGGTATGTTATATATAAGATCAACTGATATATTTTTATATGAAGCAGCAGCGTTTTTCAGAAATGCTCTCTCCGGTCTGATTTTTCTGCCCAGTTTGTGCAGAGCCTGCGGCGAGAAGGATTGAATGCCTATGCTTATTCTGTTAAAAAAAGAGTCGGGAATATTTTCCAGATTTTTGCAAACCGGATTGGCTTCAATGGTGGTTTCTGTATTGGTCAGGCAAAATTGCTCTTTTAAGAAAGCGGTTAATGTTTTTAGATTGTTTTTACCGCTTAAAGCAGGAGTGCCTCCCCCTGTATATATAGAAACCGGATTTTGCGGCAGAATTTTTTTATAAAGCAGCATTTCTTTTTGCAGCAGGCCAGCCAGTTTGCTGCTGCGCGTAAAGGGCAGCCATTGAGCCGGAGGTAATTTAAAAAAATTACAAAAACGGCAGAAATTATTACAGAAAGGGATGCTGATATATATGTGTTTTATTAATGACAAATTATTTTTGTTGGTTTAATTTTCCCTCAATTTTATAAAGGTCAACCAGGCCGAAGCTTCTGGAATCATTAAGATACTGCCAGTTATCATTAAGGACAAAGGTTTTACCGGCAGGTATAAAAACTGGTTTAAGATTATCTTTTGTTGAAATATGCTCAGGTGCTTGCCGGCTGCCGCTTATTTTTATTTTCCAATGTGGTTTCAGCAGTTCATGATTAATATATATTTTTTTGTTTTTTATGGCTATGGTATCACCCGGCAGGGCAATTATTCTGCGTATAATAATTTTTCTTGGTACCAGATTTACCATTCCCAGGGTAAGAAGATAAAGCGGTAAATCAAAAATATGCTTTATGGTTGAAGCTGGTTTGCTCTCAGGTATCTGCATAGCAACTACATCTCCGCGCCGGAGATTTTTCATTCGGTAACGGTTTTCCGGAGTATCAAAACTAAAAGGTTTTTGCAGACCGTAATGTATTTTATTGAAAAGGCAGAGCTGATTTTGCTGCAGTAAAGGTTGCATGGCATTTTCTTCTATTCGGACAAAAAAGAAAAAATAGTTATTAAAAAGCAGAATAATTATTAGCAGCAGCGGCAGTTCTATCAGGATATGTTTACGTAATATTTTTATTTGCTGCCGCTTTTTATATAGTTTAATACGGTCGCGGTATCGGTTAACCTTCATACCAGATTATAACATAAACTATATAAAAAATAATCAGGGTTTATTTTTATATTTTTTTTGCAGGCGGTTGTTTATACAATGCTGCTGCGGGTATACGCCTTGTAAACAGCCGGAAAGTTTTGCATTTTTAAAAATTTAAAAAAAAGTTATATTTTTATAAAATTTGGCATTATTTTAAGTAAAATTAGCATATTTTTGCCCAAAAATGGTGAATTTTATTGACACAAAGGGCAATATGTGTTAACATTCCCTTCTAAATTTTTATCTGCCCGCTTAGCTCAGCTGGTAGAGCACTTCCATGGTAAGGAAGGGGTCAGCAGTTCAAATCTGCTAGCGGGCTAAGAGCGTGGAGGTTAATGTGCAGGAAGTTATAACTTTGGAATGTCAGGAGTGTAAGAGGCGCAACTACTCAACCTACACCAATAAAAAAAATAACGACAAAAAGTTAAGCATAAAAAAATATTGTAAGTGGGACAATAAAAGAACAGTGCACAAACAGGTTAAATAGGGGCCAGTAGCTCCAATTGGTAGAGCAACGGACTCCAAATCCGTAGGTTGTAGGTTCGATCCCTGCCTGGCTCGGATTAATTACTTTAATTAGGTAATGTATGCAGATAGTAAAATTTATAAAAGAATGTAAGACTGAGATCAAAGACAAGACTACCTGGCCTACTAAAGAAACAGTATTGAATTATACTATAGTAGTTTTGGTCTCTGTTATTCTGGTCTCGGCTTTTTTATTTTTAATAGATTATATTTCCAAAATGATTTTTATTGACGGGTTGTGGGGGAAGACCATACAGAATGCCCAGGGGATTACGCAGAAAGCAGAAGGGTTTATTACCAGGATACGTCCCTATTTTAATGATTTTTCTTTGCTGATACTTATAGGTGCGGTTATAATGATTATATTTATATTTAGTAAAATAAAAAAAATATTTACCCGCTAAGTAACTGAGATAATTAAACAAATTATGGAACACAAATGGTATATTGTACATACTCAGTCCGGTAAAGAGTTTGAAGCAAAGGAGGGCTTGAAATACCTCCTTAAAGAAAAAAATATGACTAAGGTCTCTGATGTAGTAGTTCCCACTTATAAAGAAACCGTTTATCGCAGCGGCAAAAAGAAACAGGTTGAAAAAAAATCTTTTCCCGGTTATATTTATGTAAAAATGGACTACGATAAAGAGTCAGCTGATTTTGTAGCAAACGCTCCCTATATATCAGCTTTTATTCATCAGGGAGAGGAAAAACCGCGACCCTTATCAGAAAAAGAAGTAAAAAATATTATCAGTAAAGAGAGTGATGATGATGAATTTGTATCGGTACAGATAGATTTTGACATCGGACAGAAGGTATTGATTATAGACGGACCGTTTAACAATTTTTCCGGTACCATCAAAGCCATCTATCCTGACAAAAAAAAAGTATGTGTCAATGTTGAAATTTTCGGCCGTACCACGCCGGTAGAGATTGATTATTTTAAAGTAAAAAAGAATTAGATTCATTAAGCAGGTTATAAAAATGGCAAAAAAAGAGATCGCAAAAGTCAAGATGCAGATTGAAGGCGGTAAAGCCAATCCAGCTCCGCCGGTTGGAACAGCCCTTGGTCCGCATGGTATAAATATAATGGAGTTTTGTAAAGCATTTAATGAAAAGACCGGTAAAGATGCCGGTACTGTGATACCCGTAGAAGTAACTATTTATGCTGACCGTTCCTTTACATTTATTCTTAAAACACCGCCGGCAGCCGTACTTATAAAAAAAGCATTGAAACTGCAAAAGGGATCAGCAGAACCGCATATGGTTAAAGTAGGAAAAATAACCGATGCCCAGGTAGAAGAGATAGCTAAACAAAAATTACCGGATTTAAATGCTTTTGAGATTGAAGCTGCCAAAAAAATAATAGCCGGAACTGCCCGCAGTATGGGTGTTACCGTAGAGGGCTGATTATGAAACACAGTAAGAGATATAACAGTATAACCCGTCCCGAAGGTCTGCATAATGCACCTGAGGCCATAACTACTATTAAAAAAAACTCCAACTGTAATTTTGACGAGACCGTTGATATTCATTTTGATCTTAATATTTTAAAAAAACATACCATACGCGATACCGTCGTTTTCCCCCATTCCTTTGGCAAAGCTCCTGTGGTTCTTGTGTTTGCCAAAGGGGAAAAAGCGGAAGCAGCGCGGGCAGCCGGAGCAGAACATGTTGGCGATGATGATCTGGTGCAGAAAATCAGCGATGGCTGGCTTGATTTTGATGTAGCTGTAGCTACACCGGATATGATGAAAGTGATTGCCCGTATTGCCAAAATATTAGGCACCAAGGGGCTGATGCCCAGTCCCAAAGCTAAAACTGTTACCAATGACGTAGCAGCAGCAGTGCAAGAGATAAAATCAGGCCGTAAAGAGTATCGTGCTAATGAACATGGGGTAATTAATTTTGCAGTTGGTAAAGTATCTATGGAAGATAATAAACTAATAGAAAATTTTAAAATATTATACAATAATATTTTAAAAAAAAGACCGACTGACCTGAAAGGAGATTACATAAAATCTCTGTATGTGTCATCCACAATGGGGAAAAGTATTAAACTGGACCGGAAGGCCTTATTTAAATTAAATAAGTAAAGAGGTAGTATATGGCTAGTGAAAAAAAGAAGCAGCAGGTAGCCCGTTTTACGGAATTGTTAAATGGCAAATCACTGATATTTTTTAATTACCAGGGTATAAGCGTTACTGATCTTACAGCAATAAGAAACAAAATGCGGGAAGAGGGCGGCCTTGTAAAAGTAATCAAAAAGAATCTTCTTAAACTTTCTTTAAAAAATAACAAGCATAATCTTGATGATTACAGTATTG
>CAZFAK010000153.1:0-7331 GCA_964517045.1 uncultured Spirochaetia bacterium | reverse complement strand
GGAAAAGATGACAGCAGCAACCAATGAGATATCTGCTACAGGGGATTCTGCCGCCGGTTTGGTAGAGGTGGTAGCTACGGGTCTTCCGGCTGGTCTGGGCGAGCCTGTTTTTGCCAAACTCGATGCAGAACTGGGCCGGATGCTCGGTATCGGAGCGGTTAAAGGTGTTGAGGTGGGAGCCGGGTTCGGCGTACGCCATATGACCGGATCACAGTCCAATGATATGCTGAGTGCGGAAAACGGCAAGGTTAAGTTTGATTCCAATAATGCCGGCGGTATTACCGGCGGCCTTACTACAGGTCAGCCGCTGATAACCAGGCTGGCGGTTAAGGCTACACCGACTATTGATAAAGAACAGCATACCATTGACAAATATACTCTTGAAAATAAAAAACTGGCTGCTATTACCAGGCGTGATCCTACTATTGTGGCCCGTATCTGGCCCGTGGCTGAAAATTTTACCGCCCTGGTTTTACTTGATAACCTGATGGCTCATTACGGTTATCAGACTTTGATACAAAAATGTACTTCCTAGAAGAAATTCTGGAAATTATTTAAAATCATAACTGTTTGTTTCAGATGAACAGCTAGACAGCCCGCTGCATTTTATAAAATCTGCTGTATTGATTATCATATTGTAAAAGTTCATTGTGGGAACCGGCAGCGGTTATAAAGCCGTTTTCCAGTAAAAATATTTTAGCAACGTTTTTTAATATAAAAAACCGGTGGGAGACAATAAAGGCAGTACGGGTCCGGATCAGTTCTGTAATGTTGTTCTGGACTGCTTTCTCGGTTTGGACATCCAGGGCACTGGTGGCTTCATCAAATATCAGTACAGCCGGATCTCTGTAAAGTGCCCGGGCTATAGCCAGCCTTTGTTGTTGTCCGCCGGAGAGACTGAATCCGCCGGCGCCGATATGGGTGTTGATGCCCCGGGGCAGTTGCCCGATAAAATCCATGGCCTGGGAGTGATGTAGGACCTGGTTAAGCTTAACTGTGTCTGTTTTTTTTTGTCCGTAAGTAATATTTTCTTTAATCGTGCCTGAGAAAAAAACATTTTCCTGGGCTACTACTCCTATATGGGAACGGTATTTTTTTACATCTATCTCATTAAAATTGATATTATCTATGGTAATTTTTCCCTGCTGCGGTTTGATAAATCCCATTATCAGCGAGAGCATTGTTGATTTGCCGCAGCCGCTGCTGCCGAAAAAAGCAGCTGCTTTACCGGCCGGAACGTTTATATTGATATTTTTCAGACCGCTGTTTGTCTTGGGATAGATAAAAGATACATTACTAAAAGTAAAATTGCCATGAAAAACAGACGGAAAGTTACGGCCGTGATATGTTTCAGTATCTTTTTCGTTTAAAATTTCATTTACAGAGTTCAGGGATTCTTTTAATTGGGAAAATTCCGGTATGGTGCGCAGCAGATTACTGATACCGCCGGAAAGCCGGGCAAAAAAATTGCTGAACATGACTACATCGCCGATAGTGATCATTTGCCGGTAGCACAGCCATACAGAACCGCTTACAAAAATAACATAAGCTATGGAGATAGTTACGTAACCGCCTGCCATAAATATGCCGCCCAGCAGATCAAAACGTTGCCCTTTGGCGGCAACCTGATCTATTTTTTCATTTACTACATTAAGTTCATGCTCTTTCAGGCCGTGCGCTCTGGTTATGGGTATCATAGTAAGCATGTCGCTTAGCCTCGAACTCATATTTTCATAGGAATAGCGGTAGCGGTGTATGTTGCGGTTGAGTTTTTTAGAGAAAAAGATACTGAGACTTACGGATAATACAAGCAGGCCGCAGAAAAACAACAATGTCTGGGGAGCGCGCAAGGCAGCGGTTAATACAGCAACAGTCAGTATAATTAATACAGAAAAAATATTATGCATAAATATGGTGGGAAATTTTTCAATTATTTCAATTTCGCGTATAGCTTTTGCCTGCAGCCGGCCGATGCTGTTTTTTTTGTGGAACAGGATGCTCAGCTGCTGCAGTTTGGTACATACAGCCAGGCGCAACCGTCTACCTGTATTGCGGGCTACATAACTCATGTATTTATGAAAGAAAACAGCTGTTGGAAAATTTTGCAGAATCAGGCCGGCCATCAGGCTGGTGTAAACAATGAACAGGTGCAGCCGTCGGTCCGGGGGCAAACTTACAGTATCAATTAAACGGGCAATTAATATAGGTGTGGACCAGAAGGGAATGGTCGCTATAAGAAAAAAGCCAAGCATTAACAGCATCTGTCCGGGGAAAGCAGTATATACTTTTAATGCTGTGAGATAATTTGTTTCGTTTTTTTCAGCCATTGGAATTATTTTGTACCTGTAATTTTAGCATCATTTTTTTTATCTAACTATACTTTCCTAACTCTCTTTTTTCATTTTTTTTAAAAGGATGATAAAATCGCAGCAGGATTAAGCACGCAATTAAAAAAAATTATATTAATGTTAAGTATCCTGGGTTTGTTTTTAAACGCTGATAATTTACTGACAACTGCACAGATAAAACTTGTAAAAGAGTGTGTATATGAAGTTATAGTACCCAAAGCAACCAACGACAGCCTTACCTATGAAAAGCCCTTACCAATGGATCTTATTCCTTTTGCTATAAGAAATGATGATTACCACTCTATCGGCAGTGCGTTTGCAATTGCGGAAAATAAACTGGTATCAGCTGCGCATGTTTTTAATATAGAAGCTTCCAGTCAGTTTAAAGATCTTTATATACGCGACCGGCAGCAGAATATTTACAAGATTAACAAGATTCTGCGTTATTCCTCCCGCCGCGATTTTATAGTTTTCAGCCTGCAGGAACGCAATAACCAAAAATTTCTGCCGCTAACAACCAATACTGCGCTGGATGAGCAGGTTTGGGCAGTAGGAAACGCTTTGGGTGAGGGGATAGTTCTCAGAGACGGTCTGCTGACCTCACGTACCTATGAGGAGATTAACGGTGTCTGGAAATGGCTGCGTTTTTCCGCTGCTGCCTCACCGGGAAACAGCGGCGGTCCCCTTATCAACCGGGAAGGTAAGGTTGTCGGTGTTATCACAATGAAATCCCCCAATGAAAACCTTAATTACGCTTTACCGGTCTCAGCCTGGCAAACGCCTCGGGACGGACAAACCGCTTTTGCTTTCCGGCGGTATATATATAAGCTGAACAATACGCGCCAGAGTGAACGCGGTATTTTTTCCAATGTCGTAGAGTTGCCTATGGACTATCATAAACTGCGGACTGTTATGACTAAAGCTGCTCATAAACGTACCGGAGAACTGCTTACCAATCTACTGCAGAATAATAAAAAACATTTTTTTCCTTTGTGCCGGGGTTCCGAAGAGATACTGCATGATTCCTATAACGCTGTTTTCCCCCATATTATTGCGGAAGGGGATGACAGTAAGGTTTATGTTTTTTCGCCGTCTGAACAGAAAACAGTTGAGCTGGGGGAAAACGGTTATTTTAAATACGGCAGTATTTTTGATATTTTTTTTCTGTATATGCGCAAGCCGGATAATGTCAAGCTTTCAGATTTTTACCAGGATTCCTCTCATTTTATGGATTTTTTACTTAAAGGTGTTTACCTGCGCCGGTATGTGGGAAATATGAAAATCCGTATCACATCCATGGGTAAGGCTAAAAAAAAATTGTTTTATACTGATAATTACGGCCGCAAATGGATTGTCCGTATATGGAATATGGAATACAACGACAGAAAGATCATATCTTTTTCATTGCCTGTGCCCGGCGGCCTGATCTCCATGTTTGATATAGCTATGACTGATGCTGCAGACCATGCTTTGCTGCAGGATTACAAGGTGCTTGCTGATTTTATATATCTCAGTTATTACGGCACTTTTAAACAGTGGCGGGAATTCCTTGAACTGGAGCAATATTTACCTGAACTTATGCATAACCTCACATTTGCTTTCAGAGGTACAACCGTCAGCTTTAAAAGCAGTGCCTTCAGTATGGAACTCGGGGATGATGTTTTTGAACTTACTGCCAGAAGTGATATGAAATTATATACTGATTTTTTCAGGAAGCAGGGCAAAGTAGTCTGGGATCTTGCCGGGATTCTGATAGGTGAAGATAAAAACAACGAGAACTATTTTATAGTTTCCCGCACTGCCCGGCCCCTGGCGGAACTGGATGATGAGTATCAAAGCAGCTGGCGGAAAATAATCAGCGGGCGTCATCCTTATGAGGGCAAATCATTTTTTGAAGACGGCAAGACCCGTTTGTCAACTGTTCACCCCTCTTATGAGGATGCGGGTTTGAAAACTCCTTTTGTATATACAGTCAAGCTTATCAGAGAGGGGCAGGTTCGTGGGCGTGAAATGCGTAAAATGAAAGATGCCGTTAACGAGGCTTTTACTTTTTCAGAATAGCTCTTGATATTTTTATGGCTGCTGAAAAAGCTGTTAATCTTACTATAGATGCTGTTGCGTCTTCACGAAATATTATTGTTTTAACCGGTGCCGGTATTTCTACTGCTTCCGGTATTCCTGATTTCCGGACGCCCGGCACAGGCCTTTATGACAATCTGGCAAAATATCAGCTGCCTTATCCGGAAGCTGTATTTACTCTTGGTTATTTTAAAAAAAATCCGCGCCCTTTCTTTTCTCTCGTACGGGAGTTTACCGCAGCTCATTTTAAACCGAACGCGGGTCACTGTTTTATCAAAGAACTGGAAACAGCAGGTAAACTCAGACGGGTGTATACCCAGAATATTGACAATCTTGAGCTTAAAGCAGGCATTAAAAAGGTTATTGCATGTCACGGCACTATGCAGACTGCCCATTGTCTTGCCTGCGGCAGAAAATATAGCTATGAGGATATCCGTGACAATATAGCAGCCGGAAAGGTGCCGCTTTGCAGCTGTAAAGACAGGGGGCTTATTAAACCGGACGTAGTCTTTTTTGGAGAATCCTTACCTGCAGTTTTTTTCAGTAATTATCAGCAGGATTTTTCCGCCTGTGACCTGCTGCTTGTCATCGGCAGTTCTCTTAGCGTGGAGCCGGTAGCTTCACTGCCGCGGCTGGTTCCCGCAGACGCGGTCAAGATTCTTATTAATAACCAGAGTAATACTGGTTTTGAGTTTGATACTGAAGTGATCGGTGATATCACCGCGGTCTGTGAACAGCTTATAAAAAGTCTATAGCTTTTATGAGTCTCTTGCAGTTTTAATCAGCAGTTGTTTTAATAAAAATCAAAACCGGGGGTTTATGAAGGTTTCTACAAACATTCTGTCAGCAGCAATCAGCTGCAGACAGAATGTATATGTTATTATTATTTATTTTAAGCTCAGGCTTCAGGAGCCGGGGCGCTGTAAAAGCTGAGCAGAGTGGATAAGGCGGATAAACTCGCCTCTAAGGCCCTGCGGATCACGGCCGCGTGCGTCTTGCGCCAGTTTCAAAGCAGAGGTAAAAGTAGCTTCGTTTTTATATTTACTCTCTCTGAGTACCATAGCAAATTCAGCTACGGCAGCGGCAAAACGGAAACTGTCACTGGTTTGAGCAAGGGACAGGGGCTGGCTGGCAACAGGATGTTTTAACAATTTACTTTTGGAAGCTGTGGGAAGTTTATATCTCAGTTTTACAGTCAAAATCTCATTGCCGTACTTTTCATCTGTTCTGACAGTTTGTTTTTGATATTTAAGCGGATCAACATCAGTCAGTTCCTCCCCGGAGTCGCTTGTGATAATTTCGTATAGAGCAGTAACTGTATGCCCGGCGCCGATCTCACCGGCATCCTTTTGGTCATCATTAAAGTCCTCTTTAGCAAGTATTCTGTTTTCATAACCCACAAGACGGTAGGCTTTTACCAGAGCAGGGTTAAACTCTAACTGCAGTTTAACGTCTTTGGCTATAGTAAAGAGAGTCCCGCCCATCTCGGTTACCAAAACTTTTTTAGCTTCCAGCAGACTGTCAATGTAGGCGTAATTACCATTGCCTTTGTCCGCCAGTTTTTCCATTTTACTGTCTTTATAATTTCCCATGCCGAAGCCCAGGGTAGTCAGAAAAATTCCCTGGTCACGGTTTTTTTCTATTAAACGCACCATAGCTGCGTCAGAGGAGGGTCCGATATTGAAATCACCGTCAGTGGCAATAATTATACGGTTATTTCCGCCTTTAATAAAATTATTCCGGGCAGTTTTATAAGCCAGTTTGATACCGGCGCCGCCTGCTGTGGATCCGCCTGAGCGCAGGTTGTTTAAAGCGGCAAGTATCTTTTCCTTATGCGTGCCCGCTGTAGAGGGCAGCACCAGCCCGGCAGCTCCGGCATAAACAGCAATAGCTATTTTATCCTCGGGCCGCATTTTTTTTACCAGCAGGCTGAAGGCTTTTTTCAGCAGGGGTAATTTGGCGGAACTGCGCATTGATCCTGATACATCAATGAGAAAAGTAAGATTGTTTAAAGGCAGATCTTCCGTTTTAATTGTTTTGCCTTTCAGGCCGATGTGCAGCAGCCGGTGTTTTTTATTCCAGGGACAGCTGCTGTATTCCGTATATACGGCAAAGGGTTTGTCATCTTCCGGCTGCGGATAATCATAAGAAAAATAGTTGATACATTCCTCTATACGTACGGCATCTCTGGGAGGCAGGCTGCCGTTTCTGATAAAACGCCTGATATTGGCATAGGAAGCAGTGTCCACATCTACGGAAAATGTAGAAAGGGGGCTGTTTTTTACTGCTTTAAAGCCGTTGGCGCTGATATGGTCATAGCTTTCCGTATTCCATTGCTGCTGTTTTACTTTGTATGATCTTTCCCTTGTTGTAAGTGCGGTACCATAGCCGGGGATTCTTTTTTTATAATAATCACCTGCAGGAGCAGCTTTTGTCTCAGCCGCTGCTATGCCGGCACCGTTAAGCAGCTTCTCCTGTCTTTTGTTTTTGTCTGTTTTAGCAGAAATTTTTTCCCTGCTCTCTTTTTTCACTTCTGCTATCTGCTGTTTTTGTTTTTCGTCTTTTTTATCAGTTTCCCGGGAAGCGGTAGTAGTGCAGGTTGCTATTCCGGCCAGTACCAGGCTTGCCAATATAATTAATTTTTTCATAATTTAACTCCTTGATCTGTTTTTTAAAAGTTAGACCCCTGCCTTTGCTAAAAGTTCCTTTTTTTTTAAAAAATAATATTTATTTTAAGCCTGAATTACCAGAATACCTGCTGACGTTTTTGCCTCCCCGGAAAAGCGGCTACCGCTGGCCGGTTCAGTGTTTTGGGCTTTCAGGGAAAAACGGAATTTTATCGGATTCAGATTTAGGGTGTGATTTTTAATACCTGTAAAATTGCTTAACATGTTATATTTTGGA
>CAZFAK010000152.1:0-7350 GCA_964517045.1 uncultured Spirochaetia bacterium | reverse complement strand
AAATCTGAAAACACTGACCGGTGCTCCGGTCAGCTTTGGCTTCAAACATAATGTGTAACCCGGCACTTGAGGTGGAAGTTGACCAGCGGTAGTATGCAGAAGTAAGTATACCGTGGCTATTCCTGTTTTCCGCTACGCCTGACATCACTTTGAAGCGGATAGCAGTGCTATGTCTGGCTATTTTTACAGATTCTATTTTGAAGCAGTTATTAAAAAAAAAAAATTTAGTTAATTTTTTAGTAAAATATTAATTGGATAAATTTGTTTGAAAAATATTTTTATTGTCCAATAAAAAAGGATAAAATGTAATTTTTTTGTCAATTTTTTGTTTTTTTTTGCCTGAAAGGCCTTTTTGTACGTTAATTATAGTAAGAAGAGAAATTTAATTTGTTATTTTATTATTATAATTTTGTTTAAACGTAAGGAAAAATATATTTGGCAAAGGAGTTTGATTGAGTTTAATAAACCGGCTCAAAAAAATATTTTCCTTACTGTGCTTAACCATATTTAAAGAAGTATTAGTCTGTTTATCAATTGTTTGTATAAATATTAGCTATGCACAGATAAACTATTTTGATTTCAGTGATACCAATGGTCTGACTCTGGTTGGAGATGCTGCTGTAGTAAACTCGGATACACTGAGAATAAATCCAACCGGCTGGTTTATGAACGGCTCTGTCTGGTTTGACCAGAAACAGGATATTACCAACGGTTTTAAATGCCGTTTCACTTTCAACATTAATGATTTAAGCACCGAAGGCGCGGACGGTTTTGCTTTTGTAATACATACCAATGACCTGTCCACAATCGGAGTCGGGGGCGGCGGCCTGGGCTATAACGGGATTACCAACTCTTTTGTGGTAGAGTTCGATACTTTTTCCAACACTGTAGACGGGGAACTGGCAGATCAATTTCCGGGAGGAGACAACCATATCGGCGTGCTCTGCGGCGGCCCGGGACAGCCCACCTATACCAGTAATTATCTGGGGAGCAACTCTGCCATACCTTACCTTTCAGATAGTCAGAATCATCAATGTCTGATTGATTATAATGCCTCCAATAAAAAACTAAATGTATATATAGATGATATGCTTAGCCCTTTACTTACTGTAGACTGTGATATCTCCACCAACATTGCCCTGGACAACGGCGCGGCCTGGATCGGTTTTACCGGTTCTACTGGTGCGCAAGATGAAAATCATGATCTGAAATGCTGGTCGTACTACACTAAAGATATACCGTTTGTAATCGACACCTGGCCGGCTGATAATGAAACCAGCGTAAACACCAATACCAATATTACAATTATTTTTTCATCTCCCCTGGACAGTAATACTATTTCCAATATCATTGTCCAGGATGAAAATTCCAATAATGTCAGCGGCACGATTAGCCATACCCAAAGTAATATTATTCTTTTCACACCTGACAGCAGCCTGCCGCCTAAAACCTGGTATAATGTTACGGTGCTCAGTAATATTAAAGCGCAGGCCGGTACCAATATGGATACCAATTACTATTTTTCTTTCAAGACTCTTAATGATAAATGGCTTGCCTGGAATACAAATACCGACCGTTACTTTTATACAAATATTCAGGAAGCTGTTGATGCAGCCGATACTCTTGCCTGGCATACTGTTTTTGTTTATCCCACCAACCATAATGAACAGGTTACCATCAACAAAACAGGGCTTAAGCTGATCGCCTATGCCTACTATACCAACTATAACAACCGGGCCACTTTAATTGACGCCAGCGGCAATAACTACGGGTTTGAAATAGATGCCCATAGTGTTACGGTCCAGGGCTTTACTATCAGTAACGCCGGCCAGAACGGGATCCATATGGTTGATGATTACGGCATCCGTATTTTAAACAACCGTATTGTTAACAACAGTACAGCCGGCATCCGTTTTGACGGTTGGGATAATTGGGTCCTGACAAATTTCAAGATTACATCCAATTACATAGCAGATAACGGTCAATACGGTATTCATATAGATGATGCCGGCGGTTATCAAATTTGCGGCAATATTATCAGCAATAACCAAAACGGTATCCTGCTTGAAAACCAATTATTAAACGCAGCACTAAGCAACAATACCTTTATAAACATTCCCGGTTATAGTGTTGAGATATCCTCAGACCCTACCAATATTATTTTATACAGCAACTTTTTCAGCGGCGGCGGTACCAATCTGCGCTGTGATAACCAGGACCTGTTTGTGACTGCCAATACTTTTTCCAATTACAACGGCCATGCTGTTTACCATAATTGGAACAACCGTACGGGTATTAACTTTATCTCCAATCTGTTTTACGGCAATGGCAACAGTACCGGTATCCGTCTGCGTTCTCCGGCTAATGCCAATATCAGACACAATATTTTCTGTTATAATAACCGGCGGGGGATTTCTATTGAAGGGGGGGGAGGATATTCAACTGTTTGCCGCAACCTTTTCCGGGATGCAACGGGCCGGGGTATCTTTTTCGACGGTAATGGTTTTGTGATCAACAATACTTTTTTTAATCTGCAAACAGGAGCTTATTACAACGGCGGTACTACGGTCAGTAATTTTAATAATATTTTTCTCAGTAATACCGGTTATGCGCTCTGGGATGCTAGCTGGAGTGATCAGACCAATGATTTCAATCTTTTTTACGGTAATTACGGCACGGTTACCAATACCCACAGTCCGGCCAACTTTTATATTGGAAATTCCAATATCTACACAGAGTCCCCTTTGCTGAACAGTGCTTTTGAAATCAGCGCGGCAGCCAGCGGGGCAGTGGATAAAGGAAAAATATTCAGCGGCCTGAGCGATATCTACCAGGGGTTTGCCCCGGATATCGGCTGGAAAGAGTCACCCTATACGAGTTGGGTCGCTTCCAATACCAATACCGGTAATACTTATGCCACTATCCAGGCAGCAGTTAATGCTGCTAATAATAATGAGACAATAGTAGTTGCCGCCGGTGTACATACAGAGCAGGTAACTGTAAATGGTATAAACGGATTGAGTATTATCTCCTGGCCTTTTTTTCTGACAGGAGACAGGAATGCCTGTCAACTTGATGCTTCGGGAAATCCGGCATATGGTTTTGATATTAATAATTCTGATGATTTTCTTTTGCAGGGTTTTTCCGTATGCAATGCTCCCAGTTGCGGTATTTTTATCCAGAATGATGCGGATAATGTAAGTATTATAAGTAATAATATTTATTCAAATAATCCTAATACAGCAGCCACTTCAGGTTTGCGCTGGAATATAGGCAGCCATTGTGATAACGGCAGGGTAATCGGTAACGATATCTGGGCCAATGACCGTAATATCTGGAATCAGTCTTCTTCCGGTTTTGTGGTTTCCAATAATATTATACATGATACCGGTACGGGCGGCAGCGGCAAGACAGGACTCTTGATTGGAGATAATTTAACCAATTGTGTAGTAACCCACAATGAGGTTTATAACTGTGCCGGTAACGGTCTTATTATCTGGGATACAGGCAGCTGTATCAGTAACTCTATTATTAATAATACATGTTACAGTAATGGTCAGGCTATTTATCTGGCTGGTTCTGATGATACTTTGGTAGCTAACAATGTCTGTTACAGTAATATACGGGGTATTGTAAGCGGCTGGGAAGACAGTACCGGTCTGAGGATTACTTCCAACAGCTGTTATTCCAACTTTGAAGCCGGTATAAAACTGGAATCAGGCGCTATTAGCGCTATTGCCATTTATAAAAATGATGTTTTTGCTAACAGTAATGGTATACGGGTAACAGATGCGGATCGGAATTTTATTTACAGTAACAATATTTATGAAAACTCTTATGGCGGCATAACTGTATCCGGAAACGCCGGTACCAATCTTTTTTATAACAATAATCTGCCGCAAAATAATATTGGTGTTATTGTTACCGGGGATAATGCTGATTATAATTACATCAGCAATAATACAATCAATACCAGTACTTTGCATGGTATTTTATGTGAGAGTGCTGATAATACTGAAATATGGAGTAATAATATCAGCAGCAATTCAGGCCATGGTATCCGCGTTATGGAGGGGGCTAACGGTGCGGAGGCAACTTATATATACGGTAATGAAATATACGAAAACAGTGACAGCGGTATTTTTGTAGGCGCCAGTCTTTTCCCCTATATCTACCGTAACCTTATCCGTGATAATAACGCCCAGGGTATTATTCTTTCCAACGGAGCAAACTTGGGTATTGTTGGAAATAATACTATTCTGGCGAATGCCGGAGACGGTGTATATCTCATGGGTAATGCTGTTGATGAATTTTATAATAATATATTTGTCAGTAACAGCGGCTGGGGAGTAAATAATGTCGGCAGCGGTTCTCCGGATGTCAGTTATTCTCTTTTTCATGATAATACGTCCGGTTCCACCAATGGTGACCTGGATCCTACCAGCACGGTTTTTTACAGCGGCGATCCTTTACTTGACAGTGCTTATGCCATAGGCAGCAGTAACTCGCCGGCGGTAGACAGCGGTAAAATACTTTCGCCGATTACAGACGGCTATAACGGCAGCGCGCCTGATCTGGGCTGGATTGAATCTTTATTCGGCGGTTCCGGTATTATATACAATCCTACCAATCTTACCGCTACAGCAGTTGATTTCGGTACTAATAGTTTAAACTGGGAACTTAACCGTACCAATAATACCCTCTCTGTTTATGTTTCTACTAACGGAACCATTACCTCCAATAGTATAAGTAATGCCTTAATTTTAACCAATGGCCTGCCCGGGAATACCAGTAATTATACCCATCTTATCTGTGATCTGTTTTCGGCCGGTACACCCTCTTTTTACTACGCTGTGTTGGAGGATATAGCAAGCGGCGGCGGCGGGTATCTGCTTATGTCCAACAATAATATTGACTACAACTGGTATTCGCTGGGATACAATGGTACGGTTGATGATGCTTTTATTGATTGTACCGGAACAACTTCGGTTGATTTTTATCTGAAAAATGTAACCGGTACCTGCGACTGGTCGCGGATGCAGTTTTACATTAAATCAAGCTGGAACACTTATGTGCTGGCTAATGGGGTTGATAATTATGCCACAGTAAGTAATGACTGGACTTTTATTTCCATTCCGGCAGCCGATTTCGGCTCACCTGACTGGAGCAAGGTGCAGCGGGTGGGCTGGCGGGAAAATACCGGTGGTACCGGTGTCTGCTCTTTTGGCTGGGACGAGATCGTGTTTACCGGTGCTGGTGTTACCTGGTACGGGGACAGCCATAACGGCAACGGTGAAGCAGACACAGCCGAGCTCTGGATCCATTCCCGGGAAAGCAGCGGCGGTGTGGGCGCAGGTTCCGGCTGGGGCGATATTGTCGCCGGGGAAAATACCACCACTGGACCGGTTAATAACAGGTGCGCCCCTTTAGTTGTCGTAGCTTCCAATACCAATACCAGTGCTGTATATACTAATATACAGACAGCAGTAGACGATGCCGTAAGCGGGGAGACAGTAGTGGTGTTTACGGGTATACATAATGAAACAGTTACGATAAATCAGGATAATTTTAATTTGATTGCCTGGCCCTGGCTGACCAATAGTGACAACACAGCAGTGGTTGTTGATGCTGCTGCAGCCGGCCGCGCTATTTATATTAACGGGAATGACAATATTCGTTTAGAGGGTTTTTCGATAACCGGCGGTAATCCGGAGGGAATGCTGGTTGAAAATACAGCTACCAACATTACTATTTTAAATAACCGTATATACAGTAACAGCGGACATGGTATATATATTCGTAATGGTAATAATCTCGGCTGCAGTATTCTCAGTAACGAGGTTTTTGACAATACCAATGATACCGGAACGCATAATATTGCTTTGTCCACAGCAGTCAACTGCCTGGCAGCTCAAAATACGGTTTATGGCGCCAGCGGTGCCGGTATTGCGGCTGCGTTTAATTCTTCCGGCTCCGACGGTACGGTCATTGAAAATAATGAAATTTATTCCAATGAGGTTCATGGCGTATTTATTAATTTTGAGGGGCAGGATAATATTACTATACGTTCCAATAATGTGTGGGGAGGGAATCAAAATGTAGGCATTACAGTTTCTACCGGTGATAATCATACAGTTTATGCCAATACTGTGCATCATAATCAAATAGAAGGAATCAGGCTCGATTACAGCGGTACCAACAGCTTGTTTGAGAATAACGTCATATACAGTAATACGCAGTATGGTATTAGAATATTACATGATGATTTTGATAATAATATTTTCAGTTCCAATCATATTTACGGAGCGGATCAGAGTTACGGCATTTATGTTGACAACGGCGATAGTAATATATTTTCCAATAATAAAGTGGTGGAGAATAATGTTGACGGCATTTTTGTAAGCGGATCTGCCCGGGAAAATAGGCTTATTTTTAATACTGTCTGTTCCAATGGCGGTACCGGTGTTGCGCTCAGCGGAGACAGTGTGGATGTAAATTATATTATTTCCAACCGAATTTTCGGTACCAATCAGTCCAGTGGTATATATATAAATAATGCAGACAATAATGAAATTATAGGCAATACTTGCTATAATCTTGGTTTTGAGGGAGTGGGCCTTACCGGATCAGCAACCAGCAACCTTGTACAGGGTAATATTACCTATTCCAATAAATGGAATGGCATAGCTGTTACTACGGAAAATGCTGAGAACAATCTTATCATTTCCAATGAGATTTGGGGGAATATAGATACCGGCGGTATCTATATTCAGGATGCTGATAATAACCGGGTTTACAGAAATCTAATCCGCGATGTCAACGGCAGCGGTCTTTATATTGACGGAACTGCCTTGAATACAAAAGTGATAAACAATACCGTCTTTAATAACGGAACGCACGGCCTGCACTGGCTGGCTAGTGCCGCAGGTACTGTTTACAACAACATACTGCTCAATAATACTTCCGACGGTATTAATTCTTCATCTTCCGGTACGGTAACCGTTGACTATAATAATTATTACGGTAACAGTGTTGCTGTAAACGGTCTTTCCAGCGGCGCCAATGATCTTTTTGCCGCACCCCTTATTGATTACGGGCCAGATTATATTATTACCAACGCTGCGAGTGCTTCTGTGGATACAGCTACCAATATTGCCGGCATATCCGATGTTTTTAACGGCAGCGCTCCTGATATGGGCTGGAAGGAATCATTATACACTAACCTCTCTTTTGTTGTCGTAGCATCGAATACCAATACCAGTGTTGTGTACACCAATATACAGACAGCAGTAGATGATGCTGCCACCGGTGAGACAGTAGCGGTTTTTGCGGGGACATATAATAATGCTC
>CAZFAK010000151.1:0-7442 GCA_964517045.1 uncultured Spirochaetia bacterium | reverse complement strand
CTTACTGAAAAGGGTTTCATTTTAATATATAATATTTTTTAATTCAATGGCAGGGGGTCTTGCAAGCGGTCTTTCAACTTCAGTATGTATGAGCATAATCTCCGCAGCAGGAACAGGTAAATCATTGACGCTGGCAGTCAGTAATCCTGTTAAGGCATAGTTTTTCAGTCAGTAAAATATTTTCAGGTATATTTTTTGGCTGCGCAGCATTTATAAAGATCTAATAATTTTTCTATACAAATTAAGTTATTTATAGTATAATAACTAAAATTTAATAAATTAAAATTTGTAAGGAAATAAAAATGTTTTATAAATTAATCTCTGTTATGATCATTTTTTTGAACCTGCTTCTGGCTTCTTCTCTGGAAAGAAACCTGGAAAAGCTTATTGATGATCTTGCTCGTGAGTATACTGAAAACCGGGGGCAGCTTTATTCCAGACAGGGGGTCTCTGTTCTCCCTGTTCAAAACAAAAGTAAATCTGCCCAGGCTCATGCTGTTGGCGAAGTAAGTACTGAGATGATTAAAAATATTATTGGTCACAGTCTGATTTTTCGTCTCCTTGAAAGGGATAATCTGCCCAAACTCCTCAAAGAGATCGAAATTTCCGAAGCTGGTCTGGTAGAAGGGCAGAGTATGCAGAAAATGGGCGTTCTGGAAGGGGCAGCCCTGTTTATTACTGGCTCGGTGTCAGAAGCAGCTGACAAGTTTATCTTTACCGTCAATCTGGCTGAGACCCAAACTGCCAAAGTACTGGCCACCGGACAGTTTAAGATTGATAAAAAAGATATAATTGAAATCACAGAACAAATCGCTTATACTTACGTTACCGCTAACGGGATCGGTTTCAACCTGGACTTTTCTCCCGGATATCTATTTACCTATCCGGTAAAACATAAATTGGTTGAGTTAGACAGTGGGGAAAAAACTGCAGCTGCGGGTACCGCCGGAGTTAGTTACCGCATTAACCGTTCTTTTAAAATCGGTATCTGTTTTGATACTATTGTCCACAATGTTACGGCCCGGCATAAAGAGTTTACAAATGGTATTTTCAGCATGAAGAATTATAATTTTCCGGTATTCAACATGAGTAATTACGGTGTCTGGGATGATGATACCGGGTTTCTACAGTCGCCAGACAGCACTCTTATAAGACTTTCCAATAATAGTCCCCATTACAGAGTGGAACAGATTTCCATAGTCTGGAGCCTGACCGGGGAAGTAGTCTTTAATCTTAGCCGTAAATTTAATATTTCGCTTGGCGGCGGCCCCTCTTTTGCTGTAGTTAATCAGCGCCAGGTTTATGAAAACCTGCCTGTTCTGGAAAATAACGGTATTGTTTTTAGCAGGCGGGAAATAAACTACAGGCGGCCGGCCATAGGAGCCAAGGGATCCCTGACTATGGAATATTTTGTTCTGCCCCGCTTTGCTTTTTCTTTAGGGCTTTCCTACCTTCATATATATGTATTTAAGATCAGCGATCATAATTGTGAAGTTAATGGCAGTGAGTATCATTTTGAAGAGGGAAATGATCACCGGGACAGTATTAACGATGCTTTCGGTCTGGATCCTTTCTTAGGTCCGCTGGGCCGCAGCCTGATCAATGATCCCTACATGTCACACCATCTTAAACTGTTTATCGGGTTAAGGATATATTTATAATAATCCTTAAAATTTTACCGGCACTGAAATTTAGATCCAGGTTTAATTGCAATTTTAACTGAATTGCACTATAATTTATTTATCAGTAAAAAGGGGAAGATATGGACTTTCAGGACGAACATACAGTATTTAAACGCGGTAAACGGGGCAAGCGTATTTCCGGTAAAGCAGTTCCCAAGTGGGCCAAATTAAAATTCGGTAACAGCGCCATAGATATAAACCGTAAGATAACTATCGGCCGTGATGAAGGATGTGACATAACCTTTAAAAATGATGTTTTGATCTCCCGCGAGCATGCCTGTATCGAACAGGTAGGCGGCAGTTACTATGTAACAGACCTGGGCAGCACTAACGGTACTTATGTTAATAAAACTCCGCTTAAGAAAGGCAAGCGTCTTAAATTAAAAAAAGGAGACACTGTAACCGTGGGTAATCAGCGCCTTAAGATTACCTGAAAGTTACTGTATAACTGTCACTGTCCCGATTGCCGTTAATATCTTCACAGTAAACTGTAAAGGTATGTTTGTTTTTGGTAGGGGTAAATTTACCCAGTTTGTAATTGAAGGATTTACTGGTGCAGACCTGGTCAAACCTTTCTCCGGAAGTAAGCGTGAAACCTTTCCGGTCGTATTTAATACAGCTGAAGTCAAGTTCCTTTAAAAGCCGGCCGTCTACTTTAATGCCTATTTTAGTTACGCCGCGCTGGGCTGCGGGCTGGCTGTAAACCAGCACATAGGCAATAGCGATCAGTTTCATCTCTCCTTTCCATTTGAAGCGGGAATGATGTCTGTGTATATCACCCATTTTCCATACTTTGTCTTTGATCTCGGTCAGGAGCGTGCGTACTACCGGTTTGGTTTTATGGGGTGTGGCAGGCAAGTGCTTTAAACAGTTAAGTATTTTTTGCTCTTTCTTGTTGATCAATACATAGTGCAGATGGGCTGCTGTGGAGTGTCCGCTGTTGCCCATTAAGGCAATTTTTTCGTTAATTGCAAATTGTTTTTTGTTAGCAACAATACTGCCTTGGAGCAGATGAAAATAATAGGAAATGAAATTGTCATTATGGGCCATTACCACATAGGAACCGCTGCCCTGTACCGGTACTGTGGGATTGTCATAATAATCCCGCCGGTATAGAAGCTCTCCCTCAGCTACCGGGTACAGAGGCTGCAGCCCGGCAAAGTCAGTGCCGGAGTGAAAATGATCGCCTCTGGTCTCGCCGATAACCGAGGTTACCCTGACCGTGGATACCGGGAAACGGTCCGCCTGCCAGGCAAAATTAACAGTCAACAGCAGAGCAGCAGTGAAGATAAATTTCATCAGAAACCGCTGTCGTCTACCAGGTCTCCCATACGGTATTTCTCGGTTTTAACCGGCTGGCCGTTTTTATAATAGGTCCAGGTTCCGCTTTTGTCACCCATCTGCCAGTTTTCCTCCCGCTGGAGATTGCCTTTTTTATCGTAATACTTCCAGGTGCCGTGTTTACCCATCATTTTTTTGTAAAAACCTTCCACTTTTTTAATGGTAGAATTATCATAATATTCGATAAAGTTGCCGCTGCAGTTTTCAATATTGGGCCGGCCGGTTTTCATCAGGTTTTCTTCTTCCAGAACCGGTATGCCGACATTGAATTCAAACTTGGGTTTACCGTTTTTATAAATGATCATCTTGCCGCGGAAAGAGGGGCCGGAATAGGTAAGTTTTTTAGTAATGGTTCCCTGCCTGTTGTAAAAAGTAAACAGTCCCTTACGCGCGCCGTGTTTATACGGGCCTTTGCATTTTAATTTTTTGCCGGGATAGTATAATTTAAAGGTACCATGGGCCTGGCCATGCTGGTAGGGACCCTCGCGTACCAGGTTGCCCTGCTTATCATAATATTTCCAGATACCTGTTTTTTCATCATATTTGGGGTTAGCCATTCTTTCACGCGAGCTTTTACTGATCGGGTTATATTTACCAATGGATCTGAGTTTACCGTTAGGGTGATATGTTTTTACTTCCCCGGTACGGGAGTTGTCTACATAGGTAGCCTTTTCCTTCAGGTTGCCCTCATCATCATAAAGAACAGTAAATCCGTTGGTTTTACCTTTTTTAAAAGGTATTACTCCGGCCATTTTACCTTTATCCTTGAAAGTCCATTTACCTTCACGGGTGCCCTTTTGCCATTTACCCTGGGCTTTGACATTACCGTTCTCGTCACGTATCAGCCAGTTGCCGTCCTTTTCCCCTTCTGCACTGTATCCGCCGGCTTCATATTTTTCTCCGTTGGGATGAAAAGCAACATACTCGCCGGTCTGTACACCGTTTTGGTAATTGATCCTGGCTTTAACCTGACCGTTGCGGTAATGAAGCAGCCATAGACCATGCTTTTGGTTATTTTTAAAAGAGCCTTTTTTATTAATTTCTCCAGTGGGATAGAAACTTACTGCTTCCCCCTCTTTTTTATTGTTTTTGTAAGGGATATGGTAGTTAGTCATACCATTAGTGTGAAAAGCGGTGTAATATCCTTCCAGGGCGCCGTATTGGTAGTGGGCTATGGTTTTTAATTTGTTCTGGCGCTGGTAATACAGTTTCCATTCGCCGTGTTTACGCGACTCGCCATTGGTTATAACATAGCGGCCTTTGCTTTTAAGGTTGCCGTTGGTATAGTTTTCGATCCACAGGCCGGTTTTCATGCCGTTTTTATTGGTTCCCTGAGCTTTGATCTTGCCGTTGTCATACTCAATCACTACCGGACCGTTTTTAGGTATACCGCAGGCTGCAATCAATATAAGAATAAAGGCGGTAAGTGCAGCAGCAGTTACCTGTAAAAATCTATTTGCGGATATTTGCATAATATTCTCCTTATTAATAATAATGTAATTATAATGATGTTTTATAAAAAATGCAATCAGTTGCTGAAATTTTTATTCATCAACGACTTTCAAAACACACTTTAAACGATGAGATGTTGGCAAAGATGACCGCTTATCCTGTGCAGGAGTAAGTCTGCGGTAGCTGTAAATACGGGCTGATTATTTGCAAACTATAGTATCTTTTTCCATATCGACTGTAATGTTTTTTTTGGAGGGCAGGTTGTTATTTAACAAGCGCCGGGCCAGCTGGTTGCCTATCTCTTTGTGTATAAGTCTTTTGATGGGACGGGCGCCGTAGTTGGGATTGTAGCCCCTGGCGCAGATATAATCTTTGAGTTTTTGACCGGCGGTCAGGTTTATACCTCTGTCTTTTAGTGACCTGGCAAAGATACTGAACTGAATGTCGAATATGGCGTCAATCGCCTTTTTATCCAGATGATTAAAAACAACGGTCTCGTCAAGGCGGTTTAAAAATTCCGGTTTGAAATATTGGTCGAGGAGATTATTGATTTTCTGAACTATCTCTTCCCGCGAGACTTTTTCCCGGGAAGCATTTAATATTTCCTGGGAACCGATATTACTGGTTAGAATGAGGATGGTGTTTTTAAAATCAACTGTAAATCCCTTGCTGTCAGTCAGGCGCCCCTCGTCCATTACCTGCAGTAAAATATTGTAAACATCCTGGTGCGCTTTTTCAATCTCATCCATAAGCACTACGGTATATGGTTGACGCCGGACTGCTTCGGTTAAAGTCCCGCCTTCTTCAAAGCCGATATAGCCGGGCGGTGCGCCGATCATTTTAGCTACAGAGTGTTTTTCCATATATTCCGACATGTCCAGGCGTACGATCTGTTTTTCATCATCAAAAAGAAAACGGGCAATGGCTTTGGCCAGTTCGGTTTTGCCTACTCCGGTAGGGCCCAGGAATAAAAATGATCCGATGGGCGCGTTTTCCTGTTCCAGTCCCACTCTGTTTCTGCGGATAGCTTCCGAGACAAGGGAGACTGCTTCTTCCTGGCACACTACAAATTGTTTAACTGCTTTTTCCATGCCCAGTAATTTACTTTGTTCATCTTTGTTCATTCGCTGTACCGGAATACCGGTCCATTTGGAAACAACATAAGCTACATCATCAGCGGTTACTTCTTTGCGCAATAGTTTTTCGTTAATGTCATTTTCTTTTTCTTCCAGTTGGGCCAGTTTTTGATTAAGTTCCGGTATCCTGCCGTAGCGTATCTCGGCAACTTCAGCCAGTTTACCTGCCTGCTCCAGTTCTGTTTCTTTATTTTTAAGCTGGTTTAATTCTTCTTTTACTTTTTGTACATTGGTATGCAGTTCCTTTTCCGCTTTCCATTTTACTTTCAACTCTTTCAGTTTTTCTTTTAAATTAGCCTGTTCCTCTTTAAATTTTTTGATCTGTTCCTCTTTACCGCCTTCGCGCTGCAGGCCTTTTATTTCAATCTCCTGCTGGTTTACCTTGCGCTCCAGAGCATCAACCTCAGCAGGCATACTGTCAATATCGATCTTGATACGGGAGGAAGCCTCATCAATAAGGTCAATGGCCTTGTCAGGGAGAAAGCGGCCGCCAATATAGCGGTCAGAGAGTTTTACGGCACTGATCAGAGCTTCGTCTTTTATGGTTATACTGTGATGACGTTCGTACCGTTCTCTGATGCCTCTTAAAATGGAAATAGTATCTTCCCGGGAAGGCTCCTGGATATAAACCTGCTGCAGTCTTCTTTCCAGAGCACTGTCCTTTTCAATATGTTTACGGTATTCGGTTACGGTAGTTGCTCCGATTAAGCGCAGTTTGCCCCGGGCCAGGGCCGGTTTAAGCATATTGGAGGCATCCATAGCACCGTCGGTTTTGCCTGCACCTACAAGAGTATGTATCTCATCAATAAAAAGAATAACATTTCCTTCTGATTTTTCCGCTTCCTCAATAACTATTTTAAGGCGTTCCTCAAACTCTCCTCTGAACTTGGCGCCGGCCAGAAGCAGAGCAATGTCCAGACATAAAAGCCGGCAGTTCTGCAGGGAGCCCGGTACATCACCCCGTATAATACGCCGGGCCATGCCCTCTACAATAGCTGTTTTGCCCACTCCCGGCTCGCCGATAAGAACCGGATTATTTTTGGTACGCCTGGAAATAACCTGCATTAAACGGCGTATCTCATCATCCCGGCCTATAACCGGGTCAATTTTATCTTCTCCGGCCAGGGCGGTAAAATCAATGGTGTATTTGTCCAGCATGGTATTGCCGGAGGAACTGTTTTTACTGTTTTGCCGGTTGTTTTTTTGCGTAAGTGTTTTTTTTATAGTGGCTGCGGTTATATTATGCTTTTTAAGGTAGTCGGCAACTTCATTATGATCATCTATCAGAGCCAGAAAAAACAGCTCGGTTGATATGAGGTTTTGTTTATCATTTTGAGCCAGTTTTTCCGCTTTTATGAGTATTTTTTTTAGTTCATTGCTGTAGCGCGTCTCAGCATCAGCAGAACTTACTTTGGGAAAGGAATTGATTTTGTTGTTTATAAAAGAACTGAAATCTTCTATACTTAGAGAAGTATTCAGGAAAAGATTATTTAAAAAATCATTTCCTTTAAGCATCTCAGCCAGTACATGGTAAAGGGTAAGTTCCTGGTGGTCTGCAGCTATGGCTGATTTTTCTGCTTCAATTAAAACTTTTTTAAAATTATCAGTAAATTGACTCTCTGCCATTTTTATCTCTCTTTAATAAGCTAATTATTTTTATAAAAAAGTCAATTACAGTAAAGTGATTTAAATATGTTATAATATACAGCGTTTATGAAAAAGAAGTTATCAGCAGCGGATATTATAAAAAGAAAGTATTTACAGCGGCTGGGACTTTCCGGCAGCCCGGATCAGGATAAGATACATGCTGCTTACCGGGCAAAAGCCAAAA
>CAZFAK010000150.1:0-7468 GCA_964517045.1 uncultured Spirochaetia bacterium | reverse complement strand
CCTGCTCCCGGAGGGATTCCTCTGCCCGTAAACAGTAGTTTATATTAAGTACAGCTAAATTTTTATATTGACCGGAAAAAGCCTGCTGCATAAGATGAAGTAATACCATAGAATCGCTGCCGCCGGAAACAAGCACAAGAATATTTTTACCATTAAAATTTATATGCTCTTCGCCAAATTTAACCTTCAGCAAATTAACGGGATCATTATCCATGGTCATGGTATGGATATTATTTTTTTTTAATTTCAATATTAAGAAATTTCGCTGCTATAACAAAAAGCTTTTTGTATGTTTCTTTAAATTTGGTTTTTTCCCTGGATGTAAACTCGGAAAGGTAAAAATCATCCAGATCTTTATTACGCGGCAAAGGGCCTATACCCAGTCCGCATTTAACAAATTCATTATCACTTACCAGAGCTTTCTCCAGATTGTGAATAGCATTATGTTCGATTTTATCGATATTTTGTTCTATTTTGACGTCACCCAGCTTTAAGCGGATATCATCATATAAAACCAGAATATCTTTTATATGTACCTTTAAAAAAGAAGCTATATATAAAACCGCTTCCCCGCTCAGATTACTGAAAGTCTGCGGTTTCAGTAAAATAACCTCAGTACCCTGGAGTTTTTTTTTACCGAATATTGCTTTTTTTTTCTCAAATCTGTACGGTATATTGAAAGCTTTCGTCAGATAATCAACGCACATGAAACCAAAATTATGCCTGGTATGTTTATATTCTTCACCGGGATTTCCAATACCTACTATTAATTTTGTTTGCAATGGCTGATCCTTTTCTGTTTTTAATTATTTAGACACTACAACAAAAGTATTTTGACAGTTAAAAAGCAAAATAATTGTACTGTATAACACAGTCTTTTATACCGCTCCATCTATTTAGCCGGTGTCTGACTCTCTTCTGCTGACTCTTCCTTCTGCTCACCCTCAGGGGTTTCCGCTTCAGTTTCTCCCTCTGCTTCAGTTTCCGCCGGAGTGCTGACACTTATCGCTTTGGCAGACTGAACTATAGATAATACCATATCCTGCGGATCAGCCAGAATCTCCACATCCTTCTCCTGAGTGAGATCAGCGACATGCACCTGGGAGCCGATATCCAGTGTTGATACATCAACCTCAAAGTGATCCGGTATTTTGTCTACATTACATCTGGTCTCCAAGTCATTAATAAAAGTCTGAATCAGCCCGCCCTTTTTTACACCAGGACACACTCCTTTGGTAATTACGGGGATCTTTACTTTTAACAGCTGGCGCGGATCGATAAGATAAAAATCGACATGGGTTATTTCCCGCGTGCGTAAATCTTCATCGTAATCCTTGACTAAAACTTTTTCCTCTTTGCCGTCAACTTTTAAATTAATTATAGAGTTAGCTTTTAATTTTGGAAAAAGTTTTTCCAGATCATGTTTGGATACCTTCAGCGGTATGTTGGTTTGGCTGTTATACATTACTGCCGGTATAAAACCGGCCGCCGGAGCTTTTCTGGTAATATTTTTTACGTTAGCTTTCCGTTTTTCAGCTTCTAAAAAAAGTGGCATATATATACTCCTTTAAAAAACAATCTTGTTAAAATAATATTTATATCTGGGGTACCAGGATTCGAACCTGGGATCCAAGGACCAAAACCTTGTGTCTTACCACTTGACGATACCCCACTAAATAAATCCCTTTTTGCTTATGTAAGCCTGTTAATATAAACTCTATCCCTGAATAACAGTTTACATTGAATACAGTAAATATAAATTAATTTTTTTCTGTATTCCGGTCAACTCTCAGTTAGTATTTTATGCAACATCCTTTAATCAAAAAAATAATAAATAAAATAACGCTTTCGGAACAATCTATGCTGTAACATAAAATGTTTTATTAAAATAATAAAATCAGCTCTCTTTTTCCTCTTGCTTATCTTCGGAATAGTTATTAAAAGCTTCCAGTACCGATGACTGCAAAATACCGCGGAATTCAGAATTGATCGGGTGAGCAATATCTTTATACTCTCCTTTTCTTGTTTTCCGGCGCGGCATTGCAATGAACAAACCGTTATGACCTTTAATTACTTTAATGTTGTGGATAACAAAGCAGTCATCAAAAGTAATTGCAGCATATGCCTGTAAACTACCGTCACCTTCTATTTTTTTCAGTCTGATATCTGTAATCTCCATTAAATAGCTCCTCTCCTGTTAAGTACAAACCAACATCCTCTGTGTTTAAAAGATATGTTTGCGGATACCTGTCTTTTATTGCACTATAGGCACCCAAAGCATCTCTTTTATCGCAAAAAAGAGAAAATACCGCAGAACCTGAACCGCTTAGCAAGGTAGCTGCAGAGTAATTTTTCAATATTTTTAATGTACCCTTTATACAGGGGAATTTATATTTTATTTTTTCTTCAAAACTATTATACATTAGAGTTGCTATTCTGTCCATAAAATTTTTATTAAATTTAGTTTTTTTTATAAATTTATAAAAATTTTTATATTTATTTTTACTACAAAACGTCACACAACTTTTATAAGCAAATTCTGTTGCAATATGAATTTGCGGATATACAAGAACGACCCAACAATTACTGCTGCCAGTTATAGGTCTTATATACTCACCTGTACCCTCAACAGCTGCCCGGCCGCCGGTAAAAAAAAAGGGAATATCCGCTCCGAAATACTGACCGATCAGCGAAAGTTTTTTACGGCTTAAATTAAGTTTATATAGCTTATTCAAAGCTGTAATAAAACCGGCTGCATCAGCACTGCCGCCGCCCAGACCGGCCCCCACCGGAATGCATTTTTTAAGTTTTATTTGCACAGGCGGAATCCTGAACCGCTCCCGGAAATATTGGTATATCCGGCAGAGCAGATTGTTCCGGTATAGATTGTAGTCAGCAGTAACCGCAGCTACAGGCGAGGAACTGTCTATAATAAGTTGATATTGATCTGCTTTTACAATATCCAGTATATCAAAGAGCGTTATATTTTGAAACACAGACCCCAATTCATGTAAGCCGCTGTTTCTTTTGCTGAAAATACCAAGAAAGATATTGATCTTTGCAAAGCATTTTATCAGCATCTGCCGAAGGCCGGAATTGAACCGGCACAGTGGTTACCCACCGAGGGATTTTAAGTCCCTTGCGTCTACCTAGTTCCGCCACTTCGGCTTGAAAAGGAGGGTAACGGACTCGAACCGATGAATAGAAGTTTTGCAAACTCCTGCCTTACCACTTGGCTAACCCTCCGAAGTCAAGAGAAAATATTACAATATATTAATACATTTGTCAACATTTTTCCCTGTACCGGAGTTTAGCAAAGCGTGATTGCATTATATAGCAAATAATAATAATTTATAACTGCGGAGGATAATATTCTACAAAAAATTGATGTCATCTCTATGCCCATAGGCAATCTGCAGGATATATCCCTGCGGGCTCTGGAGCTGCTTGAAAAAGCACAACTAATTATAGTAGAAGATTATAAAACCGGAAAAAAAATGCTGGATCTGCTTAAGATTGCGCTCGGTACAAAAGATATAATAGAACTTAATGAGCATAATGAACAAAAGGAAGCCGGTAAAATTGCAGAGTCAATTATACTGAAATATCAAAAAGCAGCTTTAATCTCTGATGCGGGCCACCCTGTGGTAGCAGATCCGGGGCTGCGCCTGGTACAGGAATTGATTCAGTTTAAAGTAAAAATAAATTACATCCCCGGCGCTTCCTCAGTTATCGGCGCGCTTATTACAGCCGGACTGCCTGTAAATCATTTTCATTACAGCGGTTTTCTGCCGCGGCAGAGTAAAGAGCGGGAAAACAGACTGCGGCATTTAAAAAGTATAAAAAGTACACTGATTATAATGGAAACACCTTACAGGTTGCCAGCGCTTATAAAAAGCATAAAAAAAATATTTTATTACCGCAAGCCTGTAGTTATATGTTTTGAACTTACTACCCCGCAGGAATATATATTCCGCGGGACTTTACAGGAAGCAGCAAAAAAATTTATGCATAAAAAATGTAAAAACAATTTTGTATTTTTAATTGATAATAATATAAAGAAAAAAAAATGATAGCTCACCTTGATAAATGGTTTAAAAAAAATAAACAAAAATTTGCTGCAGTCAGTTTTGATATCGACGGTGTTTTACTGCTGAACCATAAAAGGATCAAAAACAGTGAAAAATTCATTAAATACCTGCGCCGGATCAACTTCCCTTTTACCCTGCTTACCAATGACAGTAACCATTCCAAACAGGAAAAATGCGGATTTTTCCGGCAATGCGGTCATACCTTTAATACAGATGAGATTATATCCTGCGGGGACGGACTGATCGAATTTGTCCGAACCCGCCGTTTAAAAGAAAAACTCTTTTTTATAATGGGGAGGTTAGGATCTCCATGTTATGCTCTAAAAGCCGGCTTGCGTATAACACGCCGGATAAAAGATTTACCCCGCTGTCAGGGGGTGATAATTGGCGAAACACAATATGACTGGGAAACCACCATCAATGCAGTTACCAATTATTTTATTCAAAATCCCCGCGCTTTTTTTATTGTTCCCAATCCTGATGAATATTTTCCGGTTCAAAACAATAATATCCGTATAGCAGCCGGCGGCTGCGCCCGTTTCATCAAACAGGTAGCAAAAAGCTATGGTGTAAAATTAAAACTTCATTACCTCGGTAAACCCTACCGGGATATTTTCAGGTACAACCATCATATACTGGAACAAAAAACAGGGCGCAGGTTAGACCCGGCAAAAGTATTAATGTTAGGCGACAATATAGCTGCTGATGTTAAAGGGGCAGCGGCTTTCGGTTATAGATCCGGTCTCCTGTTAACAGGTCTAACTACCAGCGCTATGTTAAAAAAAAGTAAAATTAAACCAACTTTTGTCTTCAAATCCTTTTAGATCATTTGGAGGTCAAACGGCAGACACCGTCCCAGGGTGTACCCGGTTCAGGCCCCTCCGGCGGCTCTTTTTTATATTGTTCACATCGTTTACGAAAAACCTCTGAGGGTGTTGTCTTGCCGTCAGGTACACGTTCTATTTTAACTGATTCGGAAAACCTGGCTATAGCTTTATCCCATTCCATATTTTTATAAAAAGCCATACCTTCGTTAAATAATTTAAAAAGAGTTTTTTCCTGTTCACTCAGTTCCCCTTTACGGGCGCACAACTCATAAACTTTTAAGGGCTCTGAACGGCCCACAACTGTTAGCTTGTCAATAAAACGTACTTCCAGAAAATCTATAACTTTTTTTACCGAACCGTCTTCCTTTTTAATTTCCTGATTAAGAGTATACTCACTGACCAGAGTATACACTCCGTATTGTTTGGCGCCGGCTTCAAGACGGGCTGCCAGATTTACAGCATCACCCATCATTGTATAGTTTTTACGTAATTCACTGCCCATATTACCGACAACGATCTCTCCTGTATTGATACCTATACGCATTTTCATATCATGCACGATTTTAGGCCATTTTGCACCGGGTGCCCACTGCTCGGCAGGTACCTTGGTTTTATTACGCTCTCCCTCTTCCGGAAGCGCTTTTTCATTACGCCATTTTTCCCGCAGCTCCAGCAGTTTCTGCTGCATATTTAACCCTACATAGCATGCTTCCAGCGGGTGGCGCTGTGAGTAAACCGGTGCCCCGAAAAAAGCAATAATCGCATCACCTTCATATTTATCAAGCGTACCGTTTTCCGCCATCAGGATATCAGTCATGGCTGATAAATATTCATTAAGCAGTTCCACCAGCTGATCAGCAGTCAGTTTTTCGGAAAAAGTGGAAAAACCCTGAATGTCTGTAAAATAGGGGGTCATATCCCGCGATTCACCGCCGAGGGTAGGCATCTGTTTATTCTGAATCATATTATCAATAAGTTCCTGGGAGAGATAGTTGGCAAAAGTAGCTTTGATAAACTTTTTATCTTTCTCTTCAGTCATTAATTTATAAATAATCGTGGAACCGAAAACAAAAATATTAATCAGAACCAGCGGAAATATATTAAGATAAAAATTATTATATAAAAACAAAGACAGGCTTATTAAAAAAGTAGCTACTAAAAAGCCCAGAAAAATATAGGTATTGATACGTATATTGGTAAGGCCATATAAAAACCCAAATAACAAACCAACCAGAACAAGCAGCAGTATATCAAGCTTAACCTTCATAAAACCAAGATTGAGTAAACTTACTTCACCTGATTTTTTTAATTGATTCTCGGTTACGATAGTACTGAAAGCATTTATAATCACATTTATACCTGCCATTTCACCATAGGGAGTCTGCTTGATATCACCGATACCGGTAGCAAAAGCACCGGCAAAAAGAAAATGGTTATAATATTTTAAAAAGCCGTTACCCCATGGTTCCTGTAATACACTTAGTATCTGCTTTCCGTTAAGCATCATAAAATCCTTTTGGGGGTAGCCGTTCATTGCCAGCCAGCGGGGATACAGCTTTATATAGCCGTTTATAGTGTCCGGAACTGTTCCCATAACACCGTTATCAACCTGGTTAAAAAAGTTGGCAAAAAGGTAATACCGGCCTGAATAGGGATCGTCTTCAAAAATATATTTTTTTACTACCAGCCCCTGCAGATAAGGAAGAAAAGTGTTAATATTACCAGGCTGTTCAATCAGGAGAGGGGAACCGCTCTCTCCGCTCACTGAAGCAGCTCTGTTATCCCCCGGTGTTTTATATACTAATAGAGTTGTACCTTCACTGTAGTTTTTGTTTATTTCCCGGGCAAGACGGAAATCATCCCGGGCAGCTGCCTTGCTGCTGATAAAAATCAGCCGGTAATTAGCTCCGCTCTTATAAGCTTTGCGTATTAAGGGGAGAGCTGCTTTAACATCAGTAGTTTCTATACTGGCAAAGCCGGTACGGGTGAGACCGTTCTGCAGCTCTGACCTGACATTTTCATTCTCACCGATAATTAATACCGAATATCCCATTACCGCAGACATAAGCTGCTGTTCAAAAGCCATTCCTTTTTCAATCGCATAGTTTTTAAACCAGGAAATAGTTTTCGCGGTAAAGCCCCGCGGATCTACGTAGCCGTCAGCACGGGCCACGGGCAGATCAGGCAGGACACCGGTTACGGCTTTATAATAACTCTCGGTTTTGACCGGATAATAGGTACTGACGCTGCCGTCATCTTTTTTATAGTTTTGTTTTTCCCGGCCCGCATAATTAACCCAGAAAGTATGCGGTTTGCCTGTTTGACGGTAAGGGGTATTGATGATGACATCTTTCTCCCTGTAGGTTATAACATTTATCTTGCCGGAACCAACCTTGCCGGCTGCGTCATATACTTCCAGCCCATCAAGCAGTTTATAACCGTTATCGGTTTTTAATATATGCAGAGGGAAACAGGGTATTTTATTCTCATCACCCTCGATCGGATTAAGATAAAAGGAGTTTACCAGATAGTTATAAAGGTTTTTATTAT
>CAZFAK010000149.1:0-7506 GCA_964517045.1 uncultured Spirochaetia bacterium | reverse complement strand
ATATTACCGCTTTGCTCATATAAGGATACTGTGCCAGCCAGTTGTCTACATCTTTTATAGGGATAAAACGTACCGGAATGCGGCCTGCAGTAGCTTCTTTAATGTTGCCGTTAGGATGACCTACTGTATAAAAAAAAGCGTCAATACGTTCATCCTGAATCAAGCTGGGCGCTTCTCCTGCCTTGACTGATTCCGCGTATATATCATTTTCACAATCTATACCATAGTTTTTTAAAACATCAAGCGCGTTTTGCCTGTGTCCTGAACCCACATTGCCGATATTAACCTTTTTCCCGACCAGGTCGGCAACGCTTTTTATACCGGAGGGGCCGGAAGCTATCAGGGTGATCATTTCCGGATGCAGGGAACAAACTGCCCGCAGATTAGTACGTGAACCCCTCTCCTGCCACTCAGCCATACCTTTTACAGCCTGGTACTGGCGATCTGACTGGGCTATACCAAAGTCCATATTACCGCTCAAAACAGCGTTTATATTAAAAACAGAGCCGCCGGTAGACTGATGAATAGCTTTAATACCATAATCAGCTTTACGGGCATTGACAAACTCAGCTATCTTGCCGGCCACAGGATAATAAACACCTGACAAACTACCGGAACCGATAGTGATATAACTGGTATCTTTACTGCTGCAGGTAAAATATAATAAAACAGTACATAACAGAAAAATAAATTTTAATGTTTTCATATAATCTCCTTAATTTATTCGCTAGGCAGAATATTATAGCATACGAAACTTATTTTTAAAATAATATCGGTTTAGATAAAAATCCTGTTTGATATTAAACTCACTGGTACGGGGGTGGCGCCGGGTATTACCTGCCCGTCAGACCTACTGCGATATAATTGATGGTAGACGGTTCCGCAAACAAAGAAAACCGAATAATAGCCACGGCAGACTTGCTCCTGCATATGACCGCCAGTCAACTTTAGCCTCACCTGCATGGTTATAATGTGTTGCCTCTTTTGGCTATAAGGCAACAAGCAAAAAACATATTAACTGTTGTAAACTATTAACCTAATATTTACGGTAATATATTAAGATATAGCCTTATGAAAAATCAGCGCTTAATAATAAAACAGATAGTATTTATAGAATCTGCTGGTTTATATAGCAATAATTTTTTATTACCAGACTTTCATGATAACCAACAGGATGACTTTCCGTAATAGCTTTCAAATAGGAAAAGCATAGGAGATATATTTTTTATTATCACCTGACAAAAAAATTTAACCTTTTATCTTTTGCATTTGACAGCCACCGGGAACTCTGTTAGAATATCAGCAGTAATAATATGAAAATTCCTGTACTTTTACAGCTAAACATATGGAGGATAAAACTATGAGATTTTTAATATCAATATTTATAATTATTACCCTGCTCCCGGCTCAGATTTTAAATGTGGAGGCCTTCCGTAAAGATCTTGGGGAAAAAGCCTTACTGACCGAAGTGGACATTAGCGGGGACCTTGAAAAAAATGACGGTTATATTATTCAGTTTGGCGGACAGATAAATTTTTTTTTAAAACTGAATGAAAGTCTGTTTTTATTTTTAAATAATCTGCACTTGAATATTGCCTATGAATCCAGATTTGTTAATAACGGTTATACCCATCTTCGTTATAATTATACAGGAATCAGCCGCGCCTTTATTCCGGAAATTTTTACGCAGATCCAGTATAATGAGATCCAGAAAATTATTTTCCGGAGCATAGCCGGTACAGGCCCCCGGTTTAATCCGGTAACGTCAGAAAATTTCAAGGCATATCTGGGCACCCTGTACATGTTTGAATACAACAAAGCAGAGGACCGGAAAATACATCACTATGATCATCGCTTAAGCAGCTATCTTTCCTTTTTTCTAAAAACCGGAAAAAGATTTTCCATAAACAGTGTAGTTTACTATCAGCCGCTGTTTAAAAATTTCCGCGACTTCCGCATCCATTTAAACACAACTGTTAAAATGAAAATTTTTAAAAAGATTAAATTCTCATTCAACTACAATTTCAAATACAGCAGCCATCCGCCACCGGAGGTTAAAAAAACCTATCACTCCTTTACCCCCTATCTCACACTGGAGTTTGTATTTATGAAAAAGTTAAATAAAAAAATAAAAGAAGCGGCAGCTGAAAAAAAGAAAAACGCTTCCAAAGCTGAGGCAAAAGGAACAGCGCAGGATGCAAATAAAAAAGCAGCTCCGTCTGCCGAAAATGAAAAAGATGCTGATGCAGCAGCAGCAGAATAAAATAGTTAGCATACTCTTTAGCACTAATTGCCGTGAAAGCATTGTTGATAAAGCCCTGCCTTTAAAAATTTGGTTAACTGCATAATTATGGCAAATAAAAAACACTTTTTAAAAGACGGTCAGGAGGTCGGCATAATCGGCGGCGGTCCTGCCGGGGCATTCTCTGCAATTATGCTACTGGAAGAGGCTGCCAAAAAAGGATTGCATTTAAAAGTAACCGTATTTGAACAGCGTAAACCCGCAAGTCCGGGCGGACCCAGATCGTGTAAAGGATGCAGCGGTGTACTGTCATATAACGCAATAAAAAACATGGCAGGTTTGGGACTCCGGATACCTGAAACCGTGATCCAATGCATGCTTGATACATACCGCATTCAGATCATGGACCGGAAGATGCAGATTTTCAGCCCTGATGATGCACCAATATACAGCGTGTTCCGGGGGGCCGGTCCGCACGGATGTCAGGAAGGCAGTGTCATCTCCTTTGACGCTTTTCTCAGGAATGAGGTAAAAAAGAGAGGAGGAACCTTTATTTATAAACGCGTAGTCAAAATCAAGTTCAGCAGTAAACCTACGGTAGTAACCCGGTCTTCCGCATATAGTTACGATTTTATGATTCTGGCCTGCGGTGTCAATTCCAAATATCCCGCATTTAAACCGCAGCTATTTTCCCCGCCGCGAACAGACCATATGAAACTCAATGCGACTGAGCTGCCTGCAGAGATACATAAAAACGAGGCTATCGTAAAATTCAATTATCCTGATCACATATTGTTCGGCGCCTCGGTTCCCAAGGACCAGTATATGAACACGTCTTATCTTGAAAAAAAGATAGCCAAAGGAAAAATATCCAAATATAATTTTATGGAAGGTGATCAGGATTTTTACCGGTACAATGGGCGCGCCCCCCTGTGTTATTGCGTCTCATACATCAATGTAGGCGCAGCTGCAAGTTACTTTGGCGATAAATGGGCAGCTGTAGGTGACATGGCTGTTACAAGACTATACAAGGACGGCATAGGGACTGCCCTTTTATTAGCGAGGCAGCTTGTAAGAACTGCCCTGGAGCATGGTATTTCCGGGAAAAATTTCAAACGGTATTATGCTCCTTTATGCAAAAAAATAGAGCGCGACAACATCATAGGCAAATTACTTTTCAGATTCTACAGTCTGTTTTTAAAGTCTGCTAAATTCACGTCAGGATTTGTCCATCTTTTAAATCTGGAAAAAAAGGAAAACGAAAAGCCGCTCAATAACGCATTATGGGGAATGGTAACCGGTTCTTACAGTTATTATAAAATTTGCCGCTTTATTTTTAAAATAAAAAACATCAGAAGAATGCTTAAATATGTTATACTCGGAAAATAAAAAACAAACCCCGGTCAAAACCATTCTCCGGTAGTTCATGCGGTAAAAAAAAACAGTTACCTGACCGGCGCAAGGTAATTTATCCTGTCTCTTTACAGGAATTAAAATCCGTATCCTGGTTTTTCCATATCATATCAAAAAACTTATGCTCTTTATCTATCTTCAGCTTCAGATCAGGTTCGGTTTTTTCATATATCAGTAAGGTAAGAGGAATAAAGTGTTTTACAAAATTATAGACCTCTGCTTTGCGCATGCCTTTGCCTTTTTTTTGCTTGAGACTCTTTTCCTGCGTATATCTCCATCTGTAATGCAGTTCTAAAGCTGCTGCTTCCAGAACAACAAAGATATCAAGATAATGCCATAACTCCTCATAATGCGGACAATAGTCCATCACCTCTTGCAAGTCCTTATCGGCAAACCAGGAAACATCAACCTTTTTTTCCCTGCATATTTTAAGCAGTTTTGCAGGCTTTACACAGGGCATACCCAGCAGCCAGCCCTCAAAAAATACAAAATCAGGTCTTTTTTTAACTGTTATCTCTCCGGAGATATTTCCGGCACCATTATGTAATGATTTATCAAAGACAGGGAGTTTGAACCGCTCCCCTCTTTTTACCCTGGCAAGAACTTCCTTAAGATATGCAATCCGGTGTGTACCCGGCATCCCTCTGGCTATCCGATAAAATGGATTACCCTTGTTTTTTGCAGCCATCTTCATTCTAGCCTCATATGATTTATAGAAATCATCTATTGAAAAAACGACCGAGCTATACCTCATCTTAGCCAGGATCTTTTTCAGATACCTGACAAGAGTTGTCTTTCCGGTTCCCTGCCCGCCCTGCACTCCGATCAGAGCTGTCCTGTTGGGCGCACTTCCTGCAATTATTTTCTCCAGCAGGGGGACGATGAAATCATTAAACTCTTTTCGGGAATAATAGCTGTTTTCTATATATGCCTCTTTAAGCTTCATACCATAACCGGTCACCTTTCTTTCCTGTTGCAATCTCTATGTAAATGCCAAGTCTGATCCTTCCCGGAAGGATATTATTATTATAACATCAGCAAGGCCAAACAGAAATTCCAGGGAAAAATGTTAAACCATAGCATGTTGTAAAAATTACTTTTGCACATTTGTAGCTGCATATTACGGCAGGCAAACTTTTCGCTCGGCCGTGCCATCGTTTAATACTTGTTATTTTAGGTAATTTTTATCATTCCGGCAATTCTAAACAGGAGCAGCTCTCCAGCACAACCTGTTCTACAGGATTGAGCGGTGTTTTAAACAGCGCTTTGATAATCTTTGGATCCTGCGCCAGAGTCCAGCGCCGCAGACAGATCTCCGGGGCCAGGTGAAAAAATACCGCGGCCTGCTCCCGGGCCTCCTGATCATAGTGCTGCCAGCGCTCCTGCCAGTCATCACCAAGGTAAAAAAAGCGCCAATCCTGATAGCGCGCATGATATTCTTTTTCCCAGATACGGCAAAGCTCTTGCAATCGCTTCTGATCCAGATGCATTTTGAGCAAGGCATTGCTTTCCGGAAACAAGCCGGTAAAGGTATAGGGGTTGCGCAGACCAGGAGATACAGGGAAGACCCCCCGCCCTCCTTCGATAGCAGTAACCCCGAAAATACGGCTGTCTTCCGGAGATTTCATAAAATGCTGGGTAGCGTCAGACTGACTTCTTATATAAAAAGGAAGATTTTGCTTCAGCCAGTCTGTGTAGCCCCAGCAGCTGTGCAGGGAAAGGGCTGTTTTGCCGGCCAGGTACATGAGAAAATCAGCTTTTTTTTGCTTGTTTTCCAGCTTGTATAGTTTCAAGGCGGCCAGCAATCCTTCCAGACCATTGTGGCAGCAGTCCGCATTCCAGTTAAATCCGGCCGGCTCCATGACCGCGCTGCACCAGGACCAGTCGTGAAACAGGGAAAAATAATTTTCCATAAGCTGCCGCTGCTTACGAGCTGCCTGACTGAGACGGACAGCCTGCTTTTCAATCTGTTGATCACCGCAGCTGGCTGCGCGCCACAGGCCGGAGAGGGTCAGCCCGTTGTACCAATCTGTATCATAGGCGATATCCCCGCTGTGTCCGTACAATTCTTTCTGTTTACTCCATTTTATTCCGGTCAGCGGTTCCCTGATAGTTATCAGGGCGTCACGCCAGGCTGGCTGCAAAGGCAGTTTAAGCTGCTCAAGCAGTTTGTTTTTATAATTATCAGGGAGGGCTCTTAAAACAACTCCCCAGGTGCGCCAGCTTAACAGCATGTCCTGGGGGGTATCCGGCTCCCACGAGTGGTCCCCGGCATAGCAGAGTTCCGCAGGCAGCGGGGTCAGTTCCCCTTTAACAGGTTCAGGAAAATTAACTTTGGCTTTGGTCCACCGGAGATCAATCTCTGCCTGCCAGGAGGGGGCTTTAACCGCAGCCCAAGGGCCATTGAGCGTGTGAAGAAGCTGCTGATACGGCGGCAGCTTAACCAGTTTTCCGTTAACTGCGGCGTTCAGCATTACCGGGGGCAGAGGGGCAGCCTTGCTGTTTTTAAAGGTCTGTTTGAAATAAAGATGGCTGTCCGCGATCCGGTAATGCTCCTGCGCGGTTAACGGGGGGTGTTTTACTAAGGAAAGATACAGCTTCTGCTGCTGTTCATCCGGGTAATAGTCATCTTTATGGAGAAGGGGAACAATCATAATGGCTCCCTTACCCCTGGTTTTAATTTCCCAGAAACGGTGGTCAGTAACCCGAACTTTTTTGAAAGGGGCGGCACTGATGATCAGGCAAGGAAATTTTCGCCCCCGGACGAGAAGGAAATGCTCTTCTCCGTTAACAGCAGACAAACCAGCAGCCCTGAATTTTTCACCGGTGGTCAGACACTCATTTTGATCCGCGTCATTGTGTTCTGCCCAGGTAAGGCGAAGGGAGCGGCTGTTTGCTTCAAACAAAGGTCCGGGCAGGGTCTGGCGCAGCTCCAGCCGCATTTTAAAGTTTGATCCCTGCCAGCAGATTCTTTTTCCGGTCCAGGAAATTTTTAATATTTTTTTTCGATAATCATTAGGCAGCCAGGGACTGAACAGGGGAAACTGCTCTTTACCCGGCGAGTAAAAATAATCTCCCCGCATCAGGCAGGTGGGCAGCAGGGTAAGCTCTTCCATGGTTTCCTTATAGTAGGAACTGTGGGAGCCGATACAGTTATGACGACCCAGACCGCGCTGGTATTTCAATTTTTCATCCAGTATTTATATTTATTTTAATCGAAATGTTTTTTCCTGTCAAGAGGGGGGATGAAGAAAACAACGGATTACCGTACTTAAATTTTAGTTTTTTCATCCTGATGATTTTGAACCGACGATAGTCTATATGGGTGAAGTGATGGCTTTTTAATTTAAAATGAAAACAAGCAAAGCAGACCGGAGCACCTGTATCCGCTTTTCAAGGGCGTTAGGCGCCGAAGAAAATATAGTAATAGCCACTGTAGACCCACTCCTGCATACTGCCGCTGGTCAACTTCCTTCTTAAGTCCTGGTTTACACAATATGTTTGCAGCCAAAGCTGGCCGGTGCTCCGGCCAGCGCTTTTGGTTTCAACAAAAAACAGCTAGCAGAACGCCTTTCCCGGTTCTCTTTGGACAAGCAAAAAAGAACGAATAAATTTGGGCAAACTAAAGAAGAAAAAATAAAAAAATTGCAGGATTACGCTTGATTTTAAGAACAAATAATATTAAATTTTATATGATATTATTATTTAAGGCGGTTAAACTATGGCCAGCAAAAAGAAAAAATCAGCTTCCCGAAAAAAAAAGAGTTCCCGTAAAAAAAACAGCAAGACTGTCCGCTCCAAATCTACTTCCCGTCGTAAAACTACAGCTAAAAAAAGCGCAGCCGGAAACC
>CAZFAK010000148.1:0-7585 GCA_964517045.1 uncultured Spirochaetia bacterium | reverse complement strand
AAGTCATCCTGACTTTTTTTCGGCTCAAAAGGCCCCTTCAAAAGCGGCTGTCTCCCTGCTCCGTCCTCAATAGTTTTCCTGCTCGGCCCTTTGCCTGAAGAAGTGTCAGGAAGAGCTTGTGTGCCGGGCCGGTAGTATAACCGGCTAACAAAACATACTGTAACCCTGCCCTTCAGGCCGAAGTTGACCTGCGGCAATATGCAGACACCAGTCTACCGTGGCTATAAAAAATATTTCCATCAGTTACTCTGTATCAATTATAAGCCGCAGTTTAACGCTAAAGTGCTGAAGAAAGATAAATTTTCTATGAACCAGCCAAAAAAACAAACTGTAACCCTGAATTTAGTGTTGCAGTTGACCGAATGTCATATGCACAAGCAACTCTACTGTGGCTATTATTTATTTTCTCATGTTATAATACCACTTTTTCAGGAATTATTATGATTATACCGAAGAAAAACAGATTATCTTCTGTGGAATACAAGCAATTGCAGGAAATTGCTGCTGAATTTAATTGTAAAGTAGGTAAAATAGAGGGAGAGGTCAGAACTTTATATCCTATTATTGGTGACGAGACTTCCGAATTATTTATTAACCGTCTGGAAGGGCTTCCTTTTATTGACCATGTCTCGCGTATGATGGCTCCTTACAAAATTTTAGCTTTGGATCAAAAACACGGCAAACAAACCATTTCTGCCGGCCAGTTGAAAATAGGCCGGGATTTTACAGTGATTGCCGGGCATTGTACTATTGATCCCCAACACCCGGAATATTTTTATAAAACAGCAGCGGCAGTCAAACAGGCAGGCGCAGATATGCTGCGCGGCGGTGTCTGGAAACCAAGGACCAATCCCCACTCCTATCAGGGCCATGACCAGGCTCTGGATATTCTACTTAAGGCGAAAGAAAAATTTGAGCTGCCGGTTGTTACAGAGGTTATGGATGAAAGACAGATTAAGCTGGCTGTAGAAACCGGAGTGGATGTTTTGCAGATAGGTGCCCGTAATGCGCTTAATTACAGTCTTTTAAAAAATATAGGCCGTTATACGGAAAACCGGCAGACAGCTGTACTTTTAAAAAGGTCAATGCATATGGGATCAGTTGACGAGTTTATATCAGCTGCTGAATATATTGCCTCGCATGGCAATACCAACATTGCTTTATGTCCCCGGGGTACTATGCCGGCAGTAGATGGTTTTCGTAATTTTCCTGACGAATCCATTACACTACTTTTAAAAGAACGTACCTGGGCTCCGGTTATTGTGGATCCCTGTCATAGTGTGGGTAAATCAGAGTATGTTCCCAAAGCTGCCATGTCAGCCGCTGCGTACGGGGCCAATGGACTTTTACTCGAATCTCATTTTGATCCCAAAAAGGGAATTGGTGATGACCCCAAACAGGCGGTCAAGCAGGAGGTTCTGGCTGCCTTGATTAAAGACTGTAAAGAGATCAGTAGAATGTCTTGCAGTTTTCATCAAAGGATATCAGGATAGATTGCTATACAAAGGAAGCAGGTGTTTTTGATAAATGTTGTCTGTTACTTTGGCACCTATAAGCTCTGAATGCGCTTTTACCTGTTGCCGGTATTCATCCCCCATCTCTGCAGCAATTTTATAAGCTACATGCATAAGTTGACGCAAATCGGAATTATAGGCAGGATTTTGCTGATCATGAGTTAAAGCAGCGCTGAAAGCAGAGCTGTTCCAGCCCTCTACTGTTTCCGGAGAAGGAAGTTTGTTTATATCAATATTCATTACAGCAGCGTAAGGTTTACACAGTTCGGGCAGGCGCTTATAAGCCTGGTAATAGACGGTTCGGGCAGTTTGCAGTCCCCGGTCACCGGATTCAGCCAAGCCGCATAATTCTGCCAGCCAGCTGGTGCCGGCTGTTTTCAAATGAAGACCTGCTTTAAATTTTTTTAAGGCTTTATTTATGATTGGATAAAGGCTGAATTTGTCACTTCCGGAATGAACACTGAGTTTTAAATTTAGTGGTAGATTGAATTCAGGAATAGCGTATTGTAAAACAGCCAGGTCCCGGTTAAACTGTTCGCTGAAAAGCTGCAGATTTCCCCGGTATTCGGTACCTTTATTAAAACGGCCGCTGAATCTGAGGGCAACAGTCTGCGCCGGAATGCCCTGATCAGCTATAGCAGCCAGTATAAGGAAGAGTTGTTCCGGAGTTTGAGGTTTATCAGTTTCATCCATGGATATTTCTGTAATAAAATTATCTTTTCCTTTGTGCTTTTTAATGAATTTATATAGAGTTCCTGCTTTTTCTACAGCTGTTAATAAAGAGGCAGCGGTTTGTTTTATTGTTTCTTTATTCAGATGTAACTGGAAATTTTTTTTGTGCAAACTCAGACTGCCGCAGTATTTTTGATATTTTTCCGTAAACGCCGTAACCGCGCCAGGGGCTGCTTTTTTCCCGATATAATCAGCAACGTCAATCGTAAAAAAATTAGATGATGCGATAAAATCTTTAACATTGTTCATATTGATATGGTCAGCATCAATATAAAAAGAGTCCTGCCATTGTAAAGCCTTGACAGCTTTTCTGGCTTTAATTAATACCGTTTCAGGTAGGCTTTTGATAATATTATGTTCCCGGAAAGATTTATTCCATACGGGTACAGCCTTAATACCCTGCTGTTGCCCCTTAAGCAGGGCTTTTAGCTGCGCTTCAGCCTGCAGGCCGAAACGGTCGCCAATTCCGAGTGAATATTTTTCCAGCTGCATTTTTTTTGTTAATTAAATTTTATATTCTGCTTTAACATCATTTTGTTTAACGGTTATTTTTTTAAATTCATATACATTTACGATGGTAGTTTTTTTAAATTTGTAAACAGCTGAAGAGGTAAAATCTTTAAGGTGAATGTGGCCATGGAGCCACAGGACAGGTTTTAATTTTTTAATAAAAAAGCGGAAAGCTTTAAAACCGGAATGACATGGGTCAGGCTGGTCCCCATAACCGGCTACCGGCGCATGAGAGATAACAATAATTTTTTTCGGGGCTGCAAACAGATGCAGAAGACGGTACCATTTTATACGCAGGTAGTATTTTAAAACCTGCCAGTATATTTTTTTTTCACTGTACTGGTAGGGCTGGTTGTTATAAAGTTTACTGCCGGAGAAACCGCAGATAAGAAAATTTTTAAAAGGAATAATTTTATTATGCAGGTCCAGCCCTCCTGGTATGCTGTTGTATTCCAGCTTGAAACGGTTTTTAAAATTAGTTCTGGGAGGCAGGTAATAATTATGGTTGCCGTTGACATAATAGATTATCTTATTTGTACCGTCAGCGAGATAGGTAATATAATTTTGATGGAGATCGCCGCAGGAGATAATAAGTTCAAAATTATTTTTAAAATTTCTGGAAGCAATAACCGATTTTAAATAGTTTGATTCTTTATCGCTGACTGCAAGAATAGTAAGTTTGTTTAAGGAGTTATCTTTCATTTAAAATATAGTTAATATAATTATCAAAACGGGTTGGAATCTGGTCATAATATTTTTTTTTGCCGTTTACTTTAACAAAGTCAGCAATAGTCTGTTTAAATCCTATCTTGTGCCCGGTCTCCATGGATAAAAAATACTGGTGGAAGAGAAACCATACGTAAAGATCACTTGCCGTACGCTGGTTTATTTTATTCATAAGGCCGTAATCCATTATAATATTTATAACCGGCAGAAATTTATGTTTATACCACTCCAGGGCAGAGACTATGATGTTGGTGTTTTGGTTAATTTCACAGTTTAATTTATGGTGCGTTGCTATATCATCATATAACTTACCATAAGAGGAAATGTGTGTAACTATAATAGGGTATGATAAAATATTATTGTAAAGATAGGTTTTTTTTTCAAACTCTTTTCGTTCTATGTCAATAATAAAAAATTTCATTTCTTCCGAGGAGACTTCCGGCTGTTTTTTTTCCTCCAGATTTATTAAAATTTTTACATTGGTGACTTCAGCGTCAATATATTCCCGGTTCAAAAGCAGGCTGGCTGATATACGGTGGTGGCCGTCAATGACAAAATATTTACCGCTGACAGCATATAGTTTAACCGGCGGCAGTTCCTCTCCTTTTTTCATTTTATTTATTATCGGATCAAGCTTTTTAGTGGTAAAACCCTTAACGGGTAAAAAATATTTATTGAAGTCATTGTAACGGTCCATGCTGCCTATAATATCGTTTAGTTTTACCTCCTTTACTCCGAGATAATTCTGGCTGCCGAGTTTATATTTGGAGTCCACTTCTTTTAAAGATAAAAGTTTTTTGTTTTTATTGTTTTTAGCGCCAGACCTGTTTTCCGAGCGGTTAAATCTGCTTAGAAAATTATTTAATTTTTTTCCGAGAGAGCGGTCTTTTGTAAAGGCAGCCGGGTTAACATTAAACCTGGTCCGGCAGTAGGGACACTGCTCACTTTGTGCGTAAATCAGCTTATTGCAGTTAGGACATTGAATTTTGTTTTGAGCCATTACTGGTAAACTTTAACTTAATAGCGTGTAAAATTATGAATTGACATTTTCCTTTTCTTATTTTATTATACTTTAATAAAAAAATATACATGGGTACTAAAAAATTATATAAAATCACAGAGAGTGAGATAACTACTGTTCTTAATGAAGATTTTTATTTAAAAGGCAGTATTCAGTTCAAATCCTCTTTAATGATCAAAGGAAAATTTGAAGGGGATATTACAGCCCCCGGATTGCTGGTTGTTGCCGAGCGGGCAGCTGTCAAAGGTAATATTAAGTGCGGTCTTCTGATCTCAGCCGGCAGCATAGAGGGCAATATAAATGTACAGAAAAAAACCATTTTTAAAAGCGGCTCTTTTTTTAAGGGAGATATATTTACAGCAGCTTTAATTACTGAAGATACAGCTGTATTTAACGGCCGTTGTACCATGACTTCTGCTGATTCACAGCGGGATCAGTCCCAGTCTTTGCCGGTTAATGAAAAAAAATAAGTTTACTTTATTGGTTGTTTTTTGGTTATGCTGTTTCCCCTGTGCGCTCAGGGCAGATTACAGCAGGGTTATTGATTCTTTTCTGCAGACAGAGAACAGCCGTTTTATTTTTAATTATCTTGCTTCCGATCCGCAGCCGGCAGAGCTGAAAAAATTTACAGAAACACTTTTCCGCAGCCTGGAGGGAGACCGGCTGGTAGAAGAGGTTTTTCAGCAATATCAGAAAAAAAAAAAATATTATTTTATTATAAAAAATATTTTTCAGAATACGAATATTCAGTTTGAACGCAGCCGGTATAGTGAATATTTTTTGAATGCTCTGGAAAAAGTAAATAATTACGATATGCTGGCCCGGGAATTAATTAAACTTTTTTATAAAAGAGCATCTAATATTGAAAAATATTTTTCTTACTGTGATGTGATCATCAGTGAAGATAAAGCTGCATTTTTATTTAATGCTTTGCAGGAAAATAAAGATCGTTTCCAAAATGCTGGCGAAGTTAAAATTTTAAAGAGTTATTTTTATTTAAAAAGTGGAAAAATGATTCAGGCAAATAAAATTTTAACAGATCTCAATTTTAAGGCGGTTACCGGGCATTCATTTCCTCTTGCTGTTTTTACAAAAGAGAATATTAACACATTTCTTACCCTGTTTTATAAGAAAGCTTATTACGCAGAGTTTATTAAGTTATATAATAAACTGGAGAGGGTTTATAGTAACCGTTTTACTGAACGGAATATGCGCAGGTATGAGAGAACACATCTGTTAACCCATGCCTTGTCCGGGATTACTGTTAATATAAATAATTATATTTACGGGAAAAAACTTTTTATCAATAATAAATATCAGCAGATAATTACCAATGATAAGTTAAGCGATTTTGATTATTACTATATTTCCGCCCTGGTGTTAAATAAAAAACATCTTTTAGAGAAGAGCGCGGATTATTACCGTCAGTATTTACAGGATGTTTTTTTTAATAATACCAATCAACTGCATAAATCTTTAAAAGAGCATTCAACCAGGGAGGCGCAGCCGCGGCTTATGGATCGTCTGGTTTTATTTTCGGAAAACATAACCAACTGGCGCTTTTTTCTGGAGTTGGAAAGGTATAAGCTTTCCTGCAGTACCAATCTTGTTTCTTTTTATAAAACCAGGCCGGTGCTGCAGCCCTCGCTTGAGGATTATTGTATTATTACGATATTGGAGTATTATTTTAATAGTGCCGCTAAAAAGAAATTTTTACAATTTTATCGTAATCACTATGTTGATATCCAGGCTGAGCATAACCGCGAAAAAGCTATGTATTTGTACGGCAGTATATTCAGATACAGTGATTATGACAAGGCCGGTGAGATATTTAAAAAAATTTTATTTAAAAACCAGGATTCTATTTATAAACCTTTTATTAATCTATTTTTTTTAAGACATGATACATGATCAAACTGCTTAATATATTTTTACTTTGCTGTGTTGTATTCCTGTATAATAAATCATATTATTTTAACTGGAATAAAGCCTATATTTACCGTAAGCCTCAGGTATTATACCGCTTTTTTAAAAACAAACTTCCTTTTTTAAATAAAAAGAAAAAAACAAATTTCCTGAAAGAACTTTATTATCTGTTAAACAGTTACAGTACTTTTATAAGAGCAGTTGATATTACCAGGGGAAAGATATATTTTATTATGGAAGATTATACCAGGATACTTTATGATAATCACATTCACAGTTACCGGGAGATGCTGGCGCATGCTGATATTCACAGTATTTTTTACCAGCAGTATTTTACCAATAAAATAAATATACAGTTGCCCCGCAATTATAATCCGGGCCGCTATCGTAATGAAAAATTTTTAGAATCAGTTTATGGTCATAATCTGCAAGAGATAAAGTATAATCTGGTAAAGATCAATTTTTTCGGACGGAAAGTATTATTTAATAAAAAAAATAAAGCAGCTTTTTATTTAAAAAAATGCCGTGATGAGTTAAAAGAGGCGGTTCGAAAGGACCGCAGTTTGCTTCGGTATCTGACTAATATTAAAGGTACTTTTAATTACCGCTGTATCCGTCATACCAAACGGTTATCAGCGCATGCATTCGGTATTGCCATAGATCTTGATCTTAGTCCTCCCTATTACTGGAAACAGTATAAATTTTATAAAAAAAAAAATAATAAAATTTCGGTTTATGTTTATCCTGATAAAATTGTAAGAATTTTTGAAAAAAATTATTTTATCTGGGGCGGTAAATGGTATCACTTTGATACTATTCACTTTGAATACCGTCCGGAAATGTTTTATAATCTGACGGAAAAGTAATATAAATAACAAAATTATAAAATTTGTAATTTTTTCCAGGGAGGTCCCTCCAAAGCAGATACCGGTGCTCCGGCCGGCTTTGGCTTCAAACATATTGTGTAAACCAGCACCTGAGGCCGAAGTTGACTTACGGCAGTATGCAGACACCAGTCTACCGTGGCTAAAGATCACAGCGTCCGGAGCATGGAGATAACCGCTTTTTCGGGGACGTTTGTCGTCCCCTTCCTGGGGACGACTGCACTCCGTTTTCGCCTAAAAAGTCATCCTGACTTTTTTTCCGGCTCAAAAGG
>CAZFAK010000147.1:0-7633 GCA_964517045.1 uncultured Spirochaetia bacterium | reverse complement strand
TTTAATGAAAGTAGCTCCGGCTTGATGCTTATACCGAAATTCAGAAAAATATTCTGTAGAGGATCAACCGGTGTAGGGCCGCTGTCAAGATCAACCGGGAGAGCATTATGGTTCTTATAGATTACCCAGTCCCATCCCTGATAAGAGAGCTCTGTATAAAGATCAATGCCGGGGTTAAGGTTGAATTTAAGGGCAAGGTCCGCAATAAAAGGGGTTGTCTCTTTCAAACCTGTAACATGAAATAAACCCCAGTTTAAAAAGAGCGGGTGTACCAGGTGAATACCGGCTGTTATATAGTTGTTTAAATAATGTATATAGCCCAGATCAATGCCGGGGAAAACGGTAGTATAGTAAATATCCTGCTTTTCCTTTTTTTTCTCCAGGGCAACAGAGAGCCCGGCATTGATGCCGAGAGCACTGCGCGGTGTAAGGCGCCATCCTTTTAGCCAGGCCAGTTTTTTTATAAAAAAAGCCGGCATGAATATATTTCCCCTGTCAGTTGCCGGAGTGCTTTGAAATTGATTAAAAAAAGAGAGTCCCCAGGAGGGACTTTTTTTTCTGTTTTTTTTACTTTTAAAGATAACTCCCATTGCTGAAAAAGCATCCAGATTTAAAGCATATTCCTGTATGCCTATAAAATGAAAACCGCTTTTTATTTCATAAGTGATGCTGTTTTTTTTTATAAAGGCCAGGGCAGCCGGATTATTAAACAATGCTTCGGTATTTAAGACAGGAACGGCATGCATACCGCCTGTACCGGAAGCCTGTATCCCGTTAACAGAATACCTGTAGGGATGCGGCCGGTAGGCAAGGGAAAAGTTAATAATCAGTAAAAAAAAAAGAGTTCTGGGCATTAATTATTTATTGCGGTACAGGGAATAGGGGATATATACTACAGCTACAATTGCCAGAAGACCGGCCAGAAAAGAGCGGATATTATAGGGATTTTCATTGGCGCTTTCACCGATAGTATAGAGGAAAAACAGGCTTAAAAGCAGTAAAAAAATACCGGTTAAAACCTTTTTTTTCCTTTTTTTACTTAATTCTGATTTATAAAAACTGTTATTTTTCATATTTCCTCCGGTATTAATGATAGAAATGGCGTATGCCGGTAAAAGCCATTGCTGTGCCGGTCTCGTTACAGGCTTTAATTACTTCTCCGTCCCGTTTGCTTCCGCCTGGCTGTATTATTTTAGTTATACCTGCTTCAGCAGCAGCATAAATGTTATCCGGGAAAGGGAAAAAGGCATCACTGGCCAGTACGCACTGCTGCATTATTTCTTTAACCTTCCGGTCACCATATAACCTTTTGATGTTTTCTTCAGCTTTGGTTATAGCCAGCTTTTTAACAGCATCAACCCGGTTGGGCTGTCCTGCTCCCATACCCATAACCCGGAAGCAGTTATCTTCATATTCCTGGCAGATCATTATAGCATTGCTTTTTACATGTTTTACAGCTTTGTAGGCAAACTGCATGAGGTTTTTATCCCGGTCAGTGATTTTTTTTTCCGTAACCTGATCTATACTTTTTATCAGGGTACTGTCGTATGATTGTTTAAGCAGGGCACCGTTTATAATACGGTAATGCGCTGGGGGAAGATTGCGGTTTTGTACAGGATCGTTTACCTGGATCAGGCGCAGGTTTTTGCTTTTTTGTTTTAAAAAGGACAGTGCTTCATCAGTAAAACCGGGGGCGATCAAAACCTCGATGAATTTATTTTTAAAAAAGGCGGCACTCTCCTGATCAACGGTTCTGGTAGTGCTTACAACCGAGCCGAATGCTGATACTACATCCCCTTCCCAGGCATTCTGTACAGCCTGGAACAGGGTAGTGCCTGTAGCAAGCCCGCACGGGTTGGAGTGTTTTATAATACATACAGCAGCCTGGTCAGTAAACTCTTTTACAGTCTCATAACTGGCGTCAGCATCTATGTAGTTATTAAAGGACATCTCTTTACCATGTAACTGCTTACCATAGGGAACATTAGAGGTATTGCAGTCTTTCTGATAATAAAGTATTCCCTTTTGATGCGGGTTTTCCCCGTAACGCAGATCTCTGCCCCGGTTATAGTTAAGGCGGATGGTTTTGGTGCCGGTTAATTTTTCGCTGAGATAGGTATCGATCGCGCTGTCATAGTCAGCTGTGTGTTGGAATACTTTAACCGCGAGTTCGGCTCTGGTAGCAGCAGATGTAGTGCTGTTTTGTTTTAATTCAGTAATGACTGCAGGATAGTCCTGCGGGTCAACTACTACAGTTACATCTTTATGATTTTTAGCAGCGCTGCGCAGCATTGTCGGTCCGCCGATATCAATGTTTTCTATAGCCTTTTCCAGTGAGCATTGCGGATCGGCAATTGTTTGGGTGAAGGGATAAAGGTTGACAGCTACAATATCAATAAGATTTAGCTTATGCGCAGCAGCTTCATCCATATGCTCTTGTTTATCGCGCCGGGCAAGCAGGCTGCCATGGATTTTAGGGTGCAGGGTTTTCACCCTGCCGTCCATCATTTCCGGAAAACCGGTATAGGTGCTTACATCAGTAACATTTATATTATTTTTTTTTAATATAGCAGCAGTACCGCCTGTAGATAATATCCGGAAACCCAGTTGATCCAGTTGACGGGCGAAATCCACTATGCCGGTTTTATCAGAGACTGATATGAGAGCTGTTTTTTTCAATGTTTGCTTCCTAAATATGGTTGAAAGGTATTATAAAATGCTTTTTTTATTAATTCAAATATGGCGCATACGAGTTTCACCATAACAGTTAATGAATATGACCATTACGGAATGTCAGGATTATATATCCTTTTGCAGATGAGTTTAGCTTAATCTCTATATTTTAATCAGGTTCAGCAATATTGAAAGATTGGGAAAATATCTCCTATGTTTTTTTTTCTTTTAAAAAGTGACTTTTTCAGTGGTACAGTCCGGCTTGGTATTACTGTTTTTTTTTATAAACTGCGTTCTTGAATCAAGGATTATCAGGGAAAATAATTTCTTTAATTGTATCCGGATGAGGGTTTTGCCGGGGATTACTTACAAAACGGCCTGCTATGACCCAGCGGTCATCCTTGCGGCCGGCTCCAAAACAGGTAAAATACCGCTGCGGCCGGCCGGTTTTAAGCCCGGATAGACGGATAGTATCAATAGAGGGTAAAATAGCAGTTGCTGTAATTTTTTTTTTATTATTAAAGGTTATCTGAAAGCGGTCAGCGGAAAATCTAAACAGGTTGGATCCGATTTTTTTATTTTTCCAGTGTGTTATAGTTATCCTGGTAAAATTGCTTAAACTTTCAAGCAGAGGATTTACAAATTTTTTATTAGTGTATATTCTGTAGCTATTGGTTTTACGCATTAGAAAACCGCTGTTGGTTTGGCCGTTTTGTTTTATCAAATAACAATAAGCGGTAAAATATTTTATGCGGCCGGTATTATTGTTTGTTTCCAGACTGACATCCGGTATTTTTGGTTCCCGGGGCGGTTGCGGTTTGGTTACGGGAAAAATTTTTATAAAAGTAAGAAAATAAACAAGGAAGCCTAAATATAAAATAGTAAAAACTTTTTTTATATTGTCATGGCAGTTCATTTTTTATATCGTGGGAAAAATTATCAAACTGTTTACGGAATACGTTTTTAATTTTATTGTCAAGACTGTCATAAAAACGGTTAATAATATTAAAAGTTTTTCCCGGTAAATAGTAGGCAAAAGCCAGTATTTGATTGAGAAGTATGCACTGCGTTGGGGAAAGAGCAGTAATTTTTTTCTGTTCCGGCTCTGTCTGCATCTCAGCCTTGCTGCGTTTTTTATCACAGAAAATATTTACAATAGTAGTAGTAAGTTCCTGGCAGTAATTGGCAAGAGTGTGGTCAGCATCAAGATGTTTTTCAAAATACATGGAAAAGAGGCCGAATGTCTCTGTGAGAATACTGTGGAAGTCTATTTCGGGAGGTGCTGCATCCCAGTTGTTATTTTGCAGTAAATGAAAATCAGAGACAAGTAATTTGTACTGTTTATTTTTACACCCTGTATAAATTGAGTGCAGAATATGATCGTCAGGGTTAATGGAGATGGATTTTTGAAAAAGATTATTTACTTTGCGCGCTGTTTCTTTTTGCTCTGCTTCTGTCATGTTGTCAAGATTTTTTCTGATACTTTCCTGGAAAAGGTCAGGGTTGTAATTAATATTTTTAATGATAAAAATTATTTCATCTTTGGTAGTTGTTATAAACTTTTTTTGTTCAAGGTTAGCAGTAAAATTAATATAGTCTTCATGATTGAGTCCTGTTTTCATTATAAAGCTTTCTATTTTTACATGTCCGGGTCTGGTAAATACTTTTTTTAGGGGTTTAACTATATTTTTTAAAAGATAGTTTTGCAGGGGTAATATAAAATTTTTTTTATTATTAATGATGGGCCAATGACTGTCTTCACTGACAGGTATCATAGAGGGCAGGGTCTTCAGAAAAAGATGAAAGCGGCTGGATACTGCTCCTTTTTTATAAACTTCCTGGCTGATCTCAAACATCAGCAGGCGGCGTAATAAAGTTTTGGTATCAGTATTTTTAATCAGATTTATTATATAATTGAAGTATTTGATTATTATTTGTTTGGTTTTATTTTTACTGCTGGCATCTTTATTGTTTTGGGTGGGCAGAATTTTGGTGTTATCTATTTTAATATTTTTCGTATATTTTTGTACCAGTATTTTATAGGTAAATTTGATTTCCGAATTGGTAAACTCATTATTTTTGCAAAAATTGATCAGCTGTCCCAGATTGTATTTATTGCCTTTTTCCAGTTTTACAATCAGCTTGGCAATAATTTTTTTTTTTTTATTACCCAAACCTTTGGTTTTATTTACATGGTTTATCAAATCAGTTGCTGTAATTTTTTTTGCAGGCATAGATAATTATCAGACATATATTATTTAATGAATTTTTTTTTTTGTCAAAATAATTATCTTTAGGGGTTAAATAATTTTTACTTTATAAACTTTCTTTTTTACACTTTTTTCAGGGGATTATTATATATCTAATTAATTTTTTTTTTCTTCCGATAAAAAAAATACTGCCCTATATCTATTTTAAGGTATTTTATGAAAAAAGAGATCTATCTGCGAGTTTTGATTCTTGCTGCTATTATTATATTATGTATTCCGCTGGTTAAGCTGGTAATTAATTATGCGGATATGTTTCTGGAGAGAGATAAATTCACTTCCATTGAAATATATGAAGAAAAAGCAGTACGGTATACCTATGATGCGGATGCGGATTCTTCACTGCAGACTGCATTAAATTCCCCGCGTAATGAAACCGGCAGCTATTATAATAAAAATATATCTCTGGATGAATATTACAATGAAATATACCGGGAATACAGTTTCTCTGATACTGATGCAGATATTGAGGATTTTTATAACCAGGCTTTAAAATTTTATAATAATGATCAGAAAGAAATTAAAGAAATAAACTCTTTACTGGAAAAACAGCCTGCTGCAGCGGAAGTAGGAGACAGTGCGGACCAGATTATAGGCAGTATTGATAATTTAAAAATTGTGCATACTTTTGACGGCACTGCCCCTTATATGAATAAAAAAAAAGAGCAGCAGAAAGAGAAAGAAATAGTTGATCAGTTAAACCGGGAAGGTATGGAGGCTTATGTAAATGAAAAATATGTAAAGAAGGAGAAATACAGGCGCGATAGTTCCTCTTTAAAAGTTTTCGGTAAAAACAAATTTTTTACTTCACCGGTTCCTACTACACGTAAAAAAAACGATATGAATGAACTGGATGGGTTAAAGTTAATTCTAAGCAAAGAAAAATATTTCTCTTTTGAGTTGATTAAACTCTGTCTTGTGGCCCAAAAGAAGCTTAACCTGCGTGATCTGAAGATTTTTGTAAAAAGAAATAATTATATTTTTCCTAATGTAGGCGGAGAAAACGACAGTTTTTTTAAATATAAAGATAAAACTATTTATTCTACAATAGCTTTGGGCTATAACCCTTCTCCGGGAACTTATAAAGTTGTGGTCAAGTCAAGGAGTGTGCCGCAATGGGAGGGTCTGGTTAAAAAGTTTACTCTTTTACGCCGTAAAGTACCTGTTTTAAAAAAGGGTTTTGCAGTTGTTAATATGGAAAGAACCAGCTCTTTTGCTAAAATTAAAATTAAAGGTCCTTACGGCGATATAGGCGGTTATGAAAAAATAGGTTCCTGGGCTAAATTTATGGATGCTGATGCTTTCTGGATGCTTACAGCCCAGACCACGGGCTGGGATAACAAGATCAACAGCAGTTCTCCCTGGGTAAAGAGCGGTTTCCGGAATCTTGATCTTCTTGCTCCGGTTTTAAAGAGCAATAATCTGCAGGTGGGGGCTTACATTATGTCCTATTATACGCCGGCCAAAGGCTTTAAAAAAGTCAAGGGTTATTCCTCTTCACTCGGCTTTTCCCAGAACTCCCGGCTTTATGAATCCTCGCATGTATCCTTAAATTGTCAGAACCGTTTTAATGACATTTTACAGGCAATGCGTGAACTTGAAAATCATTCCCAGGTGGATTTTATCGGTATTGATTTTATCAGAACCGGTAAAGCTGATGGTTATGAAATGGGCCCGCAGGTTATCAATGAGATGAATATCAGAGTGCCGGCTGAATATCACCAAATGTCATACAGCAGCAAAGTAAAATGGTTTGCCAGACAGATAGAAAAAGTGAAGAACCCTAAAACAATTTTAAAATGGCGCTGGTGGCGGGCTCACCGGACAGCAGAGATAGTTAACCGCTTGATTACCATCGGAAATATAAGCAAACCGGTATGGTGTTTCACGCTGGGATGGGAGCATGGTAAGCAGCACGGCCAGGATCCCTATATGATGTTTGATGCCGGGGCTTTTATTGATGCGGTTATGTTATATGAAGCCAATGCCACCCAGTTTAAAAATATGATGGTACAGTGGCATAATTATATGCGCTATAATAAAAATAATCTCATAATAGGCAATGCAGCGGATGTACGGCTGCTTGACGGAAAAAGCGGTCATCCGGCTGTGGAGTATGTTTACCGCACCAGAAAAGGAGCAGCCAATATTTATAAAAACGGCTTTGCCAAAGGTGTATTTTTTCATGATATAGACCGTGCTTTGTGGAGCAGTAAACGGGGTATCTCCACTAAAGAGTGGGCTATTGTTAACGGCCATGCCGTAAGTGAATACCGCTATCAGACAGGCTTAATACCTTATAAAGGCGAAATATTTTTTAACGATGATCTGAAAAACGGTCATATAGATATTATTAATACCTCTGACAAAAAAGTTGAGGATTTGAAAATAAGTTTTGTACCAACGCATTCCTGGGCAACAGTAGAGGACAACCTGCCGGAAACCATAACCCTGCATCCCAAAGAGAGGCAGCGTTATACTTTTAGTGTTAAGGTAAGGCCTGCCTTCCGCAAGGAGGAAAACATACTGGGGTATGTTCTTGATCATGCGCTGTACAGGCGGTATTTCTTTTTTACAGTAAGAAGCACTAACACCAGGTTTTACAGGAACTATATAGAGCAGGCTACCAGAAGTGTCCCTTGAACTGGCATTATATCAGCCTCTTATCCCCCAGAATACAGGTAATATAGGCC
>CAZFAK010000146.1:0-7680 GCA_964517045.1 uncultured Spirochaetia bacterium | reverse complement strand
GTCCAAAATATAACATGTTAAGCAATTTTACAGGTATTAAAAATCACACCCTATTTTTTAATAAAATTGTCAATTTTTTCTTACCATAGTAAAATACAGCATGACTCTCTGCAGAAAAAGCAGGAACGCTGTTTCAGGTTCCTGCTCTTTATTTTTACTGCTGGCAACCCTCCTTTTATTTACGGCCTGTAAAGACCAACATATAGCCACAGTCAATAACTGGCCTTTTATCAATGAAGAGATCTATGAACTAATGCATAATTATTATTTATGGCAGGATCATGTACCTGTCTCTGTCAATTTAGAAAGTTACAGCACACCCCAGTCCCTGATTGATGATATGAGCTATGACCTGTATGACCGCTGGAGTATGGTTATGGATTACAGTGACTATGAAGATGACTTTATCGAAGGGAGTACTGCCAGTTACGGTGTTTACTGGAACTATGACTCCAACGGAGAGCCGCGGCTGTTAAAAGTGGATACCAACTCACCAGCAGGCCAGGCCGGTTTACAGCGGGGAGATCTGCTTAACTACTGGAACCCTGATACAGGGCTTATCATAATCAGCAATAATGACAGCAGTCTCAGCACAAATTACCTTACTTCCGCCTCCTATTATGTCAACGCGGTTTTGCATGAAGCTGTTATAGAAACCAACGGTCATACGGTCGGTTATGTGGTACTGGAACAGTTTCTGGCTACTGCTGAAGACGAGATTATAAGTGTTTTTGACCGGTTCCAGTCCTCCAATGTAACTACTGTTATCATGGATCTGCGCTATAACGGCGGGGGTTACCTCTCCTTTGCCGCTACTATAGCTGACTACCTGGCACCGTCATCTGCTCAGAATGAAGTCTTCTACCGTCTCACTTACAATAACAATACTTCCTGGAGTGATGAATTATGTTATATAGATAAAAAAGGCACACTGGAGCTGGATAGCGTCTATTTCATCACTACTGGATACAGTGCTTCCGCGAGTGAACTGCTTATAAACGGCTTAAAACCTTTAATGGATGTTTATACGGTCGGCACAGAGACCCATGGCAAGCCGGTTGGTATGAACGGCTTTAATTACGGTTCTGACTACATAGTATTTCCCGTAACTTTTTACAGCTATAATAAAAATGATGAGGGAGAATATTTCTCCGGCTTAAGTGTATCCAAAGGCGCAGTTGACGATATCCGCTATAACTGGGGCGAGAGCAACGATCCCTGTCTGCAGGCTGCTCTGGAAGCTATTGTCAACAGTGAAGCGCTTACCGAACCGGCTCCCCTGACCGACCCGGTAGGCATTATGGCTGAGCAGCTGAGATCACCAGCCCGTTCATTAACTGGCCGGCTGCCGACAGCTATAAACAAGATATACAACCTGCAGGATTTATAATGAGCCGCGGTTTAGCTTTATTATTAGGCGTTCTTTTGCTTACTGCCTGCGGCAGTATTGATATTACGGTAAAGGTAGAGGACTCTGCCGGCAATGTCCTTAACGGAGTCGAGGTTATAGTTTTTGATAACAGTGAAGACGCTAAAAATTTTGAAAAAAAAAGCCAATATAATATTCTCCAGTCCCGCTACACTGACAAGAACGGCACAGTTGATTTTGATCTTAAAAAAGAAAATACCTACTATTTCTTCGCCTATAAAGAAGATTATCATCTCAGCCGGGCTGTTAATGACGAGCCCCTGTCTGTCTCAGGTGACAATATCATTAATATGACCCTTTACAGCTATGATGAAGAGATTCCCGCTATTGTTTACCGGAATTATTAAAGAGCCAAAACGCTAAAACTTTGACATTACGAGGTAAATATAATAGAATATAATCTGATGATTAAAAGAATTATACTATTTATTTTCCTGGCTGGTTTTAGCTGGCCCCGCGACAAGATAGCATGTGTTGATATGACGCTGCTGGTGGAAACCTTTGTAACCGGTCTGGGCTATGATAAAGAGATGGCCAAAAAAAAGGAGCGTTCTCTAAAAGATATAATGCGCATATACCGGCGTGTCCAGTATCTTGAAAAAAAACTGGCTGACAGGATTGATCAGGGTATTACAGATAACGGCAATCTTATCTTTGAGATTAACAATTTTAAAGAAGAGCTTTATGAACTGGTGAAAAAAAAAAACGAAAACCTGGCCTATGAAGAACGGGAAAACAGCAGCGAAATTCTGGAAATTCTTTTTAATGCTATTAAAAAATACGCCCGGAAAGAAGATTACCTTATGGTTATTGATAAAAACGATAAATATACCCTTTACTGGAATGAGGACAGTAAAGTTGACATTACGGCTGACATTCTGGAGGAGCTGGAAGATATCAAAGAAGATATGGAAGCTAATTAACCCTTCCCATGCTGTCATTTTCCTCCAAGCAAAACCAGGCTTTAAACAAATCCCCCTGTTTCCCTGACCGGCTAACCCCTGACATCCGGGGACGGGTAGCAGTCGGCGGTGAACTTGATACTGACATATTACTGGAGGCTTACAGTAAGGGTATCTTTCCCTGGTTTGAACATGAACCGGTTGAATGGTATGCACCTGATCCGCGCATGGTACTTTTTCCCTCAGAATTTCATGTAAGCACCAGCTTTAAACGTTTCCTGAAAAAAACCAGCCTTACGTTAGCTTATGATACTGATTTTGACAAAATTATCAGATTCTGCGCAGCTGTAACCCGTCCCAACCAGCATGGCACGTGGATCAATAACCGGATGATAGCAGCCTACAGCACGCTTTTTCAACAGGGGTATGTACATTGCGCCGGTGTGTATGAGAAGGGAGAATTAAAAGGGGGCTTATACGGCGTAACCCTGGGCAGGGTTTTCTTCGGTGAATCCATGTTCAGCCTGGTAAGCAATGCTTCCAAATTTGCTCTTTATAATCTATGCAGCCGTTTACAACAATGGCAGTTTAAAATTATAGACTGTCAGGTTTATACAGATCATCTTGCTTCACTCGGCGGCCGCCTGATAAGCAGCAAAGTCTTTAACAACATTATTAAGACAGGTATAAATTATAAAACAATTACAACAAACTGGCAGCAGAAAGTATGAAAAGCAAAACCGGTACCGGCCGTAAACTAAATAACCTTTACCAAAGCCTCTTAAAAACCTACGGGCCGCAGGGATGGTGGCCCCTGATCAATAAAAAAAACCTGAAATGCGAATATAAGGGTAAAAAAAAACTTACAGACCGGGAAAAATTTGAAATTGCCGCCGGCGCTGTACTAACCCAGAATACCAACTGGTATCCCAATGCTGTATCAGCCCTGCAGCGCCTTGTATGCGGCAGAGTTACAGGTATTAATGCTAAAATCAATTTCCCTAAAAACCGGAACCATCTGACACCCCTGACCATTGCCCGGCTTACCATGCCCCGGCTGCAGCAGCTGATCCAGCCGGCCGGCTTTTTCCGCCAGAAAGCGCTTTACCTGAAAGCTTTGGCTGATTTTTTTCTGCAAAATAAAACTTTAAGCAGAAATAGTCTGCTTGAAGTCAAAGGTATAGGCATGGAAACTGCTGACTCCATTCTGCTCTATGCTTTTCACCGCCCCTTTTTTATTATAGACGCTTATACCAGACGCATACTTTCAACTGTGGGCATCAGCAGCGCTGAAACAAAATATAACGACCTGCAAAAACTTTTCACAGCTAATCTTTATCCGGAAGCAGAACTTTTCAAAGAATTCCATGCTCTGCTTGTCAAACATGGTAAATTACATTATTCGCAAAAACCTTACGGTCAAAATGATAAACTGCTGAAGCGGCTTTGAGATAAATATGAAATATGGAAAAAAACAGCTGCAGGCCGGCATATTAAGTAAAATAGATAATCTTAAGCATGGTTTCGGCACCCGCTACAGCCGGCCGGACCGTAAATCATTTCCCTTTGCTGAGCATATTATAGCTATGGAACAGGTACATGGCTGTAAAATACATGATATTAAAGCGGAAAAAAATGAAACCGGTAATAACCGGCAGATAACAACAGCTGGTCAGGGGGACGCTCTGGTAACCGGGTTGAAAAAACTGGCTCTGGCTGTAAAGACCGCTGACTGCGTACCGGTACTGCTCTATGCAGACCTGCCGGTTATAAGCGCTGTCCACTGCGGCTGGCGCAGCAGTGCGGCCCGTATTCTAAGCAAAACCGTTACCTATTTGCAAAAGCATTACAAAATTAAACCCGGAAAACTCCGGGCAGCCCTGGGGCCGGCTATCTGCGGTTCATGTTTTACAGTCGGCCCGGAAGTAATCAAGGCCTTCCCGCAGAAATTGATAAAAAAAAATGTTAATTACTTTAAAACTGATTATAATAAATATAAACTTGATCTGCGGGCAGTCTTAAAACAGGAATTAGCTGAACTGGGTCTGTCTCCGTCCAATATCGAAATCATTAACCGGTGTACTGTATGCCATAATCAGCTCTTTTTTTCCTACCGCCTGGAAAAAGAAAAAGCAGGCCGGCAATGGTCGCTGATAATGCTTACCTGACATTGGTTTAAGGGCCGGTCCTTGTGTAAAAACCGGCCCCAAAGCATTAAGCTTTGCCGGGAAGAAAATTGATATTGCGGCTGTCAATATAAATATTGGACCGGTAATTACCGTCATTGTCCTTCCAGACATCTTTGCGTAAGCTTCCCGAGACCAGTACCCGGGAACCCTTTTTTAAATATTTGGCACAGGTCTCAGCCAGTTTAGACCAGGTTGTTATATCAAAGTAGTTAGCTTTTTCAACCTGTTCTCCGTCCCGGCTGGTATAGGAGTAGGAATTGCCCAGAGTAAACTTGCACAGAGACTTGCCGTTTTTAGTCTCTTTCAGTTCCGGATCTCTGACCAGATTACCTTCAACTGCACTAAAATTAAAATTATTCATAATAATCTCCTTGAAAAAAATATATTTACCCCCTATATACGTAAAAAATTTCGTAACACTCACCCAAAACCGTTTTTTTTTATTTTTTTTCCTTTTTTTCAGAATTTTCTATTTAAAAAAAAGCCAAGGCCGGCCGGAACACCGATAAAAGCTTTAAGGAGCGTTATATGCCGCTGAGAATACTGCATAACCACTGTCGACTTGTCTCTGTATATGACATCCGGTTTGCTGCAGCATTAAGTTCAGGGTTACAGTATGTTTTCAATTGGTTATAAAAACCGGCGCGGGAGGCGCCTAAACAGTTTAATTTAAAATGAAAGGAAACAAGCCTGGCCGGGCCAGCGGTCTGGTTCAGTTATGTTCGGTTTCCTAAGAAAACCGGATACTCCATGCTCCGGGCACTGCTGTTTTGCGGCCGCAGCTGCCCTTGACATTTAAGTATATAGCTATTATACTACTTAACATAATAGTTACGGCAGGATAGCCTGATGGCTGCATGGGCACCGAATCACAAAAAAAATATCGAAATACTGGAAAAAGATGAAAGCAAGGTTAAAGTACCTAAAAAATATAAAGTCATCCTGCATAATGATGACTATACCACTATGGATTTCGTTGTTGACATACTTATCAATATTTTCCGTAAAAATCTGGAGCAGGCTACCCAGTTAATGATGACCGTACACCAGCAGGGAGCTGCCGTAGTGGGTGTTTACACGCGGGAGATTGCCGAGACCAAGGTATACCAGGTTCACCAGAGCGCTGCCAAAAACCAATACCCCCTGAAAGCAAGCATGGAACCGGAATGATATCCAATGAAGTAAAACTGGTACTTGAAGTAGCCGGCCGGGAAGCCAAACGGCTAAAACACGAATATCTGCTGTTAGAGCATCTGCTCCTGTCTATCTGCTACAATGTTGAAGGAAAAAATATTATCAACAGCTGCGGCGGCCGGATCGAAGAACTTATAAATAAAATCGAAACCTTTTTAAAAGAAAACATTACCCCGCTTTCTGCATGGCAAAACAGAAATCCGGTTACTACCCTTGCCGTACAAAGAGTTATAGACCGGGCTATAAAACATGTACTCAGTTCCGGACAAAAAGAAGCAAACATAGGCGACATTCTGGTTTCCATGATGACCGAAGAGGATTCACATGCGGTTTATTTTCTGCAAAAGCAGGGTGTATTTCGTTATGACATAGTAAAAACCATATCAGAAGCAAAAAGAGACATATTCGGCAATGTTGAAGCCGGCAGAGGGAAAAAAATTGATCCGCTTAAGATGTTTACCGAAGACCTGAATGCCAGGGCAAGGCAGGGAAAGATTGACCCGCTTATAGGCCGTGATCAGGAGCTGGAACGTATTTATCACATACTCAGCCGGCGCCAGAAAAACAACCCCATCATTGTCGGTGATACAGGCGTAGGGAAAACAGCTGTTGCCCATGGTCTGGCTTTACAGATCAGTAAAGGCATGACTCCCCGTAAACTGCAAAATATAAATATTTACTCGCTTGATATGGGAGCTTTACTGGCCGGTACTAAGTTCAGAGGCGATTTTGAGGAGAGACTAAAGGGGGTGCTGGCAGCTGTTAAAAATAAAAAAGATGCTATTCTTTTCATTGATGAAATACACACTGTAGTCGGCGCCGGAGCTGTCAGCGGTGGTTCCATGGATGCTTCCAATCTGCTGAAACCCATGCTGGTATCCGGTGGTATACGCTGTATAGGCTCCACCACTTATAAAGAATATAAAAATATTTTCGAAAAAGATCATGCGCTTAACCGCCGTTTCCAGAAAGTTGAACTAACCGAGACTGACCCGGACAAGACCCTGGCCATTTTAAAAGGCCTTAAAAAGTATTACGAAGATTTTCATAAAGTAAGTTATAACGAAACAATACTGAAAAATATTATAGACCTCTCTTATAAATATATTCATGACCGTTTCCTGCCGGATAAAGCTATTGATGTTATGGATGAGTGCGGCGCCCAGGTGCGGCTCAGGAACACAGACAATAAAAAAATAAAAATTACCAGAGAAAATGTAGAGAATATTGTTTCCAGTATAACCAAGATACCGGTAAAACAGCTTTCCGTGTCAGAAAAAACCAATCTGCGTGATTTGGCGCAAAACCTTAAAAAACAAATTTTTGAACAGGACAAAGCTGTAACTACCGTAGCCGAGACAGTAAAACGGGCCAAGGCAGGTCTTAATGAAACAGAACAGCCGATCGGATCTTTTCTTTTCAACGGACCCACCGGTGTTGGCAAGACAGAGTTGTGCCGGCAACTGGCTCTATTACTTGGTATAAACTTTATCCGTTTTGACATGAGTGAATATATGGAAAAACACACAGTCTCCCGGCTTATCGGAGCTCCGCCCGGATATGTAGGTTTTGATCAGGGCGGCTTACTGACAGAGGGGGTTATCCGTGATCCGCACAGTGTTATACTACTTGATGAGATTGAAAAAGCGCATCCTGACATCTATAATATTCTGCTTCAGATCATGGATTACGGTATGCTTACGGATCATAACGGCCGGAAGGTTGATTTTAAAAATACCATTCTCATTATGACCTCCAATGCCGGCGCTGCGGAAGTAAGCGCAGCAGCTATCGGCTTTGGTAAAAATGACAACCTGAATAAAAGTAATGAAGCTATCCGAAAGATATTCAGTCCGGAATTCCGCAACCGGCTTGATGCTGTCATAACCTTCAACTTTCTCTCTCCGGCTACTATGAAAAGTATAGTACAGAAATTTATTAAAGAATTTAACACCAAACTTAAAAA
>CAZFAK010000145.1:0-7689 GCA_964517045.1 uncultured Spirochaetia bacterium | reverse complement strand
CCGGCAACACGCTTTACAAGCTTATAAAGAGGGTTTACTTACAGAGACAACCGTAAATAACGCTTTAAGACGTCTGCTTAAAAGCAGATTCAGATTAGGCCTGTTTGATCCGCAGCATAAGATACCTTACAGCAAAATAAAAAATGTAATCGGCAGTAAAAAACACAGAGCATTGGCCCGCGAAGCGGCCTGCCGCTCAATCATTATGTTAAAAAATAAAAATAACACACTGCCGCTGGCCGGTAATTTAAAACGGTATTATGTTATCGGCCCCAACGCAGCCAGTATCAATGCCCTGCTGGGCAATTATTACGGGCTTAACTCCAGACTGGTAACTCCGCTCGAAGGTATAGTAGGAGCAGTCTCTAAACACAGTGTGGTTGACTATAAAGAAGCCTGCAAAATCAGCGGTAAAAACAAAAACCCCCTGGACTGGGTAAGCGGTGATGCTAAATACGCTGATGCTGTTATAGCAGTTATGGGTATAGACAACACTGTTGAGGGAGAGGAAGGTGATGCCTTTGCCAATGCCGAATGCGGCGACCGTCTTTCGCTGGGCCTTTCCCAAGAACAAATCTCCTGGCTGGAAAAAATTGCCTGCAATAACGTACCGCTGATCCTGGTATTAATAAGCGGATCCCCGGTCTGCGGCGAAAAGTTATACGAACTGGCTGATGCTGTCCTTTATACCGGGTATCCGGGTCAGGAAGGCGGCAATGCCCTGGCTGATATTTTATTCGGCAAAGTAAGCCCCTCAGGCCGTCTGCCCGTAACCTTTCCCAAAACAGAGAAACAACTGCCTCCTTTTACTGATTACAGTATGCAGGGCAGAACCTACCGCTACATGCAGGAAGATCCTTTATTCCCCTTTGGTTACGGCCTGAGCTACAGCAAAGTCAAGTACTCCGGCCTTAAACTCAGCACTGCTGTAATTACCAACAAAAAAAAAATTAAAGCGGTTATCACTGTAAAAAACAAAGGCGGTTATGATATTAAAGAGATTGTCCAATTATATATAAGCGCTGACAATGCTCCCTTCAGCACACCGCAGTGCCAGCTAAAGGATTTTAAAACCATACCATTAAAAGCCGGTGCCTCCAAACAGGTCAAATTTACTATTTCACCTGAGATGCTTACCCAGATAAATCTTAAAGGAGAAGTTGTCCTGCCGGCCGGCTCCTATACCGTGCACATAGGAGGCAGCTCACCCCTGCCCCGTTCAGAGCAGCTGGGTATGTCCTGGTGCAGTAAAAGCATTAAGCTGAGATAACAATATGTCCTTTTACCGGGATATAGCATACAGGGAACCATACTCTGACAGGGAAAATAAATGCAGCAGACTTTTAAATATTTTTACACCTGATACCATTGGGCCCCACCCGGTAATGCTCTTTTTTCACGGCGGCGGTCTGGAAACCGGCTGTTACCAGGACCTTACACCGGAAGCTGCTGCTTATTTTACGCAGAAAGGAATAACAGTTGTTTCTGCCGACTACCGTATGTATCCTGCGGCCGGCTGGCCTGATTTTGTCCATGATGCGGCTGCCGCCTGCCAATGGGTTTTCCGGAATATAAGCAGTTACCAGGGCAGCAAGCATAATATTTTTCTGGCCGGACACTCTGCCGGCGCCTATCTGGCTGCTATAACCGGTCTGGATCCAAAATATTTACAGCAACAGCAGGTACCGGCTACGGCGCTACGCGGCATTATTAGCTTGTGCGGGCAGCTTTTTACCCATTTCCGGGTTAAAAAGGAGAAAGGCATATCAGAACTGAAACCGGTAATTGACGCAGCCGCCCCCATCTATCACCTTACCCGCCAGTCTCCTCCTGTTTTAAGTGTATGCGCAGAAGACGATATGCCGGCCAGAGCTGCTGAAAATATTTTTTTTATTGAAGTGCTTAAATCTTACGGGCATAAAGATAACCAGTACTTTGAGATAAAGGGACATGATCATACCGGGGTTTTTGAAGCCCTTGGCAGTAATGATGATCAAACCAGCCGGGCGGTAACTGCTTTCATCCGAAAATATCATAATAAAAATATTACTTAAAATATTTATATTTATAATATCACCCGGTTATTTGCCGGATCAATGGAATAATTAACCAGCAAAGGGAAAGGAGTATAAAGAAAAGAATAGCAAAAAAAACCGCTGCGGAACAAACGTCTTTTATTATACCTATTTTTTTATTAAACTTTTTTTGGGAAACAAAGTCACAGGTCAGCTCGACTGCTGTATTTAAAAGCTCAGTTATAAACAGAAGAGAGGCCGCCAGTACAAAAACCAGCCACTGCAGCGGCTCCAGCCCCAGGTACCAGCCCAGACCGGCAGCAAGCACTGCCGCAGCAGCTTCCAGTTTAAAACTTGCTTCGTTTTGTAAAATATAACGCAACCCCCGTAAGGAGTATATAGTAGAATTGTATAGTTTTAACAGCAGTTTAAGCATAACCGCAAGAATAATAGCATAGCCGTAAAATGCAGTCAAGTTGTGAAGGGCGTTATGCGCCGCAGAATATAGGGAATAGCCACGGTAGACCCGCTCCTGCATATTACCGCAGGTCAACTTTCACCGCAAGTACATGCTTAAAGTTTTGTTTGAAACCAAAGCCGGCCGAAGCTCCGGTCTGCGCTTTTAAAGGTCCTGAAAAAAGAACCCTAGTTTCACCAGAATTTAACAGACAATGTAACAGCCGGCTAATCATGTTACAATATATTACTAATATAAACGGAATTATTTTATGAAAAAAATCGCTCTTACCGGCATAAAACCAACCGGTATACCCCACCTCGGCAATCTGCTCGGTGCAATTAAACCGGCGCTTAAGCTAAGTGAAAAATATGATGCCCGTTACTTTATTGCCGATTACCATGCCCTTAACAGTATTAAAGATCCTGAAATACTTACTGAATATACCATGGAAGTTGCTGCTGCCTGGCTGGCCTGCGGCCTTGATCCGGAAAAAGTGCTTTTTTACCGGCAAAGCGATATTCCCGAGGTGTTTGAACTTTCCACCATGCTTATGTGTTTTGCCGCCAAAGGAAGAATGAACGGAGCGCATGCTTATAAAGCAGCAGTGGCGGCCAATCTGGAGAAAAAAAAGGACGCAGACAAAGGAATAAATATGGGTCTGTTCACCTATCCTGTCCTGATGGCTGCCGACATACTTCTTTTTGACGCTGATAAAGTACCGGTAGGGCCTGATCAGCTGCAGCACCTGGAGATCACAGCCGAGATTGCCCGGGCTGTAAATTTTAATTATAAAAAAGAACTGCTTAAAATTCCCGCACCGTTAACTACTGACAAAACACTGAATGTTTATGGTACTGACGGCCGCAAAATGAGTAAAAGCTATAATAATACCATTCCCCTGTTTGCACCGGCTAAAAAATTACGCAAAAAAATAATGCGGATAGTAACCAATTCACAGTCAGTTGAAGCGCCCAAAGATCCGGAAAACTGCAATATTTTTGCACTTTACCGTTTGTTTGCCGCGCCCGAAGAACAGGAAGAACTGGCGGCGCGCTACAGAAAAGGAGGTATGGGCTGGGGTTATGCCAAGGAAGAGCTTTTCCGCGTCTTGGACCGGGAACTGAGTCCCTACCGGGAACGTTACTGTAAACTGATGCAGGACAAAAAGCAGATAACCGCTGCCCTGGAGCAGGGAGCAGTACGGGCCGGAAAGATAGCAGCCCGTAAACTTGACTACTTGCGCCGGGCCGCCGGGTTCGCAAAATAAATATTATTGCGGATCCCTGAGTACAGCACCTGTATCAGCGCTGGTAACCAGATAACTGTAACGTTTAAGCCAGCCGCTTTTAACAGACTGTTTGAAAGGAGGCAGCTTGGACATCCGCTTATCAATTTCATCCTGATCAAGCTGCAGTTCAATAGTATTTTTATAGGAATCAATTTTTATAATATCACCGTCTTTTACAACAGCAACAGGGCCGCGGGCTGCAGCTTCCGGGGATATATGACCAATACACAATCCCCTGGTGCCGCCGGAAAAACGGCCGTCAGTGATAAGCGCTGCTTTTAATCCCATACCGCTGATAAGTGAAGTAGGAGAAAGCATCTCCTGCATACCGGGGCCGCCTTTGGGCCCCTCATATCTAATCACGACTACATCACCGTCTTTTACTTTACCGCTGCGCAAACCGGCCAGCACCTCGTCCTGGGAGTCAAAACAGACAGCAGGTCCGGAAAAAGTACGCATACTCTCCTCAACTCCGGCTGTTTTTAAAACTGCTCCCCCGGGAGCAAGATTGCCGTACATTACTGCTAACCCGCCGCTGCTGCTGAAAGGCGCAGAACAGGACCGTACTATATCACCGTCCGGAGCAGGCGCCCCGGAAATAATCTCGCCTATGGTTTTACCCGTAACGGTTTTAGAGGCTGTATCGATTTTATTATTAGCAGCCAGCTCTTTCAATATAGCGTTTATACCGCCTACAGCATGCAGGTTTTCTACATGGATTTCCTGGCGGGAAGGCGCAACTTTACAAATATTGGGCGTATCGGCAGCTATAGCAGTTATCTGCTGCAGATCATAATCAATACCTGCTTCATTAGCTATAGCCAGAGTATGCAAAACAGTATTAGTAGAACCTCCCATAGCTACATCAAGCCGGAAAGCATTATCAATAGAGGCGGAAGTAAAAAAATCAAGCGGGCGAATATTTTCCTCTACCGCTTTAGCCGCGGTTTTTGCCGCGGTTTGCGCCAGACTCAACCGCTCCGGATTGATCTCGTAACCGGAGCCTTTTTTTACCATAGCTGTAATAGTACCGTTCCCGGGCAGAGCCAGGCCGGATACTTCGGATAAACAATTCATAGAGTTAGCTGTAAACATACCCGCGCATGAACCGCAGGTAGGACAGGCGCGAAAAGCAAGTTCGTCCACTGCAGCAGAGCTTATTTCCTTTTTGTTCAGTTTGCCCAGTCCTTCAAAAACACTTATAAGATCAGTATTACCCTCGCCTGCCAGCATAGGTCCTCCGGAAAGATAAACTGCCGGGATATTGACCCGTACCATGGCCATAAGCATGCCTGGTACTATTTTATCGCAATTGGCAATACCGATCCAGCCGTCACAGGGATGGGCGCCCAGGATTGTCTCTACCTGGTCAGCTATCAGCTCCCGCGAAGCGAGTGAATATTTCATACCAAAATGCCCCATAGCTACACCGTCGCAAATACAACCGCCGACATTGGCATACCATACTGTATACCCCATATCTTTAAGGACCGCAACAACTCTCTGCCCGATCTCCTCCAGATGCGCATGACCTGGAATATGATTGGTAACTGAATTAATAACAGTAATAATTTTTTTATTTTTATCTGCAGGCTGCGGCAATACACCGGCAGCGTGCATAAGTGATACACGCGGCGCTTCATCACCGCCGCCGGTTACAATTCGGGAACCCTGATTCCGTAAATTTGTTATCCCTTTATTTATCTCCCTGGCCATAATTAATCCTTTATTTTTTTGTAGCTGCAAATATAATATTATGAAAAAAATGAAAACGCAAACCAGAACAACAAGCTTAACCGCTGGGGCCGGACGGGGCACTGCAGGATCAGCTGTCCTTTTTACGGGCTAAAAGCTCCTTTATACGCTCAACCAGATCATCCATTAAAAAGGGTTTACGCATAACCTCGTTTATGCCCAGCCTTTTGAGATCTTTAATATTTTTTTCCTCATCTTTACCAGTAGCGAGGATCACACCGGGCAGGTCTGCCCGCTTCATTTCCATCAGCTGCCGGCAAAAAGTGATACCATCCATTACCGGCATTACAATATCGGTTATAATAATATCAGGCATGCGCTTTTTTACAGCAGTCATCATATCAGCGCCGTTTTTGAATATACTCACGTTTTTAAAACCGTATTCAGGAAGCATCTCCATAAAAAATTCACTGATCTCCACTTCATCATCCGCAATATATATCAAAGCGTCAGCATAATCATCATTACTAAGGGTTTTCCTGCCGGAGCGTATTTTGCGGGAACGGGACTCCACGAGGGGCAAACGCACAGTAAAACATGTACCGACCTCTGTATCCTTATAAGTGTCAGGAGCAACCTGTTTCATTTCCTCTGTACAGGATGATACGGATATCTTGCCGTAATGATTATCAACAATGCGTCTGACCATGGTTAAGCCCAAACCGTGTTTGCTTTTATGCTGTTGTGAGTGTTTACTGTAATAAGGCTCAAAAATCTCTTCCGTATGCTCAGACAAAATACCAATACCGTTATCTTGAAAACGCATTAACAACTCATCCTTGTCCCTCTCTACTTCAATACTGTAGAAAAAAGAGGGTTCCTTTTTTTTAAGTCTTCGTAAACCCAACTGCCTTTCCTCTATAGCGGTCAGTGCGTTTAAAGACAGATTGGTTATCATATCTTCAAGCTGCCCTTTATCCAGCATGGGCCGGGGCAGACGGGGAGAGATTTTCAGTTTAAATTTTATCCCCCGCGCTGCAAATTGATTTTTTAAGGTAGCAGCTATACCGTTAAATAACTGTTTGAGATTAACCGCTTCCATTCTTTTTTTGTTTTTCTTACCCAGACGTATAAGCGAATCTGTCAAGTGTTGTGTTTTCAGGCATAAATTGGCAATGCTTTCCAGGGACTCTTTAATAACAGCTATATCCGGCTGTTTCAGGGTTGATTTTTTCTGCAGATAGAAATGATCACATAACTCGCATTTACTTAAAATAGAAGCCAGAATATTATTAAAATCATGCGCCACACCGGCAGCCAGGGTTCCCAGCCCTTTAAACTTGGCTGCAGTCATATTTTCATCCTGGGATTTTTCCAGTTCCTCATAAGTATGCGAGAGCTGTTCTATCAGCCTGTCTTTTTCCCTCGTAGTTTTTTTTAAATTACGTTTTTCCCGTTTGAGTTCAACTGTAGTCTCGTAAAGCTCTTCCAGCATATTACGGTTTTCCAGCAAAATAGCTATCTGATTGGCGAGGATATTAAGTAAATTTTCATCATTTTTATTAAACTTTTTTTTATTTTTTTTATTTAATAGTTCCACCACACCTACAGCTTTACGGTTAATACGGATAGGTATACAGAGAATATTTCTGGTCCTGAATCCGGTTTGGTTGTCAATATCATTTAAAAACCTGCTGTCCCGGTCCGGACGGTTAACAATAACAGCTTGGTTATTGGTAAAAGCCCAGCCGGCCACACCGGCATTGGTAGATATAGTCTGCTGCTGTAAAGTTTTCTGATATTTACCGGAGATAACATTAAAAACAAGTTTATTATGTTTCCGGTTATATAAAAAAAGAGTACAGGCTTTACATTCCACCACCCGTTTACAGTAATCAAGTATAAGCGATAGAATATTGAACACATTGGGCGAACGGGAAATTTTCTGAATAATTTCCGTAATGAGCAATATTTTAGTTTTTTTTATATTAGGAATATTTTTTTTTAATTCTTTCTGTTTGGCAAGGGCTTTATGCAGCTGGGATCTGCTGATTACTCCTGCCCGGACCAACAGTTTACCAATAGGGCCGCCGTTGTTTTTAGCGGATAATCTCTGATCTTTTACTACCAGCTCTTCAATAGTTTTCCTGCCTGATTTTTTCCACAGGGTTTTATTAGTTAATATTTTTTCAATGGAGTTGCGGTCTGTATAGCCCAGGGAGACCAATATA
>CAZFAK010000144.1:0-7708 GCA_964517045.1 uncultured Spirochaetia bacterium | reverse complement strand
GCTGTGTTGTTATACCAAATATTATGGGATAGATTGACAGTGCCGTTACCGTTATCATTAAAGCCGTACTGCGTGCTGTTTTGGACAATATTATTATGGAATAAAACCGTACTGCTGCCCTGGTACCAGACATTATCAACCCCGGCCCCGGACAGAGTATTGTTCACAATCTCAGTATTATTATTAGCGAATTCTATGGAGATATTGGTACCGCAGTCCCGGATAAGGTTACGGAATATTTGGGCATCGCCGGCGTCTTTAATGCGCACCCCGATCCGGCTTTCAAACAAAGTGTTATGGGTAACCAGATGTTGGTTATCAAAAGTCTGCAGGTTAATGCCGCAGACAGTATTACTGTAAATAGAATTGTTGGAGATTATCCAGTTGGAAGAGGAGGTATATATACCGTAATCCTGCTCGCTGCCGTATATGTTGTTGGCATATGCCTGGCAGCCGTCAGCAGTATTTAACCCTCTTAATCCAGAAGAACTGTTATTCCAGATATCATTGGACATAAAAAGATGGTTGGTCTGGTTTATCTCAATACCGTCGCCGCTGTTGGAATAGAGGCCGCAGTTTAAAACCTGTACTGCACCGGCATTATTATTAACACGGATGCCGTCGCCGTTATGATTACGTATGGTAAAGCCCTGAAAAGTAATATTGGTAGCATCAAGAGTTACGCCTATGCTGCCGGTTCCGTAAAGCTCCACAGCTGTATTGTCCCCGCTCTGCAGCCATGGCCAGGAAATAAATTGCAGTCCGCCTTTACTGCTGCCTATATCAATTGATTCATTGTAACTGCCGCTGAAAACATAGATGGTATTACCGGCTGCTGCCGCGGTTATAGCATCCTGCAGGGTATGGGTCCCGTTGGTATAGGTGGAGCCGGTAGTGGCATTGGAGGCGATAAGCAGGTAGAATATACTTTCTTTCCAGCCCATATCAGGCCCGGTACCGTTATAGTTTACAGTTACCGGCCACCAGGCACCGGCAGTGTCCACTGCCGGTGAGGAACTGTTAGTAATTTCGTAGTCCGGTCCGCTGTCAATCAGGGGATTGCCGGACTGGTTGCTGTTGGTGGAACCAAAAGTACCGGTATAATCACCGGAAGTGTTGTTGTAAAAACAGTTGTAGTCGAGAAAAACATTGCCGCCGTTGCGCTGTACGCCGTAAGCCCCTGCGCCGGCAATAATATTGTTGTTTATATTGTTGGAAACACCGCCGGTATTATTGACTTCTATATTGTCATCACCGTTGTTTAGAAAAGTGTTATTTATGATCTCGGCATTATCACTGCCGCCGTGGAGGTACATTCCATATTGTGTATTGTCATGTATGCAATTGCGGAAGAATTTTAGTCTGTCCGAGGGCTGGCCGATATAAACACCGTCAGTTTGCCCAAACATTTCATTGGAAATGATTTCGTTGTCTGTAGCCGAAGAACTGTAACTTCTGATACCAGCCTGGTTATTGGAATATATTTTGTTATTGTATATACAGATATTTGTGGAACTGCCTTCAATATTGATACCGTAATTACCGCCGTTAAAAATTTTGTTTGAAAGGATAAAAACAGAATCACCGTTATTTACATAAATGTTTCTACTGTTGGCATTCCATAAATTATTAGAATAAATATAGATATGGGAGGCGCCTGAAGTATTTATATTAACATTGTCCCCGTTGTTTGAATAAAAATTGCAATTTAAAAGTGAAATATTGGTGGAGGTTCCTCCTATTTTAAAAGCATCACCACTGGAACTATACATAGAAAAACCCTGCACAATAACATTATGATTATTGTTTATGTAAATACCCGGATTAGAATTATTAGATAAAATTGTGCTTGTATTATCTTGATTTTCCAGCCAGTCTTTTGCTTGGATAACATATCCTGTTGCCAGGTTAAGGGTTCCGGTTAAACCATGAAATCCGGGATAAATAATAAGTGTTTCGTTGTTATTCATCGCCGTAACAGCGTCATTAATTGTATGGATAGTGTTGGTATAAGTAGCGCCTGTATTGGTGTTGGAGGCAATTACCGGCGATAAAGTTTCCTTCCATCCCATATCCGGTCCGCTGCCTGTATAAGTGTCGGCAATGCCTGTGATAATCACACCGCTGTCTATCGCAGCACTGCCAAAGGCAGGTTCCCACCCGCTATTGAGGCGGTGATCGCCGCTGGGCTGGATGTCACTGGCATCAGCTCCGCCGGTCACGCCGCCGCCGCAGTTGGAAATCAGGTTTTTGCCTTCTGTCAAGGTGCCGGCGTTAAGTATGGCATAGTCTCCGGCGGCTGATCCACTATTGATGAAGATGTTATTACTTGCCCGGAGGGTGCCCTGGTTTTCAATGGCATCCCGGCCGAGAGATTGAAGGTCGAAAGTGTTGTTGTAGACTTGTGCGGCTCCCCCGCCGCCCTGTAAAAGTATTCCCTGGCTGGCAGTTGCCCGGATAAAGAGGTTACGGTAGATGGATTTACCGATTGTGGCAGCACCGCCATCCCAGATGAAACGGCCGCAGTTGGAGAAGATATTACTCTTTATGATGACGCCGTCAGCATCGGCATGCTGGAATTTTATCGCTTCACCGCCGTTGCCTGCGAAATAAAAACCGGCGATCGTAACATTACTGGCCTGTTCCTGCAGCATAAGTCCGGTGTTTCCATTAAAAATAGTGTCGTATTTTACTTCACCGTTATAATACAGGTTGGAAGATATGATCGTAAACCCTGAGCCGTCATTTTGCGCACTTACCTGATCATAGGAACCGGGGTTTACTACCAGAATATCATTGACAGCCGGCCCGGCATCTACGGCTGACTGGATAGCTGTACTGCCGCTCCAGCTGCCGCCGCTGGTGATATTGGTTACAGACTGAGCGTATACCAGGCCGGTAATGAAAATTAAAATTGTTAATAATATATTTTTTTTAATCTGCATTATTCTTAATACAGAAGAACTTTGCTAAGTTTTATATAATTCTTCTATATATATTAATTATAACACATAAAATCTTAAAATGGGCAAAAAAAGTTTATATTTTTTTTTTAAAATATAATAAAAGATATAAAAAAAATAGGCTTTTTTCTAAATATTATTATATTTTTATCTATTGCTGCAGTAATTTATTTACATTTTTTTCTATGCGCATGCAGCCTTGTTCAACACTGATATTTTCAGCTTCGCCCAGCATACGCTCTAAAGTTCTGTTGATCGTATCTGTTACCTCTTCCCATTGCGGTACAACCGGCAGCATACGGCCGTTATTTATTGTATTAAGAAAGACCTTAGCATTGGCCGGTTTTTTTTCCGGTTCAAGAAAATATTTTGACTCAGCTATTTTTTTACGGGCAGGTGTTGCATAGCCAAGTTGGGCGAAACGGCGCAGGCCGGTTTCACTGGTAAGAAAGTCAATAAATTTCCAGGCTTTTTCCGGGTTGCTGGATTTTTTAGTCATACTATAACCGTCGACAAACATGGGTGTAACTGCTTTTTTACCCATAATATTGGGAGCAACATCCCAATCATATTTAAATTTTCTAAATTGGCGCCGTTCCCATGGACCTATGAAATGCATACCGATTTTTCCCATCTCCAGTATAGGACCTATGCCAATCGTGCCGAAAGCTTCGCTGATTGTTGGGGAAACTTTATATTTTTGTATCATTGCTTTTACAAATTTTAAAGCATTTATTGCAGCAGGACTGGCTATTTCACAGCGTTTAAGATCCCTGGATAGCACATTACCGCCATTTTGCCAGACATATTGCGCCCACCACGGCATCCAGGTGCCGATTAAAGTTCCGTATTGATCGGGTTTTCCATCACCGTCCGTATCTTTAGTTAATTTTTTAGCCGTACTTAAAAATTGATGCCATGTCCAGTGGCCTTTTTTAGGCGGATAATCAACACCGACTTTATTAAACATGGTTTTATTATAAAACATGGCAAAAACACCAAAGTCGCGGGGGATCCCCATTTGCTTGTTATTAAATTGGAAAGCTTTTAAGGTAGCGGGATAAAAAGCTTGGCGTTGATCAGCGGTTAAAAATGAATCGATATTCATAAGGATTCCTTTATCTGCCAGGGGCACAAACATCTCATTATTCAAGGTTATTACATCAATTGCTACCCCGCCGGAGTAAAGGGTAAGTATTTTTTCTCTGTACCCGTTATACGGCGTTACAATAAACTTAATTTTAGTATCAGGATTTTTTTGCTCAAATTTACGGCAAAGCATTTCATATACTTTTTTTTGGTCAGGCGAATTGACCCAGGCCGTAAAATTAAGGATAGTTTTGCTTTTATCATTTTGACCTATACTGCAATTTATACTAAGTATTACAACTGCAATTATAAGTATTGTTTTTATATGTTTTTTCATTTTTTTTTCCTTTAATTGTTTTTTATAAAATGTATTGATTAATCATATTTTCGAACAGTTCTTGTTTGGCACTGTTCGATTCAGGTTCTGGTAAATCTGCAGCAAGGTTTCGTAAGTCCTCCAGCGAAAGCTTATCCTGTTCAAATTCTTTTCCTTTACCGCTGTCAAAAGAGGAATAGCGGGAGTCACGCATTTTTAAAAATTTGCCGTCTTTGATAATATTATAGGCTATTTCCAGACCTCTGGCAAATGTATCCATTCCGCCTATGTAACCTATAAAAATATCTTCAAGATCAGTGGAGTTGCGTCTGGTCTTGGCATCAAAGTTTAACCCTCCGTTTTTTATGCCGTCAGCCTGCAATACAACCAGCATGGCTTCTACTGTATCGTATATATCTACCGGAAACTGATCAGTGTCCCAGCCATTTTGACTATCACCCCGATTAGCATCAATACTTCCCAGAAGTCCGGCATCAGCACTGACCTGGAGTTCATGCGCAAAGGTATGATTTGCCAGCGTTGCATGGTTTGCTTCAATATTAAGTTTAAAGTCACCAGCTAAGTTATATTGGTTTAGAAAACCGATAACTGTGGCAGCATCAAAATCATACTGATGCTTAGACGGTTCCATAGGTTTAGGTTCAATCAGGAATGTACCTTTAAAACCGTTTTTACGGGCATAGTTCCGGCAAAGATTTAAAAATTTTCCCATATGTTCCAGTTCCCGTTTCATATCTGTGTTAAAAAGGTACATATATCCTTCACGCCCGCCCCAAAAAACATAATTTTCACCGGCAAGTTCAATAGTTGCATCCATGGCAGCTTTAACCTGGGCAGCGCTAAAAGCTAGTACATTGAAATCAGGATTAGTAGCGGCACCGTTCATAAACCGGGGATGTGAAAACAGATTGGCTGTTCCCCAAAGCAGTTTGGTACCGGTAATTTCCTGCCGTTTTTTAGTTTCTTTTACGATATTTTGTAACCATTTTTCAGACTGGGCTATACTTTTCCCTTCCGGAGCAATGTCGCGGTCATGAAAACAATAGTAAGGTACACCTATTTTAGTAAAAAATTCAAAGGAGGCGTCAAGAATGTTTTTATAGTGAGTTAAAGGATCCTTTTGATCAATATCCCAGGGAAAAAATTTCGTATTTCCGCCGAATGGATCACTGCCGCCGCCGCGGAAAGTATGCCAGTAGCTGGCTGCAAAACGTAAATGTTCTTTCATAGTTTTATTACCTATTTTTTTATTTTCATCATAGTATTTAAAGGCGAGCGGGTTATCCGAATTTTTACCTTCATAAGTTATTTTTTTTATATTCTTAAAATATTCTTTATTACCAATGTAATAATCTGTCATAATTATTTTTTCCTTTTAATTATTTAAGCTATTTTTTACTGCATAGTACGCATCTTTTTTTTGATAATTTTCATCAAATAATAAGCCGGGGTCTTTCCCGGTAAAACATGTATTTAACCAGGAGTATTTATCGGTTAAACCCCAGGTTAAAAAAGCCGGCAGGTTTTTGGCAAGCACTATATTCATAATTTCGCTATAAAATTGTGTTTCCAGCTGTGTATCAGTATCTGTAACCGGTTCAGGGATAGCAACATCAAATTCTGTGATTTCTACAATCAGACCTAACTCCTGATAGCGGTCAATATTTGCTTTAATTTGGTTAAAATTATAACTCCATTCTGTACCAAAATGACATTGAAAGGCAACACCGTCAATGGGTACTCCTTGAGCTACCCAGTCAGCAACCGTGTTATACATTAAATCAGCTTTAGCCCGGCCCATTGTTTCATTATTGTAATCACAAAGCATAAGCTTGACATTATCATTGTAAGTCTCTGCAATTTCTTTTGCTTTATAAAAAGCTGCTTTGATGATTGTATCATCTGTAGCGGAAAAAGCCCAGGGAGAATACGCATTATCTGTCTCCTGACGATTGCGCAATCCGCTGGCATCATCTTTAAAAATTTCATTTGCTACATCCCATGCATAAATTTCTCCGGTCATATGTGTTAAAATCTTTGCTATATGGTTCTCGGCTACAGCCTTAATTTCGTTACTGGATTTGCTTTTTACCCAGGCCGGCAGTTGGGAATCAGAATGCCAGATCAAAGTATGACCACGTACTTTCATATTGTGTGTTTTCGCAAAAGTAATTATTTCATCTGCCTCTGTAAAAGTAAAATTATTTTCCGCAGGCTCCAGATAGGAAAATTTCATCTGATTTTCTGCAACTATACAATTGAACTCGTTAGTCAGAATATCTATAAAATTTGTTTCTGCCAGCCGTTCAGTGGAGATGGCAGCACCTAAAATAAGACCTTGTTTGTCAGCCCGGCCTCTGAGTGTGTCCGGATAGATATGATCATCACCCGGAGCAGTAACCGGACGTTTAAAACAACTGCTGCAAATAATAATATAAAAAATTATAATTGTTTTTTTTAAAAAGGCTATCATGGTTCCTCCTTAAAATTTGAAAAAAGTAATTTTTTACCTTTAATAAATAAAGTTACTTTTTGTGTCATATCATATTGCGGCTGTCCGTTTCCAACAAAAAGCTCTGCTGTTCCCGGCAGAATTACTCTTTCCCCCTGGTTATTAACTACGGAAAAAGCTTCTGCTTGCAGGGATATAGTAACAGTTTTTTGTTGTGATGGTTTTAAAAAAATACGTTTAAACCCCTTTAATTCATGCCGGGGAAGCTTTAACCCCTCAATTACGCGCCGGACATAGCACTGTATAACAGTTGCAGCTTTCATTTTACCTGTATTTTTAATATTGATACTTAAATTAAGAATTTCGCCGGCTCTTAATTCCGTTTTTTCCAGCTTTAAATTACTATAGGAAAAACTAGTATAGCTTAAACCGAAACCAAAAGGGAAAAGCGGTTTTTTTGAAGAGTATCTGTAAGTACGTTCGTTCATATTATAATCTTCAAAGGGAGGTAAATCATCTACAGCGGCAGGGAAAGTAACCGGAAGTTTTCCGGAAGGCGCTGTTTTCCCCAAAAGTATCTCAGCCAGTGCCTTACCGCCCATTTCACCGGGATACCAGGCGCAAAGGACTGCATCAACTTTATTTATATAGGAAGATATATCAAGGGGACTGCCTCCCCCCAGGATAAGTATTAATTTTTTTTTCTTTTCCAGCAGCTGATCAAGAAAATTTTGTTGTCCCTGCGGCAGGGTCAGTTTTGTTCGATCCCCTCTGCTTTCAGATGCAATGGCATCACCTTCTTCATTTTCAATTAAAGAGTTAATACCCAGCGCGGCTATTACTACATCTGCCTGCCCTGCCTCAAAA
>CAZFAK010000143.1:0-7715 GCA_964517045.1 uncultured Spirochaetia bacterium | reverse complement strand
CCCAGCCCGTGGCCGGAACATATATCTCGGTATAAATATGATATAACCTGGTAACGGTGCGCGCTGCTATACCGAGATCACGCAGAATAGCTACCTCCAGGGAAGAACGCTCCGGACAAGCCCCCTTTTTGCTGCTGGAAAGCTCCGGTACGGTCATATACATATCTTCAATATTGGAATAAGCAAGCTTGCCCTGAAAAAAAAGATAGCGTTTCCGGTAATTGTAAGTAATATCCTCATTAAGACGTTTATAAATAGTGTCCCAGATATTTTTCAGGGTATTGCTGGACATATTCAGTCCCGCAGCAATATTGCTGACATAACCTGAAGGCATGATCTTGCCGGCATAACCGGTGTATAATTGATATTGCGGTATGGAACCGGTCCTGCTCCTGTAATCAGCCAGAGTCATGTCACCGTTGATCCTGATATGATGGCTTAAAATAGCAGGCAAATCAACCACATAACGCAGATTACAGAAAAAAGTATAGCGGCGCTGTTTCTCGATATCCATTCCGACTTTAATATAATTGGAAAACTTTTTTTTAAAATTAATTACACCCAAACCGTTAAAACTGGGCCGGCTTAATAATAATTTGCGGCCGGCATTTTCAAAAGGAAGAAAAATCTTTAAAACAAAATCCTCCTGATCCTGCATAGTCCTGATATCCAGCTGATAATATCCCTTGGCTGTGTATTTGGTAAGCAGGTAGAGCTCCTTAAGGGCGCGCAGCTTTTTTATCATTTGCAGACTATGATATTTACCGTAAAAAATACCTATATCATTTTCAAAATATTCATTCACACTTTTTTTGCCTACGGTTACAAAGCCCATGGCTTTTATCTTGTGCATTATTTTATAGTTAAGTGTTTCCCGGAAACAGGCCAGGATATAAACTTTCATACCCGGAACCTGACGCAGATGCTGCTTGAGCCGCGAATTGTCAAACCGGGGAGAGGGCAGTTTCTGCAGCTGTAAATATATATCGCGGGAGAGCCTGCTTTTAATATCTTCATGGACAGCAGGCGCAGGGGAATGCTGCTTCCCCTTGCTGCTGAAAGCCACAGCTTCCTGTTCCAGCAGGGTTGTCTTGTAATCCCCATCAGCAGACCGGGACGAGGCGCGTGCCTCAGAATTTTCCGTAAAGGATACATGTTCAATTTTTTTTTCGCGGCTGAAATCAAACAGGCCGGAATTATAAAGTAAAAATACAATCAGTATCAGATTAAGAAAAATGCTTATCTTGGCCAGAGTATTGGTTTTCATATAACAATATACACTTAACTAGGCAGTATAATGGTGTAAGACCAGGTTTTGCGAAGTTATAATAAATCTGTTTTTCGTAAGCAGACGCATCGCCTGATAATTACTACCCATGGTTTTCACCGAGATATTAATTATACCCTCTTTTTGTAAAAATGCCAAAGCATAGTTGTTAAGTGTATAACCGATATTCTGCCGCTGAAATTTTTTATCAACTACAATATAATCCAGGCTGCCGTAACCGCTGTGCATAAGTTCTCCCAGTTGTTTATTGATAATGACCGTAATAAAACCGGCAATCTCGTTGTCACAGCGGTAAACAAAGACCCGGTGGTGCGGATGGCGGAAACTCTGGCGCACTATGCTACTGAAATAATTTTTGATTTTGTCATGGGGAAAATTGGCATCATAGTAGTAACGGACATCCCGGTGATTGGCAGCAGATATGCGGGTCAGGCCGGGCAGCATTGCTTCACTGCAGGGGAAAACCTGTTCAAAACCGCTTTGGTCTATCTCTGCCAGTTTACCGGCGTTAAGGGAAAAAACACTCTCTGTACATACATAGTAAAAGCCGGTGCCGGACAAAGCATTAATACTGTTCTGATTATCTACAGGAACTTTGCTGATAATAAAACCGCGCGGAACCGCTTTGGTTACCCGGCAGGCCAGCTCCCGGTAAACCTTTTCCTCATCCTCACCGGCAATAAAGGTTTTCAGAAAATAGACCTCCCTGTCTATAGCACGGGAAAAACAGGGCATATAAACAAGAGAGGCTATACCCCGGGCCTGGCCCTGGTCAGGGAAAAAAAAAGTATTTTCCTCTGCCCTGAACTTTTCACTGTAAAAAGCAGCCATCTGCTCCGGATCGATCTGCTGTATCCTGTGCTGAAATTTTTTATAAGTATAGTTCCGGAAAAAATGCTGTACATCCATAAGCAGGTAAAAAGAAAAAAATTAAAACAAACCCGTTGATCAATAATTCTGGTAGATAATACCTTCGTTATCAGTATAGGTTACCGTATCATCATATCCCTCCAGATCATTGATCAGTTCTATAGTCTGAATACGGCATTCTGTGATCTCTCCCACTGTAAAACTCAAGAAATCCGCGGAATAATATTCCTTGGATATCTCTACAGTGGTACCGGGATAAAACATATCAGTCGTCTCAAACGATGCCACGTAAAAACTCTTGCCCTCACTGGCTGTACCCGCATTAACCATCAGATTTACATACAGGCTGTCATATTCCTTTTCCGTATTATTGCGCAGAGTAATAGTAAAGGAAAAAGTATCGTTTAACTCCTCTACCTCCGCTTGTTTATTCTCAATACTGACATCAGCAGCCGAACCAACGGCGCCGTCACAACTTAGCAGCAAACAGCTGAAAAAAAGCAGTAAAAATATACGTTTCATATCAGACTCCTTAATATAATTATAATACCTAAACCGGTTTTGGTCAACATATACTATAATATAACAGTTCCGGCCCGGTTTCAGGCAAATTTTTTTCATTTTCCGCTATAAATTTTAAAACCTGAGCCGGAATTATACTTTTACGCCGCTTTCCTTCCCTTTTTACAGCAATATATATTATAATAATACCAGTAAATGGCTTCTGCAAAACAACCCCTCAGCCAGCTTAAAGATGAAGAACTCATCAAAAATTTAAAAAAACGCCTGCAGAAAAAAAACGTTATTCAGTTAAATGAATATTTTTCCGATCCCGGGACCGATGCCTATTTTCAGGAAATATATAACCGTTATAAACAACCGCTGGAGTACTACTGCTCCCGCTTTATCCATGACCCGGAAATGAAAAGCGATCTCTTCCATGACATTTTTATTAAAATTTATCTTAATATCCACAAATACCATTACAATAAGAGTTTTAAAGCCTGGGTTTACCGCATAGCGCATAACAGCTGTATTAACTATAAACGCAAGGGAAGAGACAAAGAAAAATTTATTCTTAATAAAAAGGTGGGAACACCGGACGGTAATAAAGACACAGAGCTTATTGATCTTTTTGCCAATCCGGACACTGACCTGGAACAGAAAATGATCAACAGGGAGATTAAAGATATTATTGATAATGCTGTCCGGGAACTGCCTTATGATTACGCCAATGTCTTTCTTCTTAAAAGCGAGGGAGGACTTACTTTTGAAGAGATTGCCAGAATATTAAAAATATCTTCCCGCAGTGTAAAATCATTCTACAAGAACGCAGCTATTTTTATAAAAGAAAAACTGGTTAATAATAATATTAACCTTAATGACATATAGGGGACTTTTATGCCGTATAACGAATACGAACTTTTTAAAAAACGCCTGACTGCGATGGAAAATGATAAAAGATACTTTTTCATGAAGCGCTACTACCTTTTTCTTAAAATACAATACTTTCTTATTGCTCTGGCTGTTATCTTTACCATTATTTTCCTGGGTTACTATACCGTGGAGAATATAACCCTGCGCCGGGCCGTACTCAAAAATAAAATATCTATAACCCTTAAACAGGGCCGGGTAACCCTGAAACAAAACTCCTTTAAAAAACCGGTTAAACTGAACCAGCCGCTTAAAGGCACCCTGGATATCATTACCGGGGCCAACGGTTCCTGTATTATCTCGCTTAAAAAAAATTATAATCTCACCGTAAGTCCGGATACCGCCATCAAAATAAGCTCTGCCGTAACAGCTGATCAGCAGGAGAAAAAGATTACTGTTTTTCTGCAGCAGGGAGAGGTAACCCTGCTGGGCTCGCCCGGCAACCCCCATATCAAAATAAGGCTGGAGACCCCTGCTGCGGCCGTAACCCCGGGGCAAAGCCCTCTGCAGCTTAAGTCTTTCAAAAGCGGCTATTATACCTCTGTTCTGGGCCGCTGTACTGTAAAACCCAAATCTATTTTTACTCTCCAGGTTACGGATGCTTCCCGCGCCAAACTTAAAAAACTCTTGCAAACTCTTAAAAATATCACTTTTCAAAACAGGGATGACGACCCCATAATTATACCGCGTTTTATAGATGTAAGCCAGAATGATTATATAACACTTACAACTGTACTTGATATGGTTGAGATAAAATCTCTTATAAAAAAACTTTTTTTTCAAAACAAAAAGGCAAATAATGAACAATAACCATAGTAAATTTCTAACCTTGAAAGTAACAGAGGACTGCCTGGAAAGCGGCATAGTAACTGATGAGGGCAGCGTTGTTTTAACAGACCGTACCGCATTAAAAGACCGGTCACCGGATCACATTTTTACCCAGCTGCAGCAAAGCGCTCTGCACATGATCGAAAAAAACAACGGCATAAAAGGCATCAGCAGCGCAGCGGTAGAACTTTACGCAGCTGATAACCGGGTTCTTACTGCTGAAAATATAGCAGGAAGCATGCTTTTCAAAACCGGGCTTAATACCCGGGTAGACACCAGTGAACGCGCGCTTGCTTATGCGGAAGCTGTATTCGGCGCCGGCCAAAAATATACTGACTTTGCTGTTTTAAATATAAACCGGCACCTGACCGGATCTCTTTTTATAAACCGCAGGTTATACAGCGGTCAAGGCAATGCCGGTAACATCCCCCATATCACAGTTTACCCCCAGGGACGGCAGTGCGGCTGCGGCAGCCGCGGCTGTCTGCAAACCTATATCAGCAGCGCCGGCTGGGTAACCACAGCAGAGAGTTTTCTTCTTGCTGAGAATTATGAATCCGAATTAAATAAAAAAGTCAAAGGCTATCTGGACCGGTTAACCCTGGAGCACATTCTGGAAGCTGCTGCCAACAATGACAAAGCCGCTCTTGATATTTTACAAGAGGGCGCAGACACGCTTTTTTATGCTTTAAAAAATATCAGTTCCCTGTTTGATCCCCAGGCTGTTATTCTTACCGGGTCCGCTTCCCGTATGGATATTCTGGTTAAGGCTGTTGTAAAATCGGCCCGGGGAAAAAAACATAATTTAAACCTGCTTGCTGCTGCGGGAAACAGTTACGGTATGCAAACTACAGCAGCTATTGCTATAATCAAGCAAAATCCTGCGCCTGAGGAGAGCACAGCTTCTGATGTATAAAAAAAAAATACTACTGTTTTTTATCTGTATGGTAACCAGCGGTTTTACCGGTCACTATTTTTTCTGGAATTTAAAAACAAACATGACCATATCCCTTTTTTACAGCGGCACCAACCTGCAGTATATTAATAATAACCCCCTGAAACCGGAGCGGGAACAGAGTATTATCAAACTGACCGTATACGGCCGCGATAAACAGCTTTTCAAGCTCAGGGGAGTCTTCAAAACCTTTTTTGCGGCAGGCAGTAACCGGACTCACAAACTCAGCCGGGTCTATGATACCGCTTTTTCCATCTACAGTAACGGCAAATACCTGGTACCGCCGGCTAATATTCAGCCTACTGTACGTTCCATTCCCTCTTTTCCCCGCCGCCAGGTCAAACCGGGTGCTGTGTGGCACAAACCAGCCTCCTTCAATTATCATGATATTAAACCAGCCTATTTTTTTGCCATACCGGTTGAATATAAATATCTCTCCAATCAAAATGATACGGCTGTTATCCTGGTAAATTATTCCTTTGATAAAAAAAAAAAACTGCGGGAAACCGAGGGGCTTAAAGAGCCGGTTATACGTATATACGGTAAATATTTTTCCCTGCTTTACTGGGACAAAAAAAAGAACCTGCCGGTAAAAGCTGTGGAAAAATTCAATGAATTTTTTATCAGAAAAGGGGGAAACAGCATTAATATCAGCAAAGAATTCAATGTAAAATACAAAATAACCTTTCCGGTCTCCAGGAAGGAGCTTGAGGATTCCAAAGAAGATGTTAATAAAATCAAAGGATTGTCTTCCTATGTTGACCACAAGGGACTGCATATCATGCTCGAAGATATCCTGTTTGCTTTTGATTCCTATAAACTGGACCAGCGGGCAGCAGCAACCCTTGACAAATTAAAACCGGTACTGCAAAAATATAAAGATTATGAGTTTTCGGTTGAGGGTCATACAGACAATACCGGCAGTAAAAAATACAACCAGCAGCTCTCCGAACAGCGGGCCGCCACTGTAGCCGATTTTTTAAAAAAAATGCTGCCCTCCCTGAAAGGACAGATCTACTACAAAGGTTACGGCCCGGACAAACCCCGTTTTGATAACAGCACTGCAGCCGGCAGAAAAAAAAACCGGCGGGTAGAGATTCATATTAAAGACAGAGGTAAATAAAATGAAAAAAAATCCCGTAATTGTTCCCCTGGACAGTAAAGACGAGGACCAGGCCCGGAAACTGGTTGACCAGCTGGGCGAGAGTATTACTTTTTACAAAGTAGGAAGTGTGCTCTTTACACGAAGCGGTAAAGAGATAATCGCTTTTCTGAAAGCTGAAAAGAAAAAAATATTTCTTGATCTCAAGTTTCATGACATACCTAATACAGTCAAAGGCGCCTGTTATCAGGGAGCAGTAAGCGGCGCTGATATGCTCACCATCCACTTAAGCGGCGGCCGGCAAATGATCAAAGCTGCGCTGCAGGGAGTTTACCTGGCAGCCGCGGATTTTCCGGAACGTGAGATCAATACTGCTGTGCTGGGTGTCTCTGTCTTGACTTCCATAGATCAGACTATGTTTACGCATGAACTGAGAATTACGGGAAAAATCGGCGAGCATGTTGCTCACCTTGTAAAAACCGGTATGGAATGCGGTATGAGCGGCATTGTCTGCTCACCCCATGAAACAGCAGCTGCCCGGCGCAGGCATGGCTCTGACCTTATTATAGTAAATCCGGGTATACGTATGCCTGAGGATGATCCCGGGGACCAGAAGCGGGTTACAACCCCGGCCCAGGCTATGGCCAGCGGCGCTGATTTTCTGGTAATCGGACGTTCCATTACCAGCGCCTCCGACCCCCGGGCCAAAGCGGAAAAAATACTAGCTTCAATCAGAGATTACACAGGATAGATCTTTAAGTAAAACCGTAAGCAGTTTATATAGCTCATTATATAAAAGCTTGACCTGTGCCCCGGAGACTGATGTACGCAGCACCATCATTGAGCTGAAATTAAGCGTATCTTTCAGATAGGGCAGATCAGCCAAAAGCTGCTGTAAAAAAACTGTATGGTTCTGCCCTGCACTGCCTTTGAGCAGCCCCTGCAGCTGTTGATACAGTGATTTTCTGACTGCCTTTATGCGCTGTAACTGCTCCCTGTAAAAAGCTGCCGTATCCAGATGCTGATAGCAGCAGACCTGGTTTAACCCGGTCTTTTTTTTATCCTCACTCAGCAAAGCGGTTATATCCCGGGAAGAACTTAACGCCAGCCCGTTTATTTTGCGGCCGTAAAGGGAAAGATTGTAAAATGCTGTATGCTGATTTCTGCGTATAATTGCTTCAAAATAATCCACATAGCGGCCCAGCATCAACTCATCAAACAAGGGAGGCATCTCTTCA
>CAZFAK010000142.1:0-7717 GCA_964517045.1 uncultured Spirochaetia bacterium | reverse complement strand
CACTGCGCATAAGCCTTCCAGTCCCCTGGTACCGGGGCTCCTTTGGTGTCGTGCTTGCCGTAGAAGGAAAGTCGCAATTTCTCTATTTTGGACATTTCATACCTCCTCGATGGATATATTCAGAAGAGAATTTACGATGGAGAGTATTTCACTCTTTTGTTTCTCGAAATTGAGCAAGAACTCCCTGGAACTCGTGTACTTCTTGATGTGGTTGGACCGGGATAAATGATGGGAGGAGACAAAGCCCCCCATAGTAGGATCGGAGAGGAATAGGGATACCACCTGATTTGAAAATGTGGAGGTATTCTCACTCCGGGGTTTCTCATATTGGTTGAGGACAATGTTGATGTCGAGGTTCGAGAGTTCCAGTTCTTCGATCTTGGAGATAAGATACTTAACCGCCTGGTAGTTGAAGGGCTCCGGGATGGCTGGGATGACAAGGATGTCGGCGACCGTGAAGGTGTTGATGGTGATGTTGTCGAAGGTGGGGCTGGTGTCGATGATGATGTAGTCTGGGGGCTCTGAGATCCCTTTTAAGCACCGGCGGAGCCTTCCATACTCAACTGTCCGGAAATCGCTTAATTTCACCGAGGAAGGGATCAGAGACAGCCTGGGGCTAAGAGAGATGATGTTGTCATTGATGTCCTGTCCGGCGAAGACATTGAAGATGTTCTTTTCCAGATAGGTCTCCGCTGACCTGGCCTCGCTGAAATAATATGACAGACTGTGGTTGATGGTATCCATATCGATGGCCAGGACCTTATATCCTGCCTTGACGAGAATGTTGATGGTGAGAATGGAGAGGGTGGATTTCCCGCAGCCTCCCTTCGTAGAATTAAAAACGATAGTCTTCACTTGTGCCTCCTTTGAGCCTCTATGATTTTGTTGACAGTATTGGCCTGCCAGGTGCCCCCGTTTTTAGTGGGGATGCCTTTTTGTTGTAGATATTTACAAATTTGACGAAGGGATTTTTTCTCGGTCGATAGAGACAGGATTTTTTGGATTATTTCCTGTTCTTTTGGGTTCTTTACGAGAACTCCATTCTGGACCTGAAAACCATATGGGATTTGGCCTTTACGGAAAAAGGTGGTATAATTGTCTATGAACTTAACCGGCTTTTTAGGTTCATTTACTTGGAATTTTAACTCCCCGCTGATAGCCGTAGTTGTTAGGCTTAGTTCTTGCAACTGTTTGGAGTAGGGAGCTTTTCTTTACTCAGTTGCCGAATTTGGTCTTGGTGGTTAACATTAAGACCCGGTTCGGCTCTGAGTAATCTCATTTGCCTTTTTCCAATCACTGTATTCCAAAAAGTTTCAGATTCGACCTCTTTGGCTAATAAATCATTTTTATTTTTAATCCCTGAAAAACGGTCCAGGTCATCAAAACAACGAATACTGACAATAATATTAAGGTATCAGCCCTGGACAAATATGAATCTGCAATAAGCATTGCCCAGTGCTATCTCTGCACTGCCTTCAACGGCAGCTAATGCAGATACTACCAATTCAGGGGCGGAAGTGCCGAATCCTACGATAACCATCCCTATTAGTAAAGGAGGCATTCCGAAGTGTCTTGCAGGAGATGCTGAGCCTGCCGCAAAACGATCAGTACTCCACACCGGAATGATCAGACCAATGATTAAAGCTAAAATTGCTGGTCCCCTTACTTGATTTCTTCACCAATCAATTTATCCAAATCAATGATTAAAAATTTCCAGGCCGGAACAGCAATTATTTTTTTATTGCTATTTTCAAATACCTTTTCTTCATTATTGGTTACAATAATACCTTTTTTTATGTTTGTTTCAGACAATGCTTCCCTTAGAGCATTTATCTCCCTTGATTTAGTTTTTTCATCATTTAGAGTATAACAAACCTGAATAAGATATTTTTGCCGATCTAGTGTCATGATGAAATCAATTTCTTTTCCGCTTTTTGTACGGTAATAAAAAATATTCTCGGTCTTTGTTCTTAAATACGAGAAAATTATATTTTCAAGTAAGTATCCTTGTTTTTCTTTTATACCGGGGTCAATAGATGATACTAATCCGTGATCCACACAATATATTTTTTTCATGTTTATATTCTGTTTCACAACAGACGATGAATATAGTTTTACAGAAAATAAAAAATATACATCCTCAAACCAGTCAATCGTCGCTGAAACAAAATCTTTACTTATCTTAAATCCAATGGTTTTTAAATAATCAGTGATTCTATTCAGCGAGTATAAATTTGAAATATTAGTGATTAACCTGAAGGCAGCCTGAATAACCGCCTGTGGGTGAATAGCATCAAACCGCTCTATGATATCTCGATGGAGAATGGTTTTATAATATTCCTGCTGAATCATCACTCGTAATTTATCATTTTGGTTTATTATCTCCGGGAATCCACCTTTTAAAAAATATTCATTGAAATATTTACTGATAAGTAATCTGTTTTTTGAGGTCAATTTTTGATAATCTATTTTGTAATATGAAAGAAATTCTTTAAAAGAAAATGGAAACAACTCCCATGATATATTCCTTCCTCTCATCTGGGAAGCAATTTCTTTTGATAACATTTTCGCGGATGACCCTGAAAGAAAAACTTCACAGTTTTCTGTTCTTATTACTCTATCAATAAAAGATTCCCAGTCTTTCGCTTCTTGTATTTCATCAAAAAAACAATATATTTTTTCACTATTTTTCTTTTCAGGATATATTGAAAAATACGCTTCCAATATCAAATTCAGGTTCCCTTCTTTTTTCAGGTCTGTCAACCTGTCATCAAAAAAGTTAATGTAGATGATGTTTTCGGCTTTTACTTTTTTATTTTCTTTAAGGTCCTCTATAATCTGGTACAAAAAAGTAGATTTACCACACCTTCTGACTCCAATACATATAAATGCTTTCTTTTGAACGAGAGAATAGTTTAAATGCCTTGTCGTCCCTGTCTCTAATTCCTGGTTCTGAAAATCCAGTATAATTTCTTTTAAAATTTCAATTATCATGCGCCTCTCCAGGTGGAAAAGTAAACAGCCAGATATTTCAAAAACCGGCAATATATCTTACCACTATTTTGTGTAAAAATCAAGCCAATTTTTAGAATAACGAACCGCCCAAAGTAACAAAGCGCAGGTAATAGTAATTCAACTACATACATTGTTCACAAGCTATGACTTCAATAAGCTATAAGCTGGTATTTCTTTTTCAGTTCTTCTAACATTTCTTTTTTTAGATACAAGCGGATAAAATATTCTTTCCCATTAAGATTTAGGTTCCTGATTCCAATTTCCAGAATATCATCATTTCCTTCTAAGGTATCCGATACAAAATATAAATTCATTTCTTTTCTTAAAATTATCCTAAAATAATCTATGGCAGAATCAGAAAGCAAACCAAGTGCACTATTAAAATCCAAATCTGAAGGAAGTCTTCCGATACTGATATTCATATCCAGCATGGTAACAGCTGTATCTAATGAATTATTTTTCCCCCAAATCAAGATATCTTTTATAGCTTTAATAGAAGGCTCTGTTAGTTTTAAAAAAATGTCACTCATATTCCTTACCCCTTCAACCACCTTCCCAATTTTGCTGAATCACATTCGAATTTATAACTCATTTTCTTGTAAGCAGCTATCCGCTTTTTGAACATGGAAATGGTCAGTCCCGATGTTGAATCAACATAATCATAAATCTGAATCTCCTTGCCTTTTTCACTCCTACGATGAAGACGGCCGGCAAACTGGATAAGCCTGCCTTTAAAAGAAATAGGCATTGTTAAAAACAGTGTATTAAGTTCCGGGATATCAAACCCTTCTCCAATAAGAGAGCCCGTGGCAAGTATACAGAAAGATTCCTTCTGCCTGATGCTTTCTTTAATATTTTGAATTATTTCTCTCCTGGCTTTTTTACCTAAATCTCCGGTTAATGTGTAAACATTGGTGTTATTAGGGAGCATGGACTGAAAAAGATTCTGTAAATCTTCAATATGAGTCTTTCGGTCAGATAATACCAAGGGTATTCGCTCCTCTTCCAGTGCATTCTTCACATCAGAAATAATTAACTTATTACGATGTTCATCATTACAAATTTCTTCCCACACCTGATTGATCTCCAATCGACTGTTCTGAATAATGTCATTTATTGGAGTTTCCCGAAAAATTACCAGTCTGTCTTGATCGAAAGCATTAACGTCAGGTACTTCGTATCTAATTGGACCACACTGCATATGAATAATAGCTTGATCTCCATCCTTTCTTTGTGGAGTTGCAGTAAGTCCAAGAAAATAATGAGCTGAAAATGAATTTAATACTGCTTCAAATGAAACAGCCGGAACGTGATGGCACTCATCTATAACGATAAAATCATATTGCTGAATAATATCTTCAAGCTCATCTTTCTTTGATAAGGTCTGGATCATGGCAATATCAATTTTACCTTTCAGTTTTTTTCTACCGCTCCCTAGCACACCAATGCTTTTCTTTTCTATGTCCGATAAAAAAGATGTTAACTGATGAGTCCATTGTTCAATAAGCTCGGATCTATGAACAAGAATAAGGGTTGGTTTTTTCCTGCTGGCAATAATATTAATGGCCATTATTGTTTTCCCGGTTCCGGTTGGTGCAACCAACACCGAGTGCTCATGTTTAAGTATTTCGTTAACTGCTTTTTGTTGATGAGAATATAACGTGCCAGTAAAACTGATGTCACAATCAGGAATCATGTCTCGTTTATCAATTAATTTAACCTCTGACCCGATTCCTTCAAAAAATTCTCTCGTATCATCTAAAAGTCCTCTTGGTAAAGATAAGATATTACCTTCAAGATCTGCACAACAGATGTATTTTGGAGTGTTCCAGGTTGAAAAACGGTTTGCCTGTTTTCTAAAATATTCCGGATTAGCAAATGTACCAATCTTTTTAAGTGCATAGATGATTTTTGAAGGTATATTTTTAATATCAATAAAAACTCTGTTATATAAAACAATCTCTACTAATTCATTAAAATCCGGACATGATGCAATATCAGATTTCAATACTTTTTCTGCCAGATGAACATCAATTTCATTTGGATATTTTGGTATTTCATCCGGGATATCCCTTAAAATAGATTGAACTATTTGTTCAACATCGTACTTTGATAAAGCTATAATTTTACTGAGATATTCCCATTGGTTTTCATATGGCTTAAAATTGTCATTTACAAATACTGACTTTCCTTCGTCTCTGGGAAGCTTCTGAAGCGGAAGTGCTATTAAATTTCCCAAACCTCTATCTGGAATATAATCTTGATTGGGAAAGAATCTATCATAACTGTCAAGTGATAAAGTTACATGATCTGATGATGCATTAGAAAGTATTATTGAACCCAGTTGTCTGGCTTCTCTTGCTGACACAGGTTCTATAAAAAATATCCATGCATGCGCTCCATTCCCGGATCTGGATATTTCAATTGAAACCTCTACTCCCAAATCGGCTGCAGCATTTTTATATGCCAAAACATCTTCTTTCCAGGAAGATTTGTCAAAATCTGCTGCCAGGAAAATACAGGTGTCATTTGGCCTGATTGCATATGTGCCAATTGTTTTCTTGCCAAGTAGATGTTCAGTTACGGGTTTTTCATTCAAGGGTGCATAATTTTGATTTTGACAGGCTGAACATTTTATAGCCGGCTTTCGACAATAATCTCTATTCCATTCGTAAATGCAAACAGGGCTATAGCCTGATTTCTTTGTTTTGTTACTCACCCAGCGTCTTGGATACACATCTTCACGACATCGAAAGAGTTTTAGAAATAGATTTACTTTTTCTTCCGGTGTTTCAGGTGCTTTGTCGAAAATATGAGTACCCAGTATTTCTACTGGATTTTTTCCCTGTTGAGTTTTGAGTTCATTTAATTTACTAAGTAATTCATTACGTTCTAGATCAAGTTCACGGAGACGAGATTTGATTTGTTCTATTTCGATCATTTCTCTACGTCCCCACCTTTAAAATATCCACATATTCCTTAAACAAAAACTTCTGATCTCGCTTCCGTCCTGTATTCTCCTTCAAAATACCAATCTTCTCAAACTGACCAACCAAAGTAGATGCACTCTGAAATGAAATAAAAAACTGCTTCTCAATATCTTTTATTGAAACATAAGGATTGGTAAATAAAAAATCCAGTATCCCGATAGCATAAGGTGAAGATAATTTATTTTTCCAGAGTAATTTTTTCTTATCATTTTGTAAAGTCAGTATTTTTTTAATAGTTTCAAGCCCGGATTCTGCAGTTTGAATAAGTCCTTTCAAAAAGAAATTGACCCATTGTTCATAATCTCCATTATTTCTAACCATACTTAACCGATCATAATACTCTTGCCGGTTTTGTTTTAGATATAAACTCAGATATAGCAGTGGTTTAGAAATAATATTTTTCCAGTATAAAAAAAGTGTTATTAGCAAACGGCCGATTCTTCCATTTCCATCTAAAAATGGATGGATTGTCTCAAACTGGTAATGTAGAAGAGCACAGTCAATTAAGTCAGCCAATTTGTTTTCATGCATATATTTTTCAAAATCACTCATTGCTGTTTTCATGTCATCGACAGAAGGAGGGATATATATTGCATTATTTATGTCACCACCAGATCCGCCAATCCAGTTTTGAGAGATTCGAAAATCACCAGGTGATTTATGTTGTCCTCTAACCCCGGTCATTAATATTTTATGAACTTCTTTTATGAATCTCAAACTCATTGGAAATTTTTCGAGTCTTTCAATACCATAATTCAGGGCTTTGATATAGTTTATAACTTCTTCTACATCATTAATATTATCTGTCTCTTTACCGCTTTCTACTTCAAAAACATCTTCTAGTGAAGCCTGGGTCCCTTCAATCTGAGAACTTAATAGGGCCTCTTTACGAACATACATGGCGATAAAGAGATTTGAATCCGGTAAAGTATGAGCAATTCCGTTCATTCTGGCAAGTGATCTTTCTGCCTTGGTAAGTAAACTGGACAATTCTTCATTTATCATTAATGCTGGTTCAGGAGGTAATGGACTTGGTTTAAATGACTTATATCCGGTCGGCTGTGTTATATATGTACCACTACGGTTCATTAAAACTCCTTATTCAATTTTCCTTGAATATTATAATCTAATTGTCGGTATTATTCAAGCAAACTTGAATAATTAGTGTATTGATAAGATGGTATTCCAGAAGTCTTTAATTAAAAAAATGCCAATATTGAGGTGCAAAAGTAATAAAAGTAAGGACATTTTGATTTTTTATTTGCACGAGCGTTTGGATCGGGGAGCATAAAAATCGCCCCCTCCCGTGCTCATACAGTCCTCGGCTTCGCCTGCGGAGCTGCGCGCGGGAGGGGGCATTTTTTATGCACTCTGTTATGCCATGACTGAAAATTACCCCTTGAATTAGAGAAAATAATTCCTGAACTCAGCGTACCCCAGCTCCGACATCTGAACAGACAAATTGTGGACCGGCTAAAAATGCTTCACAATGTGGATACTTTGTAGGAAGTGGCTAAATTTAAAATAGGCGATAGGGTCTCGTTTGATTATAAAGGGCAGGTCAAAACCGGAAATAAAAAAGAAAAACGTATTAAAAGACAATCATCCCGACTTGGAGCTGGTACAGTCATTTGAAAATAGTTATCAGGGGATAAGCCGTAATGCTCCGTGTCCCTGCGGCAGCGGCAAGAAGAGATCGGAAGAGCGTCGTG
>CAZFAK010000141.1:0-7737 GCA_964517045.1 uncultured Spirochaetia bacterium | reverse complement strand
TAAGATACCATTGGCTGAACTTAAGTCACTGCAGACTGAATTTCTGTGAAAAGCGGTTGAGATTTTCAGTGTAAAAAGGAAAATATAAATTGTTCCTGATGCGCGGTCTGGGCATAATCAGGGTTGACCCTTCTGACGGCAGCCAGGGCCTGTTCTCCGTTGACATTTTCCATGGTGCCGTAAATACAGGCGGCAACTATACCGGTACGGCCTATGCCGGCATAACAGTGAACAGATATGTTTTTACCGCTTTTAAGTAAAACAACAGCTTTGGTGATCAGCTTTTTAAAGCTGCTGCGGTCTGAAGGTACGGAAAAATCCTCTATGGGATAATTAATAACATTTACATTCGTATAATAAGCAGTATCAAAATAGTTGGTTTCGACTAAAGATATAACTGTGTTGATCTGCTGCTGCTGCCATTTTACGCTGATCTGTTGGTCTAACCAGGGTGCGCTGTGCGTAAAAAGCGCACCGTAATCAGGATGGGAAAATTTAATTTTGTACATAAAAAATACTTGAAAATTTAATGATGATTATATCATATATGTCGCGTTTAAAACAAACGGGTATTTTTGCTGCGCGCCTAACGCCCTTTAAAAAACAGGGCTTTCCTCAGTCCGGTTTGACAGGGATTAAATTAAAAGGTATCATAACACAATGAAACTGGAAACTTTTATTGCTCTTAAACAGGTACTGGCTAAGGGTAAAAAACGCAATATGATATCATTCATGGGTCTGATATCCATCTTCGGTGTTTTTCTCGGTGTTGCAGTACCGATTATAGTTATGTCGGTTTTCAGCGGTTTCCAGGAGGAAAGCAAACGCTCCATCCTTGGTGTAGGTAATCATGTAACCATAATGGCAACTTATGAGCACGGGATGAAGCATTACCGCAACATTACTGAAAAGATACGCAGCATGCCTGAGGTTAAAGCTGTGGTTCCTTATATAGAGACCCAGGGCCTGCTGCAGGCTGCTGACGAGTATCAGCCGGTTGTTATCAGAGCAGTTGATTACAATTTTTTTACCAATGATAAGGATTTTTTTAATACAGTTACTATACCGAGGGGGTCAAAGGATATCTCTTTAAAAAACAGAATAATGATCGGCAATGAACTGGCCAAACGTAATTTTTTTGGTATAAATGAAAGGGTCCAGCTGGTTACAGCGCAGAATTCCTCTCTTTATAATATAAGCCCGGAGGTTATCCGTACTATGATCGTAGGCACCTTTAAATCCGGCTATTATGAATACGATAACGGTATTATTTTTGCATCCCTGCCGACCTTGCAGGAACCATTGGGACTGGAGGGCAGTGTTAGCCGCATTGGTATTAAACTGCATGATATATGGCACACTGACCGCTTTATAAACAAACTGCATAAGCAGGCTCCCGGAGCTTATAATGCTTACAGCTGGAAAGAGCTTAACCGCAATATTTTCAAGGCCCTGGCTATGGAAAAAGTTATAATGTGGCTGGTAGTTATTCTAATTCTGATTGTGGCCACCTTTAATATAATGGGCACACAGATAATGATGGTACTGGAAAAGCGTAAAGATATCGGCATCCTTAAAACCCTGGGTATGAAGCCGGCTCATGTTTATAAAATATTTTTAATACAGAATATGTTTATTACTTTTACCGGTGCTGTGACCGGCGCCGTAGCCGGTACCCTGGGTTCGATCTATATCACCCGGGTTATTACCGGTTTGGAATGGGTCATCAATCTTTTTTCCCGCGCTTATCATTTTTTATTGAGCCTGGTCACTTCCGGCGCCGGTCCTTTTAATCCGGTTGTTCTTTTCCCCAAAGGAGTCTATTATTTTAACCATATTCCCACTGACGTGGATCCGATGCGGGCTGTTATAATGCTGACTGCAGCTTTAATCATGGCAGTGGTTGCCGGCTTCCTGCCTTCCCTGCTGGCTGCGCGTTTACGTCCCCTGGAGGTTATCCGCTATGAATGATATTATCCAGGTAAGCGGCCTGAGTAAAAGTTATAAAACATATTCCCAGACCATAAAAGTACTGGAGAATATAAACCTCACGCTTGCTCCGAAAAAGTCTATCATAATAATGGGTGAAAGCGGTTCCGGCAAGTCAACCCTGCTTAACCTTATGGGAGGTCTGGATCACCCTGATGCAGGGCAGATACTGATAGACGGTCAGGATATAACCAGGCTTCCGGAAACCAGGCTGGCTTATATACGTAATAAATATATCGGATTTATTTTTCAAGAACATAATCTGCTTACTGATTTTAATGCTTACCAGAATATTATGATCCCTTATAATATTTACAATCTGGACAGGAAAAAGGGCAGGGATTTTGCCGATTATCTGCTTAACGAGATCGGGCTTTATCACAGACGTTTTCACAAAATAGGTGAACTTTCCGGCGGAGAACAGCAGCGTATTGCGATTGCCCGGGCTCTTATTAACAAACCGGCGCTTTTACTGGCAGATGAGCCCACTGGTAATCTTGATGAAAATTTAAGTATCACTATTTTTAATCTTTTACATAAAATCTCGGAAAAACACGAGACAGCGGTAATAGTAGTTACCCATTCTTCAGCTTTGGCAGATATGTATAATCTCAGGCTCTATCTTAAAAATCATGTTCTCAGAGAATACTCACCTGCGCCGGAATAAAAACGCTGCCCAGTCCCCTTTTCTTTTTTGTTTATGCAGTATAAAAGGCAAGGGGCTGATTTTTCCCATAATCAGTTTTATGTTTTCCTGATTGATACCGGAAAGCAGGAGAAAGCCCTCTTTTTTTAATAACTGTATCAGTTTCGGATCCTCATAAATTCTGCTCTGGATAGCGGTAACAATATTTATTACTATAATATCATAGACCGCAACCGCCGGTATGTTATGCAGCAGGTCGGATTCAAGGACAGCGGCTTTTATCTTGTTTTCCGAAAAAACAGCGGCTGCTTTTTTCAGGGCCCAGGAGTCATTATCAACAGCGGTTATCTTACGGCAGCCGTATAAAAAAGCTACTGCTGACAGGATACCGGTGCCACACCCGATGTCCAGCAATGATCTGCCCTTACAGTTAAGAGTATGCAGCATTTCCGCGCATAATTTGGTGGTAGCATGCAGGCCCGTACCAAAAGCTGTGCCCGGTATTATGCGCAGTACCTGTTCACCGGCAGGCGGCTGCAGCTTTTTATCGGGGCAGGGGTTTATCCAAACCCGCGGTGTAATTTTAAAAGGTTTAAGCCCGGCTCTCCAGACTGCCAGCCAGTCTTTTTCTTTTTTAATATTAGTTCCTAAAAATCTGTTTCCCATTCTTGCCATCTGTATTTTCACCTCTTCGCTAAGTCCGGGATCAGTAAGATAGAGTTTAAGCCGTGGCTTTTTATCTTTTACAGTTTGTATAAAATAGGAAAGATTTTTTTTTAACTGCAACCAGAGTTCAGTTTCATTGATTTTGCGCCGGTCAGGCTGGAAAATCAGTTCAGTATATTTTGTCATAATAATTTTTAAGTACTTTTTTAATGAGGCTATAGCTGTATCCCAGGGAAGCAAGTTTGGCATATGTTTGTTTAAAACTGTAACGTTCAGCCAGGGATCTGTTTTTAATATAATTATGCAGGGCTTTGGTTTCGTCATATTCCCGGTTGTTAATGTATTCTTTGTTTATACCTTTAGCGGTGAGTTCCTGTACCAGGCGGAAATAGGGCTTATTACCTTTACGCAAAGCTTTGCTGAAAAATAATTCGGTAAAGTATTGCTGGTCTATCAGGTGCGCCGCGTAAGCATAGTCAGTGAGCTCTTTTTCCCAGTCTGCCGGTATCTTTCTTTTTTTCAGCCACAGGGCTAAGGCGCGGGGCGGCCGGCAGGCAGCAGCTAAATACTGCTCCATACTTTGCTGCAGATGTTTTCGTTCGTAAGCAGCTATCTCCGGCAGCTGTTCAGGTGTAACCGGCTCCTTATTTTTAATTAATTTTTTATAGGTAGCGGTTGAAACAGTAAAGAGTAAATGGTTGTTTTGGTAAACAGCCGGCCGTTTAAGCAAAATCGTATTTTCATATTTAACGGTTATACCCATAGCAGCAGCTGTTATATATTCAGCGTTTTTTATTCTTTTTTTTTCCGGAGCGTTTTTTATTTTGTCTTATCAGAAAAATGATCATCACTATGGAAACCATAAACATTAAGCCGGACATTATTAGAAGAATATAATTTACTGCTCCCCGGTCCTGTTTTTTGTTTGCGGCGGGTAAAGCCTGCTCTGCTGCAGCAGGAGTCTTCTTTTGCTCAGGGGAAAGTGATACTTTACCGGCGGCTGCTTTTTTCATTGTACTGGTTGAGGTCTCTTGCTTTTTTACCGGCGCCGGGGCAGACGCTTTCCGCTTGCTGGCAGGTTTTTTTTTTCTAACAGTGATACTTTTAAGCTGGGAAATATAGAAACGTTTGGTTTGCTGTTTACTTTTTACATCTATGTAAAAAGAATAGAGTGTTATAAAATCGGAAATATACAGAACTTTTCCGTTCCATCTGGTTATTTTAAAGGATAATTTCAGCCGTGCTTCCCGGTTGTCCTGATCCACAATAACTTTTTTAACCGGAGCCTCTTTTTGTGTAATACGTTCAATTTTTTTTACAGCAGAGAGTGATATTTTACCTTTAACCGGCGGGCGTATAAAAAAGGGTTCTATTTTTCCAGACGGATCAGTGTAATAATAGATATCGCGGCGCCATTCCAGGTAGCCGTCTTTGCAGGATATTTTGCCGGTAAATTCTTTGCCGGTTTTGGATATAATATCAGCTCTCAGACCGGCAGCTGCTGCTCCCTGTGCGAATATTACTGTGAAAAAACCAAAGCAGAACAAAAAACGAACGAAAAATTTAAACAGGTTCATTGCTGCTTTTCCAGTTTCTCCGCTTCTTTATTTATGTAATCGATTTTTTCCCGTAAAAATTTTAAAATTTCAGTATTAGCCTGATTTATATTTTTTTTTATGGCGGCAATTTCTTTTTCAGCAGCAGCGAGGCGGTCAGCTTTTTTTTGCAGCAGCTGTTTTTCTTTTTCCAGTTTGTTTTTTAAAGCTGTTAATTCCTGCTCCAGCCGGGTAACTTTTTTTTCTCTGGCATTAAGTTCAGTTGTCTGGTTGGACAGAGCCTCGGCACGGGAGTCAAGTTGCTCTTTCTGGCTGGTTAATTGTTTTTGCAGATTGGTTAGCTGCTCTTGCTGCAAAGCCAGGTTCTTTTGTTCATTTTTTAAAGCGGCCTGTTCTTTTTTAAGTTTATTTTCCCGGTAAACTAATTCTTTTTCTTTAAGCTGTTTGCCTTTTTGTTTAGTCTCCTTTTGCCGTTTTCTTTTGTAAATATCTGCTTTTTCCTGTTCCCGGCTATCCAGTTTAAAATTTCTTTCATCATCTTTAACAGACAGGCTTACTTTAACTTTGCCGAACTTTTCCGCCAGTGATTTATAGGTTATTATGTACTGGTTTTCTATAATTTTGTGTATTTTCATGTAGAGTTCATTTAGCTGTTTGGAACTTGCTGCTTTAAAATACTGACTGTGGGTAGCAGCTGCAATACGTTTCATTACGCTGTCATCCACCCCCCCGAAACCGACTGTATAAACCGGAATAGTATTTTTACGGGCGATTTTTAACCCGTCTTCCAGTTTTACTGCTTTTACTTCAGGACTGGCCTGGCGTACATCATTTTTACCGTCTGTTAAAAAGATAACCACTTTATCACCTGGCTGGTCTTTGATATCTTCTACACAGTATTTTACTACATTGTATAAGCCGGTTCCCCGTCCGGTCTCCAGGTTCTGCAAAGCAGAAAAATAGGAGCTCTTATCCCGGGTATAGTCACCAAGAGGCAGAACATTATAATCAAAGGCTACTATTTTTATTATATCATTTTGATTAAGTTTTTTAATAAAGGAGATGGTTGCCTCTTTGGCGCGCCGGAAGGGTTTGCCTGATTTTATTCCTTTCTCATCATTCAGCATGCTGGGACTGCGGTCCAGGGCAAAGAGAATATTAAGCTGGGCCTCGGCAGCCCGCTGCGGGTTTAATTGTTTTATATCGTACAGCACCATGTTGCCGTTCTCCCGCACCTCAAACAGGTCAGTAGGCAGTGAAACAGGTTCTCCCTGCTGGTTTACAACACTAACCCTCATCTGGATCTCGGGGAAATTATCTTTATTGATAGATATAATGCTTACTACATCAAAATCCGGTGTAATGATATCTACGCGGGGGAAAACCCCTTTTTCCAAAGTATCAATAAGCTGTTTTACAGCGGCTGTAACCCCTTTGCTGGAGGGAGGAACCCCCTGTACTTCTGCAAAATTAACAATACGCCTTGAGGAGGGGATGTTTTTTTTCTGGATATCTATTAATTGGATCTGAATGTTATAGAGGTTGCTCTCCCCCTTTAAAATACGCCCGGTTAATACTCCCTCTATGTCATATTTTCTTCCCCGGGCGATGATACTGCTTATATCTGCAGGATTAAAGCCGGAACTCTCAGCTACACTGCTGCGTTTTTTAATCAGAACATTATCCAGCAGTTTGGGTGAACGTAAAGCGTATAATTCAAATTGTTCCGCTACAAGTTTACCGTTTAAAATACTGCCGCTCTCTGCTTCGGAAACAAAATCAGCTATTAATATTTTGATTCTGCGGGCAACCGTTACCTGGTCTTGGGCATAGAGTGTAAATAAGAAAAGCAGTAGGCAAAAAAATTGTTTCATTTTAATTCCTGTTTTTTTTTACGGATATAATTTACAGTTTTTATAGTTAAAAATATAGTTAAAAAAGATCGTGCCGGCGCCGGAGTCAGGGTTGCACACCGCTTTAAACCGCTGCATATTTACCTGCCCCTGTAAGTCCTTGGTATTCAGGCCGCTGCTTATGAGCAGGAAAAGTATGCAGTTCATTTCAAGCCCTGCCCCGGCAGCAGGGCTTGTTTTTTTTATAAGTTTAATTGGAAGAATCTGTGCCCCAGATTATTCCTATTAAGACTCCGGCAAGAATAAACTGCAGCATGACCCCCAAAACCTCCATAGCAAGAAAGGCTACTGATGCAAAAACAATTAGCAGGGGTATGGCTACCAGGCAGCACAGCAGTCCGCTGAAGAAGCCGAAAGATAAACCGGCTGTAACCGGAGAGCCGAAATTGTAAAAGACTCTGTAGTAATAGGCCAGTCCCAGAGATATGATCAAAACAGTTATGAGATAAAAAGTATACCATAACCAGAAATTAGTAAACACCTGGTTTTCTCCCTGCAGAGCTAATAAGAAGCCCAGGTTTAATTCTTTCATTAGAAAATAATGCCAGATAAGCCCTATAACTCCCATACTTAAAAACGAAGCTATAACAGCTAAAATATATTTTGTACTTTTCATAGATTCCTCCAGTTTTTTTTGATGATATTATAGAATAAAAAGCGAATGTTGTAAAGATTAATTTTTTTAACTGCAAAATTGACTAAAATCAGGGTTAAGGTTATGATTTTTATATGGATACAGAGAAAATATTTGATGATTTTAACAATAAATATGAAACTTATTTACAGAGTTTAAAACAACTGGTTGCTGTTCCCTCTGTCAGTTTCCATGGCTCTCCCGCTGCTCCGTTAGAGGGATGTGCGGTACAGCTTAAGGAAATAATGATCCGGAACGGTTTTAAAAATACCAGACTTTTGCAGCACCGGGCGCGCGCTCCTTATGTATTCAGTGAGATGATATTTGATGAAA
>CAZFAK010000140.1:0-7739 GCA_964517045.1 uncultured Spirochaetia bacterium | reverse complement strand
TATATGTATTGTGTTTTCAGGTTGGGTATAATTTTATAGCGGAAGTCATTACAGTCTATAAGTAAATAATGGTCCCGGCGTCCGGCCAGCACTGGCAGGTATTCGCTCCGGTTTATATCCAGTTTTAAATATTTCCGGGAGATTTGCGCCAGTAACGCAGCACTGGTTTCTGTTTGATAATTTTTTTTGCAAAAATTACTGAAAACCGTAAAAAAAAGAACCTGCAGTGCAGCAGAGGAGGATAAACCGGCAGCTTGCGGCAGCTGACTGTACAAAAGAATATCCAGTCCTTGCAGAGGTATTTGCTGTGATTTCAGGTAGTAAAGTATAGCAGCTGCATAATTAAGCCATTTAAGCTTTTTGGAGAAAACAATTTTATTAAGTCTAATTACGCCTTTTTGTTTATAATTAAGGTTAAAAATGATACACTGAGAGTCCGTACGCAGGGAACAAACAGCATGGATGCCAAAGCCTGCAGCTGCGGCCAGCAGGTTACCGCCGCTGTAAGCTACCTGTTCACCGATAATATTGATACGGCCCGGCGCAAAAAAATAGTGTTTCCGGTTTTTATTATCAGGAAAAAGTTTGTCAAAATAGGGTCTTAACTTGGAATACATTTATAATAGCTGGCTATGGGACTCGAACCCGCAACCTGCTGATTACAAATCAGCTGCTCTACCAATTGAGCTAAGCCAGCACAAAAATATAAGATAAAAATTATATTATAAACAGGTTTTTTAAGCAAGCAGCATTCTTTCCGGTATCCTAACTGCAAGTGATTTTATTTTTTTATTACCGCTGAAAATTAACCTGCTTATATCTTTATCCAGAATATTGGTCTCCAATACCTGCTGTTCATTTAAATGAAAGTCTACGGTAATGCGGAAATTGTTTTTATCCAGCAGATAATAAACCGGAACGCGGCAATAGGTAAAAGCCAGTGTGCCCGGATCAAGCTCGCATACGGTTATCTCATTACGGGCATTTATATATGTGAACTTCTCTTTTTGCTGCAGAAATTCCGATTTACGTAAAAGGGTAGGGTTGAAGACTATACAGCCGTTTTGAACAAATACCCCCAGCTCCATCAGGCGGGTGATTATCTCTTCTTTTACCTGACCGGTCATTCCCGGCTGTCTGGCTCCGGCATCAGCAGGCGTATGGGAATAAGGGTCAGTGGGGAAAGCTCCGTAAACAGCAGGACTTTTATTAAAACCTATTCCTTTCCGGATATCATAATATATATCAGCCAGATCAGTAAGCAGGTCACTGTCAGGGTTATAGGCACGTGCTGTTATATATGTTTCCTGGGCAGCCAGCAAAAGTTTACTTACCATATGCCAGTAGATGGAACCTATACCTTCAAAGGCATACATTGTACCGCTGCGCCCTGTGAACTCCATATGCCGGAATACTGTCTCATAGATATCAAGCAGTTTTTGTTTTACCCCTGGATCTATACTGGTAAATTTATCAATCTCGGCTTTAAGAATCGCTTTGTTATGCATTCGGGGACTGAATCTTAAATTTCCGTATGCATCTTTTTCTATTATGTCTGTATTGTGCAGAATTTCGGTTAGCTCATTATTGTTTGCGTATAAAGATGGGTTAATTATGTTTTTATCCATAAAAGCGGGCAGATCTTTGACAGGATAAAGCATATAACTGTGTTGGTCCTGCCGGTAAAGTCTGCTCTTGCGTAAACTTTGAAGCAGTTTAAAACTTTCCCGGGCTGTTAACGCACCGGAACTGAGAACGGCTACCTGTCCTTCCAGCATCTCATACAGCGTACTGACTGCAGCTGTATTATTATTTATTTGCAGAATATTATAAGAGTGAAAGAGATGGTCACTGCGCTGATTGCATTTTATGGTGCGGTCCAGATGTTTTATAACCAGCTTTAAGAAAGCAAGCAGTTTGCCGGTGCTTACTTTAGCGTGTTTACTGAAACCTTTTTTATAAATTTTTTGCCGGTATTTGCTATGATTTTTTCCCAGTTCATAAAGCATGGCAAAACGGTCAGCCGGAGTAACCGGAGAGTTAAGCAGGTAATCATATTTAGTGAAAGTTTGATAGACATTTTGAAACAGGACAGTAATCTCTTTGGATAACTTGTACTCCCTGTTATGCGTATGTTCTAAAAGAGTAACAGTGAAAGCAAGAAACCGTCTTAAATAATACAAAGTGACCATGGATATGCCGTAACCGACCAGGGCATTGTTGGCATCATTCCATTCCGGTCTCTGGGTATTCATCCAGATACCGCCGCCGGGAATATAATTACAGATTTTGGCCAGCAGGGTGCACATCAGTTTTTCAATAAGGTTTACCCGGTAAATATCTTTGCCTTTATACAGCAAATGACCGTCAGCGCCGATCTCCTGATATTTTTTTTGCTTGCTTTTATCTTTCTGAAAATTGAAGTTAATAGTATTGTGCGGATCCTTTATAATACTGTCAATATCTTTTATCTCATAAGGTATATCAGCATAAACAAAAATACTATTACCCAACTCCCTGCTGATGCTGCCCGGATAAAATTTTTCGGCATTTTCCAGCAGTTTTAACAGATAGATAAGCTGATGATCACCCCAGTAGCCAATATTGGCCCAGGGATCTTCCGGATCAGGTTTTTCCCAGTCAATACCGCTTTTAGTTATGCGGTAAGCATTATAACCGTCTGCTGTGGAAGCATTGACAAATTTTATGATAATATTTTCGATAAAGCCGGGATAACTTAACGTAAGGGCTTCCCAGTTCTGGAATATATCGCGCCAGTTACCCTCAAAATAAAGATAGGGATTTCCCTTTTTGTCTTTTACTTTAATATTAAATACATTCCACGGCCGGCTGGGATCACCATGGCGGCGGCTGAAAGTTACAGGCAGATATTCCTTGCTTAATCTTTCCAGATTTTTATCATCTACCTGATCAACTTTTTCTAAAAGTTCGTTTTTAAGCAGGGTAGTCGGCAGCTTTTTAAAAAAAGTTTTATGTTGATTGAAAATATTTTTATTATATATTTTTATAAAATTTTTGTAATCCTGAACAGGTATAGAATACCCGGCTGTAAAAATACCGCCGCGCATATCATTAAACAGTACATTGGCAAAATGATGGTAGACGGAATTTTTATCGGCTGTACACTGCAGGCCGTCCGTATTACCTATTATTTTCAAAAGATTGTTTGAACCGGAGATAATATCGTTTCGCAGTTCCTTGTTGATCTCCGGGGCGGAGATAGTCCGGGCCAGCCGGCTTACATCTGTCTGGGTCTGGTCAGTATCTACCGCCATATACCATTCCTGCCGGCCGGAAGCAGCTAACTCTATCTCACTGATAATATAATAAGAACCTTTTTTGCCTTTGGTTAAACTTTCCTCCTTAAGCGGCAGGCCGTTTTTAAAAGAGGTTATCTGCTGTTCGCTTAACAAAATTGTTTCGCATGCTATTCCTGTATGCCAGGCGGTAGCAGCTCTGAAGGATTCCCGCGGTTCTGCTTTATCAATAATCTGAGCAGTAAGAGTGAAAAGGCCTAACTTATCAGGACCGAAAAGTTCGTTTTTTTTATAACCGTCCACCAGACAACTGACGTTACTCTCCTGTTTTTTTTCTATGTCCGGAGGTAATATATTTTTAAAACCGTCCAGAAGGCGTACATTGTAGGAAGGGGAATGACTTTGCAGAACAGTTTTTTTTACAAAACCGAATTTATCACTTAACAGCCATTGGTAGCGGATAGAAAGCGCGAGGTCATGGTTTATCTCTTCAAATATTATTTTATCGCCAAGATAACTTTTGTAAAGGTTAGCGGTAATCTGATAAAGCTGCCGGCTGTGCGGTTTAAACGGCTCCCATAAATAGATATGTTTATCGTTTTCAGCCAGTAGAATAGTCTGGGGACCGGTACGGTAGAAATTGTCCATAACTTTGTCTACCGGCTCATAGGCAAATACAGCATGATTCATGTTTTCCCTGCCGGCAGTCAGACCGCCTGTATTGGCTATAAAAAGCCACAGATTACTGTCATTAACAACAGTCATAAAAAAAGGTTCCATTAAAATATGATTTTCGATTTTATAGAAAACCTCATTATTTAGAGTGGTAAAAGAGCCCTTTATCTCTCTCCTGTTTTTTTTTAAAGCGGTTTGGTTAAGTAAAATTTTTTTATTGTTAAAATCCATGCTGTTAATCCCTGAAACAAACGGAAACTTCTTTCCCTTTAATTATTTAAATATGACTTCAATATCCAAATTAAAGTTTAAATTTCCGGATGAATTAAATCATTTTAAATTATATGCTTTTAGTATATAATATATCATTATATTTGACAAATTTCATTTAAAATTATGTAGTAATTATGAAAAAAAAACTGTTTCTTTTTTTTACTTTGCTTTTTATACAGCCTGCTTTATACGGAAAGGAAGAAATACCTTCGTTTAAGCTGAATTACCGTGAAAAATTTGATGAGCTGATTGAACTCGTACAGGATGGTATTGAGTATAAAGAGGAGGATGAGTTTGCCAAAGCCACTTCAGTTTTTAACGAAGTAATTACTACTATTGATGATATTATAGTATCCATTGCTGCAGAGAACGAACAGCCTGAGGAGAGTACTGTCTCGCTTGATGTAGTTAATGATATTAAATTTATGAATGTGCAAAAGGAGTGTCTTGACCGGCTTGATAAAGCTAAAAATTTGTATATTGTGGGTTTATATAACGAAGCTTATGATTCTTTATATATTGTACAGCAGATTTTAAAAAAAACTCTGCAGTGGGTGAACAGTGTGCCGGTTAAACGAACCGCTTATGTAAAGGGCGTGCGTTATGAAGCTAAAAATACTCTGGCAATATCCAACAATCTTAAAATAACAATTAAAAAGCCGCAGCGTCAATGGATATCCGGACCGGCGGTTACCTTTAGCGGCACTGCTCAAGACAGTTTCGGGCGCATTACCGGCATCTACTTTAGCAGCCGGGAAAAGCATTTTTCCCTTATCAGTAAAATCAGTAACTGGGCTGTAACTGTGCCGCTGCCCCGTACTGCTGATACCCTGGATGTGTATTTTGTAGTGAGTAATGACTTCCGCATGATGCTCACCAACCACTTAAAAAAAAAAATCGATCATACTCCTCCTGTATTAAAACTGTTATCCCCTGCTGATCAGAGTTCTTTAAAAGAGTATACCGAGTTTAAAGGAATAGTTTATGATAATGAAGCACCTGTTAAAAAGTTTTATTATCAGGTTAATAACGGCCCGCAGCGTCCCCTGCTTATTGAAAGCAACTGGCATTTTACCCTGAATCCGGTTTATTATGATCAGAACGGCAGTATGGAGCTTGCCCTGTATGCCGAAAACCGGGCAGGTTTGACAACTGCGGTAAAGAAGCGCTACTCTCTCAGTCAGCTCTCTTCCGTCAGACAGGCTAAGACCGGTACAGTTACCAATTATATTAACCTAACCAATTATTATACAAACACTGTCACCAATATAGTTTTTGAAACCAATTATACTGAGAGGACCATTACGCCCGCCACTGTCAAAGCTCCGGCTAAAAAAAAATCCGGTCTGTCCCCGGCTATGGTCTTTTTTAAAAAAAACTCCTCTCTTTTAAGTTCCAATGCCGTGGCCAAATTAAGATATATTGCCGCCCTGTTAAAAAAAAGCTCCTTTAAAAAGATTATTGTAACCGGCCATACTGACACCAGCGGCAGCGAGATTTTAAATATGCGTCTGGCTTATGCCAGAGCAAGAGAGGTAAAAATTTTTTTGTTAAAAGAAAAAATAAAAACAGGAAAGATAATTATCAGGGCTGCGGCAGCTTCCCGGCCTTTATTTTCCAACCATACTGCCCGCGGCCGCAGTTTGAACAGAAGAGTGGAAATACAAATTATAAAATAGTTTGCAGACAGTAAAATACCGGGCAGTTTTCAGGCGGCAGCGTTCATTTAATCAGATAAAAATTTTATAGGTATAGATATAATCAGAAGCCTGCAGCAGGAAAAAATAGCAGTTCTGATCCGTGTTAGCCTCAACTTTTTCTATTTCACAGTTTACTATATACTGGTCTCTGATAAACTTATGCCACAAAATTTTTCCTTTAGCAGTAAAAAAAAGAACAAGGTTTTGATTATAGCCCTGGATCAGGCATAGTATATAGTCGGCAACACTGTCTTTTTTAAAATATTTGATATTTTTAAGGTTAAAAGAGCTCAAATTAAGTTCATATTTTATTTTACCGTTAAGCAGATTACGTACGATAAGACTGTCCAGCCCCTGCAGCAGAAAAAGTTTGTTTTCTGCATCGATATGCATACTAATGCGGTGCCGCCGGTTAAAATCTGTTTTGTCCTGCCACAGAAGTTTTCCTTTTTTATCAAAACAAAGCAGTTTTTCATTATATAAACCGGCCAGGGCTCCGTAATAAAGCCCTTTTTCTGAAGCACAGACAGCTTTTATATAGTTGAATTTACTTTCATCATATTCATAATAAAAGATTTCACTGCCGTCATACTTTAATAAACGTACCGCACCTTCAGCAGTTCCGAAAATAACATTGTCGTTAAAATTACAAAAAGCAAAATCCAGTATTAAAGTACTGATAAATTTTTTATCCAGCACCTGCCGCCGGAATTGATCATACATTTTGATCGAGGTATTATCAGTGCTCATTAGTATGAAATGATTGCCTGAGGGAGCAAGTATCGGGTAGGAAAAGGTATCCAGACTCCATTCCCGGGTGCCGGAACGGCTGTAAAGGGTTATCTCATTACCGACTTTGCTGTAAATAATATAGTTTTTTTTACTTACACTGGCCAGTGTATCAGTATCCAGTTTTTTAAAATTGACTTCTCCCTGCCGGTTATAATACAGGATAATATCTTTAAAATAATAGTAATCCAGATCAAAGGCGGGGATGTTTTGGTCATCCGCAACTTTTTGCGCCCGGAAAGTTGTATGCGTATTTTTATACCAGAGAGGTTTGACATAGGGAAGCGTATGATAGACACAAGGAAGTTTTAAGAAATAAAGTATTACAATAATTACCAGATAAATTAAAAAACGTAGTTTTTCCATCTATAATTTATTTTATTTTCAGAGTAATAGTCTGATCCGGTAATATAAAATCATATAACCCCCGGCTTAATTCATAGGTATGATTGTGAGCCGGTTTAACTTTGGTTCTTTTATGCGTAAGTCTGTATATTGTAATCCCGGTATATGCAGTTGCCGGCTGAAAACATACCGTAGCTTTATCCAGAAAATAAAAACCGCCTAATTTACATTTGAAAGACGTGCATCCCTTTGCATTGTCAGGGCTTTTACGCAGAGCCTGAGCCCGGACCGGAGCATATCTGATATCGGAAAACAAAACTTTTAAAGTACGCTGCAGGGGCTTGAGGATCATTTGGGCAGCCGGCCGGTTTTGCTGCTGCCAGGCTTCAGCCGCGGCCTTACTTTTAATGTTCAGGAACAATTCACGGGCATCCTCTTCCGTGGCTATAAGAGCGTCTATATTTTTATAATCTGCATCGGCAACAGCTTGTAAAATTTTATTTTTTTTATTTTTGTCAGGCACGTTTTTTTCCTTTTTTTATTCTGTTCCGGAAACGGGTAATAATATTCAAAACTTTTGTTTTATTTAAACCTAAAAAAGCAGCTATGGAAGAAGTGGAAGGATGATAACGGATCTGCTGGTACTGACAGTAATATTTATGCTGTTTTTGCTGATGTA
>CAZFAK010000139.1:0-7788 GCA_964517045.1 uncultured Spirochaetia bacterium | reverse complement strand
CAATATTGATTATCAGGTAGGGTTTAATACCGCTGTCATTAAGTACTGCTTTTATACTGCTGCTGGTATAATAATTAACCGCAGATGTTATATCACCGGTGTTATCGCTGCCGGTATAATCATGCAGCTCAACTATCGGTATCATATCCAGCTGTATTGTTCTTTCAATATGACTCTGCAGAGTAGCCGCATCTCCGCTGGTCTCCCATACGATCCTGACTGCATTGGCATTGCAGGCCGCAATACCGCCGAGACCATCCCAGGCACTGCTGCCGTACCAGATATCAGGGTTGTTAATACCCCGCATAACAAAAGGATTACCGTTGTAATCATAAAGAGTATCGCCGCTTATATAAAATGTGTCATGCACTGCAGGAGAGCTGGAGGAACCGGCAGAGCTGGCCGAGCTAAACTGACTGGAAGAACCGCCGCCGGCGCCTGTATAAGCATAAGAATCGGCATAAAGGGTACCGCTCCAGTCATCACCGCTGCTTCCCATAGCATACTGTACTCCGTATTCAGCACATGCAGTTAATCCGTTAAAGGCCGGGTCAACATAAGACCAGTCAGGCGAAGAATCATCCCAGGTTCCGGCCGGTATATAAACAGATACCTTGTTCCACTGACCGGTAAATATATCACTGCCGATGCTAAGCCAGCTGCTGTAGGCAGCATTCCAGCTGCTGTCTTTGAAAAAAAGCTGCATACCGTTGGGATCACCGGCATTGCCTTCAGCTCCGGCCGGCAAGTAAATCCAGAGAGAAACAGTTGTATCGGAAAAATCAATGGTTGCAGCCGGCAGTATTCTGAATTCAGCTTTGTGTTCTCCCTGTACATCAGCTGCTGTATCTATATCGGCAGCAAGACAGCCGCTGCCGTCATGACTGGTGCCGGTAGTCTGTACTACACCGGTACAGCCGGTGTGGTAATCCCCCGCTTCCCAGCTTTCAACTGTGCTGTCCCAGGGGTGCAGAAAAACAGCTGCAGTACTGCTTGAAGCAGAGCTGGATGAAAGAGACACACTGCTGCTGAGAGCAGAGGAGGAGTTTGCTGAACTGATAGACACTGATGAAAGGATGCTGCTGCTATTTGTACCAGAACTGTACAGGGAAGATGAAGTGATATCTGACTGTTGTGAGGAGGATATCTCCGAGACTGCCGAGGAGGGAACTGATGTTGGCGAGGATGATTTGGGTATAATAAATTTTTCATCATTAGCCTGTTTACATTGTATAGCCAGTAAAAAACCGGTAATACAAACTACTGCGCTTATCAGTCTTATGCGTTGTATTACTTTCATATTTCTCCCTTTCACTAAATTAGAAAAACATCAATTTGGTACGCACCTGAAACAACTTAACCGTATCCCCGCCGCGCATTACATTAAGCGTGGGGTCAACCCCTATCTTGTAAGCATCCCCGGGAAAATAGAGACAGTAAGCCAGAGATAGCTGCAGGTTATTATCAGGAGTATGAAACTTAAGCTGTAGATCAAGTTCATTACCCAGACTTTTGGTAAAACCTTTATGTACATTTCCGTCCGGACCGGTATAGGAATAAGCTATGCCGTACTCTTTAAGGTTTACATAGTTGAAAAAATCAGCAGCAAGACTTAATCCTTTAAAACGGGTTTGGGTAAGTTCATACTCCAGACCGGCATGAATTATCTGAGCCGGGTACAGCATAAAAGTCGGATCAAACGTACGGGAACCGTAACTGTCTACTTTATATCCGGTTAAGGAATTAACAGCATGGGGAAAATATTCCAGCGGCTTATAAGGATTGGCTTTGGTAATAAGCCCCCACCCGTCTCGTTCAAAGGAAGCAAAGCTGCCGATAAATTTATCATTAAACCCGGAAAAACCGTTATCTTCACCAGGCTGATTAGGATTATCCCTGCTGCCGGTGATTAACTGCCCTTTGATAGACAATTTTGTCTTTTTTTTAATCAGGGGTATATCCATAGTGCCTTTCACATTTAACAGCCAGGAGCTAATAGCTACTTCATCATTCCAGCTGGCAGAGGTTGTAGTAGCATATGTAGCTGAATCCGAGGGATCAGTGTAAAGATATTTATAGTCAGTCATGTAGCGTTTACCAAACTCATAAACAAACTGAGCCGTACCTTTAACTTTAATCCGTTTTCTAATATTGTAAAGAGCCCTGAGACTGCTCCCGATAAAATTGCGGCGGCAATAGATACTTTCCTCGGTTTTACTGTCCCATGGAACAGTAATAGTATCATCATGCTGGGTTCCCTGGACAAAAAATATCTTACCGCCCAGAATCTCGGAGAAACGGTAGAGTTTAACATTAACTCCCCAGATATTCATATCCTCATCTTTGGGAGCTGTAGCTGTATCCGTAGGAGAGCCGTACTGATTATAGATATTCCAGGCTACGGGTTTCAGATACATATGAGCTGTATCTTCCACAGCCTTGGCAGCAAAAGCCATTACTGACAAACGCGGCAGATCCAGATCAGCTTTCATTGCATCCAGGGTGGCGCATACTACCAGGTCATGGTCGGGTGAATCCGGATATTGGGAAAATGATAAAAACTGTCTGCCTACGCGCAGGGATAAAGTATTATAAAACAGATTGCGTACTGTAAAATATCCTTTACCTATTTTCATGCCGGTCCAGACATCAGTACCAACCGTATCCGCACTGCCGAAAACCTGACCCAGCATGGCATATTTTTCCGCAATAAACTGACGGTTATGAGAAGCCCATAAGGTATCGTTTTTCATCACCTCCACATTAGCAAACGCCCATTTGCTCATCCACATTTTTAAACCGATTTTAAAAGCGCCCCGGACAAAGCCGTTACGGTCATCAAAATAGTCCTGCCCGTTACTGTCTTTTTTGGTAGCGGTTTTGTCAAAAGAGTTTTCAAACTCATTCCATTTGACATCCATCTCTCCGTAAAGATTAAATTGAAAAATCTTGGCCGAGACATGAACATTAAGAAAAAAGATTAACAAAGCAGCAGTTGTTATTTTTTTAATCATTTTTATACTCCTTATTATTTAACTTTTACCAAAAGATCACGTGTAAAAACAGGCAAATTCAGTCTCAACTTACCTTGTGATGCAGATATGGTTTTTTCAGCGACAATTTTATTTTCATGAGAGTTATATATCTGAACAGAATAACTGCCGTTATTATACCCTTCGAGTTCAACAGATGCGTTATTTATGGCAGCAGGCATTTTACCTTTCAGATAATTTTCCGCTGTGTAATCACGGTTTTTTATCCAGTAAAACCCTTTTTCTTTATTAGCCAGCCCTTTGACCATTATTGCCGGAGCAACGTCTTTTATGATAATAGAACCAAGCTGAAGCCAATCCTGACCGCGGTTATCAATTTTGATTTTATGGGATCCTGCGTCAAGTTTAACTTTGAAAAATTTGCGGACAGGTGTATCACCGGCTGCGTTAGGGGCAAAACTTTTCTGTAAATCATTTTGACCATCAACTGTAATTACCAGTTTGGCACCGGTCCGGGCCGCCTTTTCCACCCAGAGAGAAAGTTCACTTTGCCGGGGGCAATTAACCGAAATTGTTTTAGCTCCTCCCATTTTAGCTTTATGTTGATCCCCCTGCAGATACTTGGAAAACAGTTTCCCTTCTACATCACCCTGAGCAGTAATCTTAATACTATTACCAAGACTTGCTTCCCAGTCCAAAGCCGGCGCAAAAGATATATCCCCAAAATTTTTGGTTTTAATTGTTACTTTTGCTTTAACAAGTTTGTCTTTTTTCTTATCCATATCTTCTGCTAAAAAAGCAACTCCATCTACTTTTCTGAATAGATCATAGGGTTTGATCAGACTGTCCCACCACCAGTACATAGCTGTGCCTGATCCTTTTGGAGATAACAGCCCGGCAAAGAGTGCTTCTTTAAAGCGGATGCCTTCTTTGTCTTTAGCTTCTGTACCGGCACTGGTATCTGCGCCGCCTGCTTCCCCGACAATATGCGGTTTGCCGAACTTGCTTTTATAGGCGCAGATCTTGGGAATATTATGCAAGAGATCATCTGAATATAAATGGGTGTGCGTATAATCAATTTCCGGAAGAGTCCATGTTTTTTCACCGGCAGTCGCCCGGCAAAAACTGGTAGTTACCGGATGCTTGTGCGGATCAATAGTTTTTATAAAGGCCGCCATCTCCTTATGCCATCGGGCCACAATCTCTTCGTCAAAACCGGAGACAAGGTCCACTTCATTCCACAGCTCCCAGGACAGGATCGCTTCACTTGCTGACCAGCGCCCGATGATGTAGCGCAGTTTATTTTTGAAATATTTTTTTGCGACCGGATTTTTGAAAAAATCAATTGGTTCCTCACAGGGGCCACCCTGAAATTTACTGTAAGGGTTAAGCTCCCATTCCCCGTCTGCGACAAACATATCATGATAGTGGATTACAAAAGATATTTTTACATCGTGCCGTTCCGCCTGCTGAACAATTTCATCTATCCGTTCACAATGTTCCAGGTTGTACACCCCCATGTGTTCGCCATGCGGTTTGGTCCATTCAATAATATTTTTACCCCAGGTTGCGTTCCAGATCCGCATCCAGTTCCCGCCGTTATTGGCCAGCTTTGAGATGTAATCCGCGTAAACATAATCATCATTAGCAGTAATCCAGGCAATATTAAACCCGATCGGAATATAGTTTTCACCGTTCGCATATACAAAATTTTTACCACTCACCTGAATCTGCCCTTTTTTATCAGAGGAAGTACAGATAAAATTTAAGGTTTCACTGGCAGCAGTCCCGCCTGGCGTTTTTACTTCGATTTTCGCTTTATAGCTGCCGGTTTTTTGAGGGGCAAAATTTGCCTGCCAGACAGATTCCTGATCTTCCTTATCGTATTTTACTACATAAGCCGGTACTTTTAATGTTTTGTTATCCGGTGATATAAAAACAGCATTAGCCTCAATCTGTTCAGCATCAAACGGATTATTAAAAAAAGAATCCACGGTAAAGTCAAGCTTTAGCGCATCATAAAGAGAAACATCATCACTATTCAGATCAAAACTATCTATAACCGGCTTATCAAAATCATTGTCCTGATAATTTTTTGTATATACTTTTGGTTTATATTCCCGTTTAATTTTCAAAACTTCTCCTTTTTCCAGGACTATATTATCCAGATATATAGTACCGGAGATGCTCTTGTCACCTGAACCGGCTACATTAAAGGCCAGGCGGCGAAGCTTGTCTTTATGTTTGATATAAGAAGTATGGGCCCAGCCTGACGCTTCACATTTAAAATTTTTAGCATTCAGATTAAACTCAATCCCTTTATTCCAGCCAGTCTGTAAAAACCGGGCAGTACTTTCATACCAGGTCCAGGAACCGCCGGTTGATAAAGCAACATTAAATTTTAAGGAAGCCCCTGATGGATTGTAAACATCAACTTTTAATTTAGCTATTTTGGACCAGTCTGCGCTGAAATCGCGACTGAAAGTCGCTACCCCTTTTTTTCCCACCTGGGCAAAATCACACCGCAGTGAAGCGTTTCCATCCGATACATAGTCACCGGAGCGCACTGCCGCTACCGCCCTTGTTTCCCAGCCTGCTTTTGACCAGCTTAAAGGTTTGTCCTCAAATGATTCCCATTTTTCTGACGGACCGGGTATCGGCGTTTTCCTGCTTTCCAGATTATTTCCGACAGCGCGCAAGTTATCAATAAATACTGTGCCGCCGCGTCCCCAGAAATTAAAACAAATTCGCCTTACATCAGCAGCGTTTTTCAGTTTTCCTCTGTAAAAATGATCTGTACGCGGAGCTTTCCATTGCCAGGCTTTGATCGGGAGCATAACATTCCGGTTCCAGCCCGGCTGTAAAATAAAAGTTTTACTTTCATGCCACTCCCAGCTATCGCCGGTAGTAACTGCAAAAGTAAACTTGTTAAAGTTATCGCTTTTATTATATATATCAATCAGAAGGTATTCAATTTGAGAAAAATCCCGATCTTTCTCACTGGCGGCCACTGCTTTATGGAACTGACTGCTTTTTTCAAATTTTATTTTTACCGCATACTGCCCCTCTGCAGAGTATTTACCGCTGTAAGAAACTTCACCGGCGTTATTTTCCCAGGGCGCAGCACCCCACATACCTATTTTATTAAATCCGTCAATCAATACAGATTCCCTGTCCGTAGGAACACCGAAGAGTTTTGTAAAAAAATTGCCGGCCTGTAAAGAAAAACTGATAACTGCCAGTGCCAGACCCAGAGTAATAATTTTTTTCATAGTATCATACCTCCATATATTTTCAATTATTGATATTTGTACGTACCTTTATAATACAGTATTAATATTTTTTTGTCAAGTAAGTATAACAAAAAAGCTTAATGTTTAACTTTTTGTTATAAATATGCCAAATTTGTACAAAATTATTATCCCTTTTATGTAAACGTTTTTTTGGGTATTCAAAGAAAAACCTTTTAAATAATTAACAAAATAGAACCTGAAAAAAAAATAAATAATTAAAGTTATAGAATCAACAGCTGCATCTTCAAATGCCGCTGTCGGCCTGCAGCAGTTTGAGATCGACTCAAACTGCTGCACAGTTACTTTTTTAACGTGTTTAATAACAGCAAAGAGCTTAATTGATGGTTAATCCTGAAATAGCCACATCACCGCTGACCGGGCCGGCACCGTCTTCAGGGATCATTACCTTGAATATGATCTCATGCACATCATTCAGATCAGCCGGGGCGCTTACGCCGTAACTCCAGCCCGTGACATCTGATTTCCAGTCATTGGCATCACTAAAACTCAAGGTATAGGTATCACTTGTACCGGCCGCAATCTCAGTACCGCTGTCCGGATTATAATGACCTTCCCACCATTCCCAGGTAGTGCCGGTTTTAATGGCTACCGTTACCTGTATATTGGTTGCAGTCTGATTATCCACTGTGTAGCTGATGGTTGAGGCACTGGAAAAATCTTCCATTAAGTCCACACCATCGCCGGTTGTTGCATAACCGTTGGAATCGCCGTCATTGTAGGAGACAGCACCGTCAATGGTTATCGTGGTAATATTACCGCTTGTAGAAACAGAGGTTGTAACATCATCCGCATAAGAGCCGCCGACCTGTTCCCAGGTATAGCCGCCCATGGTATTGCCTGCTGCGGAGCTGGCGCTGCCGACTGATGAACTGCTGACAGTCGACGAGGCCGCACTGCTGACAGTCGATGAGACCGCACTGCTGACAGCAGAAGAAGCCGCACTGCTGGTTGCTGCTGCGGAACTGCTTGAGCTGCCGGCAGCAGAAGAAACCGCACTGCTGCTGGAACCGGGCGGCGGTTCTATGATATCACTGTCATCATTATCACAGCTGCCTAAAACAGCCACGGTAAAAACAAGCAGTAGACTGCTGCTTAAATACAGCACGTTTTTAATATAATTATTCATTTTCAATCTCCTTACATCTTTTATTGGTACGTACCTTTAGTTATACAACAATTATTAATTTTTGTCAAGAAAAAATGTATATATTTTTAAAATTAAAGCGCTTATATAGCTGCAGATTAACAAAATTTTACAGGAACTTAATTTCCCGTTCTTGAGAACAGGATTAATTTACAGTTAGGCCTGAGATAGCCACGTCCCCGCTTACAGGACCGGCGCCGTCTTCAGGAATCATTATCTTAAATATAATCTCGTGTACATCATGCAGATCAGCCGGGGCGCTTACACCGTAACTCCATCCCGTAGCTGCTGATTTCCAGTCATTGGCATCAGTGAAATCCATGGTATAGGTATCACT
>CAZFAK010000138.1:0-7798 GCA_964517045.1 uncultured Spirochaetia bacterium | reverse complement strand
TTGTGGCTCTCTGCGATTCTCAGCGGCTCTCTGTGTAACTTTTACAGGAATGAAATTCACACCCCACTGATTTCGTATTTTGCTTTTTATTCCGATTTATTTTATAATTAAACCTTAAAAGTAAAGAAGATATTTATTTTATTTATCTTCATAATATAACCGTATTATTCAAAGCTAGTAAATATGAACAATACTGAATAGTACTTTTTTACATTTACTTAAAATATTTACCGGAATAACTATGTACCGTTTAACCAGCATAACCGTAACAGTATTTTTGCTGCTGCTTGTATTCGCAACTTTTTTATCCGGCCGTAATACGACTACTTTATGGCAGGACAGCTTTAGTAACCAGCAGGGACTGGGAGCATGGGGTGAGAGTGTAAACGGTATTACAGTGCATACCAACAGTATAAATGACTGGCATATAACTGTCAGTACAGCCATGGATAATGACAGCAGCACCAATTACTGGTTTGTAAAAAGCAACTTTTTTTACGGTCTGGATCCGGGCGGTGTTTGTACCTGGGAGACAGCACCGGTAGAGCCTGGTACAAATGATTATCTTTACTTTTCCCTGTTCCTGCACCAGCTGGGCCAGGGCGCCACTACAGCTGCGGAGTATTTAAAAATTTTCCGGCAGCTGGACCAAAAACAGCCGCAGCTGGTAAAAGAGATAAACCATACCAACCAGCACCTCTACAGCAATACCAGCTTCTGCTCAGCATTGATACCAACAGCAACAGGAAAAACATTTAAACTTGTCATAAAAATAAATATTAACGGCACTGCTGACGGCTGGGCTTTTGGTAATGTTACAGTTAAAGGCGGCTGCTTTAGCAACCAGCCGGAAGATATTATTATAAACGAAGTATGTGATCCTGATGACTATTATGCCGGTTTTGTAGAACTTTATAATAACAGCACCAAAAGCGTAAACCTTGATTTCTGGCAGCTTGTCTATTTTAATTATAACAGCGGCAGCAGCAATCCCGGCTATAATACCAACAGACAAAAACTGTCCGGCCTGATTGAACCGGGCGGTTTCATGGTTTTGACCAGAAACGGCTCACACTTCTACGAAAAATATGCCAGGAAAGCCCATTTTACCAACAGCGGTTTTTACATCATAAGCCGCGGCGACAGTCTGCTGCTGCAAAAAGGATATAAAACAGCAGACTGTTTCAATAATTATCCGCCGGGGAATACCAATCTTGCTCTTGCCAACCGCTGTTATGAACGGATAAGAAGCAACAGCGGTCAAGATATTACCAATGACTGGATCATCTCCCCCCGCCAGACCAATGGTACACCAGGCTCATCCAACTGCTTTACCCTTTCACTGTCCAATAGCAACTATTACTATGCGCCCCAACCCGGCATTTTTACACATACTGTTAAAGCGGATAACAAAAATGAATACTTAACTATAACCAATCCGGACAGCGGTTATCTGCCCCGGGGAAACAGTGCAGCCAGTATCTATCTGCGTGATCTGCACCAAAGCGGTATTATCAGCACCGGTCAGGAACATTCTACTGCTGTTTTTAGCTCAAACACGCAAAAATCCTTTTATGATATCTCCTGGTTTGTGGAAAGAGAGAATAACTGCTGGGTTACACCTGATACCAGGGTAGTATGGGCCGGAGCAGCAGTAGAGATAAAACTAAGCAATAACCGGCAAAATTACTGTTTTCTGCGTTATTTTCACCCGGCTAAAAGCAGCTACAGTGAACTGCCCTCTGACACCGGCAGCATCAGATATATTATGCTTCCGGCACTGGACCAGGCGGCCAGCTGGTTTCATATAAGTAACCGCAGTCTGAGTTCCGATATTGGCAATATATGGCCGGATATTAATCCTGTGCCTGTTGCTGTCAACTATGGTCTGCTGCTTAAAAAACCGGCGGCACAGGCGGAGGAGGAAGTAAGATTCAAGGCTGTTTTTGCTGATCTTACTATAACCAGTCATACTCATCCGGTTGTTATCATAAACACTCTCACCAACGCTGCCTGGACCAATCATAAAACCCTGCTTCCCCTGGGAAAAATAACCATAAAGAGTCCCTGTTCTAACTGGATGCTGTCAGATATAAGCCTGCAAAACAGCGGCACAGCTCTTTACCGGGCCCATTTTGCTGCTCTATATTTACACTATGATACCGGCATTACTGGTAAATACACTAGTGAAAATACAGCAGCAGCATTCAAAAACGCAGATGAACCAAATGTTTTCCATATAAGTAATGCAAAACTTGACATAAAACAGCCGCCTAAAAGTACTGACTTTCTTATTACAGCACTGCTTTGTTCCAATAGTCCTGACTGCAGTTTTTCGTTTTTTCTGCCCGCAGACAGTATTACCCTGACTAACCAGTCCCTGGCAGCTGCCTATACTGCTCCTGATACGGAAACATATTTACATGATCCAATTCCTGTTTACTCTTATTATAGCGTATCAACAGAAAACAGATACATTAAAAATACCTTGCTTCAGCCCACAGAGCCGGCCCTGCTTTTTTCCCGTCTAAGACCTGATACAGTTATTTATATATACAGTCCGCTGCTGGACTTGATTGCCAGACTGGAGTGTCCCTGTAATAAAGGTCAATGGAAAATTCCGGCCAATACTGCTGCCGGTATTTACACAGTCATATTCAAAACTCCCCAAACCAAACCGCAAAAACAACATGTGATCATTAAAAGGTAAACAATAATGCTGCTGTTCAGGACCACAATTTTATTATTTTTTACAGTTTTAACTTACGTTAATCTTATCTCCCTGAGTACCAGCCCCCTTATCTCGGTCCGGGGCAGCGCTTACAGTGCAGCCCAGGCCGGCAGCGGAAGCGGCGACCATAGAGGTGCCGCTTTTTACCTTAATCCTGCTGTCTTACCGCATACAGAAAAGTTTTCTCTGGCCCTGCACTATTATAATAATCCCGGCCTGTTTAAAAACAGAAGCGGGGATATTACAGTAAGCTTTACCAGGCTTGCTGCTGCCTGTAATATAGAACATCTCTCCTACAGTCAGCTTAAAATAATTAAAAATTATAATTATCAAAAAAACATAAAACCTGCTCACCTGAAAATTAAACTTTATTCTGCCGGTAAAATTAATAATATACTCTCATTGGGGGGCAGTGGCGGCTTGTTTTATTATAAATTAAATGATAAAAACCATACTTTAAGCTTATTGCTGGATACAGGTATTATCCTGCATAACTTTATCAGCGCTGATAATATTTTCTCTTCCCTGTCAGCAGGGTTAAGCTTACGCAATCTGGGATTTACTCTTAAAAAAAAAAATACCGATATTAATCTGCCCTACTGTATCCAGACCGGTATCTGCTGGCATATTCCCCTCAGAGTTACCCCGGATCGTTTATGGAACCTGAAACTAAATCTGGACATTATACCCTTTTCTGCTGACGGATTTAGTCTGCGCAGCGGAATACAGGCCCGTTTTATAATACCACAAAAAGGAAAAGTCATACTCAGTACCGGTTATGAATATAAACCTTACCAACCGGCAGCCCAAGGTCTGCATGCAGGCTTGTCCCTGGTTATAAATTCGCTTAAAATCAGTTATGCTTTAAGCCGCAAAGGATTAGCCGGTTTTATACATAATTTCAGTACCAGATTATATTTCCGAACCGGAAGAGATCAAAAAAAATTTTAAAATGAAACTTTTAAAAATAAACGGTTTGTACCTGGTTTTACTCATTAATATACACAGTATTGTTATTAATGAAATATATCTTAATCCTGTTAGTAGCGCTTATTACAGCCAATGGATAGAACTTTTTAATAATAGCCGGGAGCAGATAAAACTTGATGATTTTCATATAACTGACAGCAATAATGAACCCGCTCTTATTATACCCTGGGCCAGTAACCGGCAGCAGGGGCTTTATCCGCGTAGTCTTACCTGTATGACAAATTTGACAACCAACAGTCTTACTCTGGAGCCGTACAGTTTTGCTGTTATACTGGACAGGGATTATGATCTTACCAATAAAGAGGACAATATCTGTTCCCGGCTCCCGGCGCATACTACTGTTTTAACAGTTAACACCCCTGCGCTGGACGGCGGGTGCACTTTTCTAAAATATAACGGCGACCGGGATCAGCTTTATCTTCTTGACAGCCAGGGCCAAAGTGTTGCTTCCTGTAATATGCATACTGCTGCAGAACAAAATGAAATAAAAGAGACTTTTCCGGGTAAAAGCCTGGTTATGCTAAATCCAGCCGCAGGGGACAGACCCTCAAACTGGTGTACAGCAATTGCTCCAGGCGGTGCTACTCCGGGAAAGTCCAATCTGATAACCAGCATGCACAGCTTTAACCCTGCTGCTTATTTTCAGATCAACCCCTTTGGCAATATGCATACGGAAAAGGGACGCTTGCTGCCGGTAGAGATCTTTGCTCTTACCAGTAAAGGTATGCTTGCAGCCAATTGCGGGACAAAATTAACTGTCCAAACTGCTGAAAAAATCGCTTTTAAAGAGACCTCTGCTCTTGATTACACCAAACGTACATCCCGGAGTATAACTTTAAACCTGCTTCGGGGGCGCTCAGGCATTTTTGCTGTCTGGTCACCTTTTAAGGGCTGTTTTCAACTGACTATTAAAACAGCGGACAATCAAACCTACAGCTCAGAACTAACTGTAAGGGATTTCAGCAGCTCGTTAAAAAACAAACTTGTTTTTTCCGAGATAATGTTTTCCGCAACTACTGCTCCGGGTTTGGATAACAGCCGGTATGAAAACACAGAATACATAGAGATTGCCAATATAAGCAGCAATGCCATTTACCTTTCCCGCCTGAAATTACAGAAACACGGCCTGGGCCCGGCAACAGACTGGCTTCTGCCTGATTTTAACCTGGCACCGGGACAGCATGCGGTAATCTGCGCCTGTAAAAAAGATTTTGAGGCTGTTTACCAAAAATACCTGCCGACAGATCAATCTGTTCCGGTAAAGGAAGTAGCTTTTTCTGCTCTTGCTGAAGAACAAAATCTGGCTTTGGTTGACAGTGCAGGAGAGACTATAGACTGTATCAGCTATAGCAAATCATGGCTGAAAAGCTGTAAACGCTACGGCACCCTGAATAATATTAAAACCGGCATTACCAGTGACAAGTTTATAGCTATTGTAAAAAAAGATTATAACCTTTCCTCACTGATGCGGGCCAACTGGTATAACAGTCCTGTAAAAGTAAGGGATATAATTTTTCAGGATACAGAAAATATTGTTACTGCCGGTACTACTAATAGTGTTACCAACCGCTATGTACTGCCCCTTTTAGCCAGCCCCGGACAAGCTAATCAAACTGCTGAGAGGGAAAAACCGGACGGTGTTAAAATAAAGGATAATAATTATATTTATAAACAATACGGGCTGCCGCTCTGTTTTATCTTCACCACTGCTGCAGCCGGCACCTGTAATGCTGCGGTTTATTCGCTCAGGGGTGTGTTTCTGGGGTATATAACCAAAGGGAGAGAAATGCATATAAATACCGGTAATGAACTCTACTTTGACGGTTTACTGCAGGGTAAAATGCTGCGTCCCGGTCTCTACTTTCTGGTCATTGAAGCACACAGCCGGACAGTTAGTGAAAACACAAGAGCAAGGACATGTTTTGCTGTTAAAAAATAAATTCAATTTTATCTTCTTTATTTTATTCATTCCGTTGCTCAATACGGCTTATGGAAAAATCCGGCAGAATACTGACAGCAGTTTAAATACCGGCGGTAAAGAGAGAGCTGCATTTAAACACAATCCTGCCGCAATAATACTTGTGCCCCGGGCTGCTTTTAAGTTCACTTTTGCCATGCCCTATACCTTTCCCGATTTGTATTCGTTCATGGGTAAAGCTGTTATTTCCATGCCCGGAGTAAGTACCGGCATCTGCTATAAATACCTCAGCCGGCGCCGGCTGTACAGTGAAAATTTTTTGCGGGCTGAAATGGCTTTTCCTTTCAGAAATAAAACCTGTTCCCTGGGCATGGGTGTCAGCTATTATAATCAAAAAGTCGACGGGGAAAAACAGTCATTTAATCCTTTCAATCTCCACATCGGAACTTTTTTTAAAATACGGCAAAATATCCTGCTGAGCGCAGCCTGTAATAATTTATTATCTGCTCCTGCAGAGACGGAGCTCAACAACATACTGCCGGAGATAAACACCGGACTGGGACTGACTCTTTTTAAACATTTCCTTTTCTTTTTCCGATTATCATATACTGTAAAACATGGTGTTGCTTTTGAGCTAAGCCAGGAATATAACTTCCGTGACTTTCTCTTTTGTAAGACTGAAATTACCACTGCTCCTGCTGCGCTTTCTCTGGATCTGGGGCTTAAATTAAAAAATATCTTCCTTAATTATACTCTGAAATACCATCCTGAACTTAAATTTACCCACATTACTGCTGTTAGCTTTAACCTGCAGCGTTACCGCCAACGCCCTGAGCCGGTAAGTGCTGACCGGCAGATTTTACTGAATATCAATAAAGCTGGTCCGGAAAAACTGTATGCTTTATTTGGAGACAGCCAGGCTGTCAGTAATATTCTGGCGGCAGTAAAACAAAAAAAAATTATCCGTAAAAAAGAGCTGCTTGCAATAGTACCCCTGACGGAAAAAGAGTTATACTACTACGCTCCCTCTGTTTATATAGACGCCTCTGATTTCAAAAAAACCTTTTATTTGATCAACCACATCACAGCCGGACAGATGAAACAAACAGGCATTTCCAAAAAGGCTATCAAGGATTACCTTTTTGCCAGAGATCAGCATATCTTTTTTTCGTCACTTAAACAGGCTTTAGAGGTTTTCGAAAACAGTATAGATGCGCAAAAATTTAAAAAAATTATTGCCGAGTGGAAGTAGCCGCTGTATTTTAATAATTGGTAAGGGTAAAGCTGATAGTTTCAGGTATCACATGACAGCCGTCAAAACCAAGCGTAAAATTGGTAAAATAACTGTGAAAATTAGTAGTAATATTAGTAGATACAGCAGCATTGGTATTAGTCGTAATATTGGTGCTGATATAAAAGTTTGTAGTAATTATCTCCAGTTTATATGAGCCGGGACGTTCGCCGGCACCGATAAAAGCATCCTGAAAAAAAACAAGCTCTTCACTGTAATTAGTATCTTCCGTATCCCTGAGAATACACTCTACATTACTGATTATCTGAGCATTGGTATTACTTATATAAAGAGTTAAACCATAGGCATATTCACCAGTGCACACATCGTCGCCGTTATAATCCCGGATACTGCACGCCGTAACCATAATGAATACAGTTACTATGGGTAACATTAGTTTGATTTTCATAAACAGCCCCCTGCACAGGATGATAACTATACAGTTTACACAGTAATAAAATACAGTTATATTTTTTAAATTATACTATACAAAAAGCACCAGGGCAAAAAAATTTAAAACAGATAAACTAGAAAACTCTGACGGGACGGACACTGATTAGCGCTTCCTTACTGACCGAAGCACCTACATTAGTATCATAAGGAAGATACATACTAAAATGCTTATCAAGAGTTGTTCAACCCCGGTAATTAATATTACTTATAACACCGGCATTTCTCAGTACCTGCAGCGTATTAACAGCCGGTAAAAACCAGTTGGTAACAGGTGCTACCAGGGTTATTTGCTTAACTGTGATTTCATACCGGCTGTTATCCAAACCCGGAGCAGTAGTTGCGGAAAACATTATCCCGGAAAAAAGAAGTCTGTTTTTTAACGAGCTGCTGAAATCCCTTACAGCTATTTTAAGCT
>CAZFAK010000137.1:0-7855 GCA_964517045.1 uncultured Spirochaetia bacterium | reverse complement strand
CTGACCCGTTTACGGATGGGATTACCGTACATGTCAAAAACTTTTTCGGCTTTAAATCTGACCTTTGGTCCTTTATCATTATTAATATTCCAGAGAGAAGCAATCAGTTTTCCTTTTTCTTTGAACAGATAGCCCCAGGTACCGGATCCGGCGTTGATGATACCCAGATACTCAGGGGAGGGCAGCTGACTGCTCAAACCTGCCATGGCTGCCAGGGCAGGTTTGGGCAGATTTTGCGGATCAAGCAGGCCGCAGCCGTCAAAAAAGTTGTCCGGCTTCCCTTTATTGTCAGTGTCAAAAAACCAGAATCCTTTTTCTGTGCCGGAAGCGATCAGCATCATATAGGCCCGTGCTAAAAACGCGGCCTGCTGTTTCAGGGTTACGGCCGGTCCGGCCAGATTGTCCCAGCCGAATTCGCTCAGCCAGTGCTCCCGTTTTTTCCCGTCCAGGTTTTTGATCCGGTTGACAGCGCGCAGCCGGTCATAGAAAAGGCGGGGGGGCTGGGCCCGGTGCGGCTGCTGGAAAGCAGTATTGAAATTACCAAAATTTTCTTCAGGCGGCTGAGCTCCGGCATAATGATGGCTGTTGACTACTTTAATTTTTTCAAAAAAACCGGAACGGATACACTGTTCCTCCCGGTCCGGCCAGATACCGGCACGGCCGTTTTCTACCGGCATGGCGCCCAGACTGCTGACGATTTCCGCGAACGTCCGGTGGTAAATGTTATAATTGGACCAGTTTACCAGAAATTCACTTTCACATGCCTCACGGTGCAGATCGTACTCGTTGTCCAGCTCCCAGCTTTTGATCTCCGGAAATGTTTTCACCAGATCGGTCAGACGTTTGCGCCAGCCGGCATCCGGCGGCGGAATTTTGCCTGCTTTGGCAAGCTTGAGAGGCAGTTTTTTAATGCTGAACTGCATAACCGGCGCTACCAGGCAGCCAGCTTCCTGGTAACGGCGGACAAGCCGGTGATAATTGATGCCGGCATGGTAATCCCCGGCTCCGGCTTTGGTCTTGAAGGCCCAGTTGGTGTTAAAAGCGTAATCCCGGTACCAGATGATACCGGCTTTACGGAAAGGGGTGATGAAAACCCGGCGTCCTCCATGCACATTGAGTCCGTAAGGGCTGTTGCTTTTTTCTGTTTCCGTTAGTTTTGGCTGGGGAGGCAGCCATGCCAGACCGCTTTTGAGAACAGTTTGGTCATTTTCTGTCTCAGCTGTTATTTTCAGATTATAGCTGCCGTAGACTGGCAGCTTGGGGGAGACAGACAGTACCAGACGCTGATCAACTATTTTTTTTATTTTTACCGTGGTTTGTTCCATACCTGTTTTTTCCCTGGCTTCAATAATCAACTTTGTTTTAACAGGGGTGTTTTTCCAGTTGATTAGTTCCAGGCTTATAACAGGTGTTGTACCGCTGAATACATTGCACAGGGCATGGCGGTGTTCCCGTACATGGAGCAGCTTGACGGTTTTTTCCCCGGGATCACTGCTGCTGTTTTCCGGTTGCGGGTCTGTTTGAACATGGATGTTATCGATCTTAAAGGTTTCCCTGCTGGTTACGGACCGCGTTTTTATTTTTTCTATTTTCAGCCCTTTGAGGGTCAGTGGCCGGGGCCACGCTTCCGGGATCATGATTGTGGCGCTCTGCCATTGGTACGTAAAATTACTGCTGAACAGGCGGGTATAATTTTTCCGGTCCGGCCCGGCAAAAATAAAAGTCATGCTGCTGTTGGAAGAAAGGTTCTGGTAGTCAAAGGTAATTTTTTTTAAAGTTCCCGGGATGATCAGCGGGTATGCCGGTACAGCCTGACAATGATAGGTGTGGTTGTTGCTTGAAAAAAGGACCTCCAGCCGGAGAAATCTTTTTCGCAAATCTGCCTGATTCCGGGCATCAAGAAAGGTCACGGTATCTGCATAACGGTCTATACGTACGTTCCAGGGAGAAAGATCAAAACTTTCCGCAAGACGCACCGTCCGGCTGCTAAATGCCAGCTGCCCTGATATTAAAGTAACCACCAGGGTAATTTTTTTCATCATAAGCTCTTCCTGAAATTAATTTATATCTATTTTGTAAAAAAAAAACTACTGTTTTTTAATTTTATATTATAGCATCTTATAAAAATTACCTTAAATTTATTAATTGAATTTGTATTTGTCCTTAAAATATACAACTTCAGGGGTAAGGTCACCGTGACTTTAAATGGGTTTCTTTTTCTGTTTGCCCTCTGGCGCGCGGGTCAGGCATTTTCCGCCAGGCTTTGTTCAGCAGTCATTAATTTCAGATCCTATTTTTGAACTCTCTTTTTTATAACTGACCTCTGCGCGAAGCAGCTCAATTATTGCCGTGTTTGTTTTTTTTGCTATGTGTTTATTATCCAGCAGCAAGTATATAGTGGCTTACAATGGTGTACAGCGCCTCTACATCATGGCCATTGACCCTTTGGCAATACTGACATCAAGGGCAAACACGGTGGCCCCCTGTTTTTTATCCAGGTCACCGGTAATAGTCTCCAGCCCCTCAATAAGTGCCGGCGTATCATCTTTGGGTACCAGCGCCATAATGGTTTTACTTTCGTTTTTATTTTGTTTTAAAAAACCTATAAAGGTAGCAAAAACCGGTATATTGGAAATATATTCACCCATACCCCGGGAATCAATAACCGTAGCTCCCTCAATACCCTGTTCCAGAAAATATTCCACAATATCATAAAGCATATCTTCAAAATATAAGACTACAAAAAGAAGCTGCATTTTCTGCCCGGCCTTTTTCGATTTACCTGCCGCTTCAGCATATTTTAAAAAATTTTCATAAAGTGCATTACTGCTGCGGGCGTAAAGCAGTTCTTTTTTAACATTACTGTGTCCCAGTACGCGTGAGACTGCGGCTAAAAGCTGCAGGTGGCGCGCAGGACGTCCTTCAGGTCCCAGTAAAACCAGAAAAAGGTTAACCGGTTTTTTATCCAGGGCGTCAAATTCGACTCCGTTACGGGCAGTGACTATAAAAAGGACAAAGTGTTTGAGGCCGCTGACCGAAGCATGCGGAAGAGCAATATTATTACCGATACCGGTTGATGTTTGCTCCTCTCTTTGCGCGAGTTTACTGTATATCTGCTCTGCCGAAGTACCGGCGCAAACCTGACTGCGCATAGCTGCAGCTGCTATAACATGTAAAGCTTCATCCCGGGAACGGGTCTGAATATTCAGTTCACAACATTCCCGGGCAAAAATTTTATAGAGTTCCATTATTCCTCCATCTCATTGCCTTTTATAATTGCATACCGCGCCAGGGGCGGACCTGCCAGTTCGTTGATAAAAACCGAAATAAGTACAATATTGACTATATCTATAATTATTTTCATATTTTGTTGGTCAAGAGCTTTAACTGCAGGTGCTGCCTGAATGAAAAGTACCAGTCCTATGGCAACACCAGCCTGGGGCAGCATACATAAACCAAGATAATGTTTAAGGCGGGAAGGCAGCCCGCTTAAGCGGCAGCCGAGATAAACACCGCCGTATTTTCCCAAAGCACGTAACAATATGTATATAAAACCTAATAGTAATACATTATGATCCAGAAAAACCTGCGGCTGCAGTTCGGTACCGGCAATAATAAAAAATAGTGCGTAGATAGGCGGAGTTAAGGGTTCCAGTATGCGAAATAGGCGGTGGTTTCTGACAGAAAGATTTATCAGCAGACAGCCGCTGGTCATATTGGTAATAAGCGGGGACAGGTGAAGTGTAATAGCAACCGCAATAGTAAAAAAGATTATTCCCAGAGCAAGCAGCATTATTTCATTATTATTATTCTTTTTATTGGTAAATATATGCAGTAATAGACCGCTGACCAGACCCAGGAGCACAGAAAAAAAAACCTCTCCCAATGCCTGCATAATCAGGATATTTTTACTTACAACAGCTGCGCTCTGGTCAATAAGGCCGGCGGCAAAAGCAAAAACCACACTGAAGAGCAGTACACAGCCGGCATCATCCAGCGCTACTACACCGTATAAGTAATCTACAAAAAGGCCGCGGGCGCGTAATGTCTGCACTATGACAACAGTAGCTGCCGGCGCAGTAGCAGAAGCTATAGCCCCCAGCAGCAGAGCAAAGGGCAGTTTCATTCCAAAGAGAAACAAACCTGCAGTTACTATAACAAAGGCAGCCAGAAGCTGAATAAGGGTAATAATAATTATATTTTTCCCCAGCCGTTTTAACTTGCCGAGGTAAAACTCGCTGCCGATTGTAAGCGCGATCAGACCCAAGGCTACATCCGTAACAATTTTCAGCGACTCATTCATGCGGGGGTGAATAATACCGCTGAAGGCATCACCCAGAAACAGGCCGGCAAAGATATAGCCGGTGATCTCCGGCAGCCGCAGCCGGGAAAACAGTTTTCCGCACAGATAACCCGTTAAAAGCAGAATGCCGATCGTGAATATAATATGATTATTGAAAGTATCGCGCAGAGTGATCAGGTAGTGTAAAATAACGTCCATTTATTAAAAAATTATACCCTTTTAAAGAGGTAATTGCAATCTCTGTCTGCAGCTGATAAAGAGAGCGCATGATATAATTTTTTATGAATTATGTCTCCGTTAATGAACTTGGCAAAACCATTAAAGAGAAGCAACTTTTCAGTCATCTTTCCCTGGGAATTGACAGAGGTGATAAAATCGGACTTACAGGTGCTAACAGCAGCGTTTACCTCTGCCGCAGGGAAAACACGCTGGGGTAAATTTTTAGAAGAAGCCGATGTTGAGCATAAGGAAGGGCGTTTGTCTGAAATTTACCAGAAATTATAAGCTGTTTAATCTTAAAGAGGATGCCGTGGTTTGAAAAAATTAACTGCTGCGGCGTAAACTATAATTATAAGCGGGCACTGCTGTAAAGGTTATAATCCCTCATAAGATTCCCGCCCAGTTGTCCGAACTCTACTAACGCCTTGTTGTAACCCCAATGTTCTATTAACTGTCGGTAAAGAAGGCAAAGTACACCGGCCCGGTGATTGCCGCCATGACAATGGATATAGAGCGGGGTTTGTACTTTTTTCAGAAGCATGCTTATTTGATCAAGCTGCTCCGGAAGCAGGCCGGAATGTTCATAAGGAAACTCTACCAGGCTAATGCCGGCTGAAGCGCAAAGTTTTTTTTCCAGAGCAGTAGGTGTAATGGAAATAACTGTTTTGATCTTTTTTGCTTTCAGGGCATTAACTCCGTCTGCGCTGATAATATCACCGCCGCGGTACAAAAATTTATTATATTTAACAATGGTTCCTTTCAGGCCTTTAACCGAACCTATCACCAGGTAATTATCTGAAGGGGGACGCCAGTTTGGACCGGCGGCGACCGGTCTGATGATCGTTGCCGCGGTTTGGCTGTCTACAGCCGGCTGATCCTTTTCCTTGCTGCACGCCCAGAAATTCGCGGTAACAAAAAACACGGTAATACAGATTATCCATTTTTTCATGTTTTTCAATATTATCGCAAGATTAATTATACTGAACCGCCAGCGACAGTTCAAAACCGATATCCGAGGAGCTAGTAGCCACGTTATGCACCTCTACGGCAATGGTGTTGGTACCTTCATTCAAAATCGTATCCGGTGAGGCCACATAATACAGGGAACGGGCATTTTCGGGAGTTTGATTACCGGAAGCCAGTGTCTGATAATCAATAGTACCTGAGGTTATATTATCCCTGGCCGCTTCAGTGCCGTTAATCCAGATAACGCCTCCGTCCTCCGCTAAAATTTCAATTTTTACTGAAGATACATTGGAAACATTGGTAACTGTAAAAGTTTTTCTAAAATAAAACGTTACCTGATCCAGATCATTCAAAGTAGTGGTAATCGTTTCCCCATCAATGGTGCCGAAACCGAAAATACCGTTGCCGCTGGACCAGCCTGAATCATCAAAGGCCTCTTCTTTCCAGGCCGTACCCTGATCACTGCCGTCATCCAGATATTTCCAGGTTTCACCCTCGGAAATCAATTCTGTATAGCTGTTGGTGCTGCTGCCGACCACCGGTTCAATCGCACTGAAGTTCACACTTACCGCTCTGGTATCCAGATAACCGGTATGATCCATCTCAATAAAATCAACCGTAATATTATCACCGTCTACTGTAAAAACCGTATAGCCGTATCCTTTATAATCGTCCAGAATAATTTCGTCTGAAAGATTATCTGTAGCATTATTCAAAGGGGCGCCGGCAGTACCGACCAGGAACATGTGAAAATCATTGGAGCCGGACGGTTTTTTTGCTGCCTTGTAGCGGTGATCATGGCCGCAGAAATAGGCACTCACCCCTCCTTCGACAAACTGGTTAATAACCATGTCCCTGGTAGCACTGTCTCCCGCGCCATAGAGCGGTGTATGGTTAGCGCATTTCCATAACGGGGCGTGGCCGCTTAAAAAACGGTGCCGTTTTAAAGAAGGATCATTAAACTGAACTGTAAGCCAGTTTAAAATATCACTTGAAATGGTGCCGTCGTCATCATATTCATCCAGGATTAAAAAACTGGCATTGGAAACATCCACCCGGTAAACAAGGTCCTCATACCCGTCCGGTCCATTGTCCGGCAGTTCACTGCCGAAGACTGCTTTGAAGTCACCGCCGCCCCAGCCCTCATGATTGCCATGCACAGGCAGCACCTCAATGCCGGCATTTTTGATAGGATCAAAAAATCTGGTTTTCCATGACTGCAGATAGGTAAGATTAGCTTGATTAATCATATCACCGGTAAAAACCAGACATAAAGGGGGCGGATCCATATTTAGAATCGCCTCCCGGATCGGCGCGTTGATAGCCACGGTCTGGGAATCAACCTCTTCGCCGGCATCATCATATTCCCCATTGCCGCCGCGTCCGTCACCCGTAACCACAAACTGCCAGGCTCCGGCCGGCAGAGTACCGCTGTAAAGTGGGGGCATTGTATATGCGGGGAGGGAGGAGGAAGTCGAAGAGGAAAGCGAACTTGAGTCTGTATTGGAAGCGGAGCTGGAAACCGAGTTGGCAGAAGTTGAAGAGGAAGAAACCGTATTGGTCTGATTTAAAGAACCGTCAATAATTTTTTTCCGGCAGCCCGGAGTCTGCACAAGCAGCATTACAAACGCCATTATAAATAATATTTCTATTTTTTTCATGAATAATCCTTTTAATCAGCTAATACGTTATCAAAATTTTTCCAAGCGAAGGGATAATCAGTCCTGCATCTGTCCTGATCCCCTCAATCAGATAACCATTTTCATCATAAATATGATACAGGTAAAGACCCGGCTTAATCAGCTGCTTATACCGGTTTTTAAAAGTCCAGTTATTTTGGCCAATAACCTCCTGCCAGACCAGGACACCGTAAACCGTGGAAATCCGGACCGTATAACGGTTTTCCGGATCAAACTCCGGAAAAACAAGCTCACTGTGTTTGCTTAAAGAAGCCGGGTTAGGATAACAATAAACAGGCGCTGCTGCATATAGTTTAACCGACACTAATAATATCAAAATTAAAGCGGCCCTTACAAAATACTTTAAAAACCAATAATAGCTGACCTTTTTATTCATTATAATTTTATCTAAAATAAGATTCGGGTATCAGAAAAGTATATAAGTAATAATAAAAAATATATTATTAGGGGTAAAGAGATAAATGGGTGTAAGAAAATTTATTTTTTAAATTATCCTCAGGACATTTGTGTTTTTGTTTAAACACGATAAATGCTATACTTTTTTCTTCTAAAACAATAACAAATAACTTGGTTACAACAACCACTGTGATAATTAACAAAATTGGTGGAAGCAGAGTTGATATTATTTCTTGGAGTGATGTTATCTGAAAGATCTTTTGACCACCTA
>CAZFAK010000136.1:0-7899 GCA_964517045.1 uncultured Spirochaetia bacterium | reverse complement strand
TTTGAAAACCGATCGCCAGTACTTTACCGGTTTGCCGCATTGTTTTTTCCATCTTCAAACACTCTGTCCAGGAGCAGGCAGCCGGTTTTTCACATAAAACGTGTTTTCCGGCCTTAAGGCAGGTTATTGTCAGTTCAGCATGTGAATCAATACTGGTCGGCAGGGTTACTAAATCTATTTTTTTACCTTCATATGTAAGCATATCTTCGCAGTTTGGGTATATACGTACGCCCCGGCGTTTTAATAGATCCACCTGAGCTTTGTAAGATGGCTGGTTACGAACAACAGCAGCCTCCAGAGATGTTAAATCTTGAACAGCGCAGTATTTTAAAGAATTAAGATGTGAACTGCCGAACCCCCCGATTCCTATAACAGCGACTTTGATTTTAGCCATTTTTACCTCAATTATAATCTGAATATTTTTTTTGTATAAAAATTATGCCATACTCTGCTGAAAAAAGCAGTTGACGGCGGTAAAGGCCGGACTTTAAGCCAGCGGTTATATACCTTATCTTTTTGTAAAAATGTTTGCAGCTCCTTATAATAATAATCCGGATTGGCTAATCTGAAACGCCAGCTATCGGCTAGTTTTTTGTGGATCTTTTTTCCTTTTGGATCTATAACCAGACTGCTGCCCCGGCTACCGGCAGATAGAGCGTATAACATGGCTTTCAGATAAAAATAATGAGTAAGGCATAACTGTCTGGTCTGGAACAGGCCTGTAATATCCCGGCTATGACGGTAGCTGCATCCTGTTCCGGATAATAACTGATACTGTACTTTGGCCAGGCTAACCGCCTGTTTAAGTTTTGCTTTTTCCCTGAGCCAGCTGCCGGCAGTGAGCATCCGTTTTTGCAAAATAGAACGTTGTTGGTGCCAGTTACAGGAAACAGCTGTTTTTTCAACCAAATTTTTACGTAAAAAAGACAAGGCCTGTCCCCAGATGCGCTCCGGTTTGACTGTTTTTTTATTGTAACAGGAAGCAATATAAGCAGCGCTGCGCAAACCGCTTACCTGGCCTGCATTAAGCGCTGCCCCGCCGGGACGGTAAATACCATGCGTGCCGCTTACCTCTCCTACCGGGAACAGGTGTTTAATATTGACTGACTGCCACCATTTATCAACAGCAAGCCCCCCATTGTTATGCTGCACGTTAAATTTTATTTCCAACACGTCCTTATGCAGATCAATGTTATACTTTTTATATACCTCAAAAGCTGCTTTATTAAGTTTAATAAGCCGTTTAACCGGTTTGGATAATAAAATATGATTGGTTTTAAAAAAATTAGAAACGGTTGCGGAGAGGTCATCTACAGCAAAAGAGGACGGATCATAACGAAAATCAAGATATACCCGTCTTCCTTTGATTTTGGTTTCTATATATACCAGCAAATCAATTAAAGAAGATCCGGTCCTGACTTTTTCAATATCAAAAGGCCATTCATATCCTTTACGAAAGATCATATTATATAAAGCTGCTGCACTGGGAAAATAGGGACGCAAAAATTCCTGACCCTGATTCTTTGCTTTGGCAGGATCAGCAGCAGCAGGCAGGGATATAATACGGGGAATAACCTGCATATAGCTGCCGGAAGTGTTCCAGCGGGGTTTAACCGTGCTTAAACCATATTGGAACAGATCCAGATTACGCGCCTTTGCCCCCTCTGCCAGGGCCAGACCAATACCACCGGTCTGGGAAGCAGGATACACGCTGTTGGTAAAAATACCGGCCGGGCCGCCGGTAGCAAATACAATATTTTCTGCTATATAAATTTCAAAACACTCATTTGGGCGCGGACAGGAACTGTTAACAGTTATAACTCCCCCCGCTCTTTTCATGTTTTTTTCTTTGATAATCAGAAGTTTAATTACTGTTCTGTGTTCCAGTACAGGAACTGCCAACTCATACAGTTTTTGCAAAAGTTTTTTACATATAATCTGAGATGTATATGGTCCGCAGGAAGTAGCACTGCCGGACGGATCATTATCGGTTTTATAACCGGCATAACGTCCGTAACTGTCGCAAGGAAAGGGAACGCCGGCATCTACAAGATTGTAAAAAGCAGGCAAAGAAACAGCTGCCTCTGTCATGGCAATATCTCCATGCATAGCCCCCCCTTTAAACAGAGTACGGGCCATTGCATTAACAGTTCCTTTCTTACTGCTGTAACAGGACGGCTTATAATAGGTCTGTTTATCAGAGCCGGTATTAACCGAGGTACCGCAATTTATGCCCTCGGTTATTACTGCCAAATCCTTTATACCATTTTTTCTGATTTGCAAAGCTGCGTTCAATCCTGCAGCACCGCTGCCTATAATCAGCGTATGACAAATATGCTTTTTAATACGGTAAGCTGTCTGGTTAATTTTTATTTTACAATTAACAGTTTTCATTATTTTATTCAGTTCCGGCAGGCGCGCCTGACCGGTAATATTTTTTGTCCCTGACTGCACAACCAACAGCTTTATCCTGCTGCATCAGCTGACTGCATTTACTACAGGTCAGGCAGCATTCAGCAGCAGTCATAGTCTGTTTACTGATAAGATCTCCGGCGGCATCCGGATAAGCCAGCAACTGACGGCCCTGGCCGATAAGCCGGCACCATTTCTGGTCAAGCAGACCAGCCATAACATACGGGCCCAGATGCTGCAGCCAAGCCAGTCCTGCGGTTACAACCGGTACTTTAACATTTTGCTGCAGCTGACGGCCCATATTCTGAAACCGTACAATACTGCAAAGCGGGTGTTCCGGTATCTCAACCCCGGGCATATTATTACTGCTTGCCGGACGGTTTAAATACGGAAATACAGCCGGTACACCCAGGGAAAAGTTTAATAAAGGCATAGCTGCCTTTTCAGTTAAAGTTTGCGCCAGTTTAAGAGGTTCGCTCAGATCAGTTTTCATTCTGCCGGCAGCAGCTTTTATGCCCCAGCCGTATGGATAGGCAAACGGTTCCTGAAGCGAAAGGCGGGTAGTAACGAAATGAGGCGGTTTTAAAATATTTTTAATACGCTTACAGCCTTCACGCAGAAATCGGGTACGATTGTAATAACTGCCGCCGTATTTACCCGGCCTGGTATGTGCCGCAAGCAAAGCAGCAGTTAGATAACCATGTACAGCCTTAAAATCCACACCGTCAATACCGGCAGCTACAGCCAAAGAGGCAGCTTTGGTAAAATTATCCTGCAGACGGTCAAGGGCATCGTCACTGATCAACTCTGTGCCGTTTTTATCCCGAAAACCAGCGGGTAAAGCCTGATTATGATGCGCAGGCAGAGGTTTTGGTTTGCTCCAGCGGCCGCAGTGGGTTAACTGTATTATAATCATCGGTTCATGTCCCCATTCCCGGTAAGCGGCAGTGCGCATAGTACTGATCATTTTTTTCCATTGGGAAAGATTTTGCCTGGTTAACTGCAGTTGTCTGCAAGAACTTTTACCTTTACTGTGTACGGCTGTGGCTTCTATCCAGATCAGGCTGAACCCCCCGGCTGCAATGCGCTTATACCGTCTGACTGTTAAAGGTGAAGGACCATGGTTCTTTGCATCCGCATCCCTGCCCTCCATTGGCTGGGCCACCATGCGGTTAGCCAGTTCAAATGAACCGATCTTTAAGGATTGTTTTAATTTGTTAATGGAATTACTAATGGGCAAATTCAGTGATAATTGTGCTAATTTTTTTTTTAACTGCTCAATGGATTTAAAATTAAAAACTGTATCCCTGGCCATAGTGCCTTAAGATATCCCGGTAGTATTCAATTTTTAAACCGTTCCCTGGAAGACCATAAACCGGCAGCAGGATTAGGAATAAAATAGATATTTTCATTGCCGGCTGTCTGGTTAAAACCGTATTGCAGCTGCCCGGGATTGTATTTTTGCATTACCTCCTTAAGGTCACCGTATTTAAAGTTGACACTTTCTGTTTCAGTCCGCGTTAAATTACCCGGACAATAGGTAATAGTAAAACGCTCATCAGAGGAACCATGGATCATATGAGCGGCAGCGCTTAGATTGGCCTGCAAATCCTCTTCCTGCCTGACCAGCTCTAAAGTACGGTCTGTACCCACATAACCGTATTTTCTTATCAAGCGGTCAATCTCTTTATCCTCACCAAACTCTTTGACACCGGGTGCCAGAATAATTAATTCGCCCTGGTCAGCAAGAGCCATGCGCGTACGGTAGATAGCTTTGTTTCCCAGCCAGGTACTTTTAAACTCACGCGGATCCAGATAGGTCACTATTTTAGACAAGGGTTTTTCCAGTAAAGTAAAATTGACCTTCAGGGACAGTTCTGCAGCAGCATTAAAACACCGGTAATCATCCCCTATAAAAAGACCACGCATAACATTATTTCCTGCTTCATTTTGCCCCATAACAGTTAATATATATAAAATAGGCAAATCAGCTGCAAATTCCCGGGAAGCGTATTCCAGTACACGCCGTACCGGAGTGTCAGCCCGGCCCATCATACGTTCCATACCATAAGCAGCTCCCAGAAAATGGCTCTTGTTAATACCCTCTACACCGCCGGTACCAACAAATATATTTTTATTGTAATTGGCCATGCCCACAACCTCATGCGGTACTACCTGCCCCAGGGAGATGATAAGGTCAAAATTATCATCAACCAGCATTTTGTTCACCTGGGCCGGCCAGCTGAAATCAACCTTGCCTTCTGATACCTCTTTGACAAATGAGCCGGGTACAGTACCCAGGGTCTTGATATCCTGCCTGAACCTGTGTTCGTAAAAAAGATGACGCGGGATAGAACCGAACATGGTTTTTATTTCCTGGTCTGTCATAGGCGCATGGGTACCAAGAGCAGGTAATATAGCTTGAAGGAGAGAGCCGTAATATTTATAAGTATGTTGCAGTAATGGCCCGGTCCCGGAGTGATAACGGCTGAAATCCGGAGGAATAGCCATCACCCGGGATTTTTGACCCAGTTTGTCATATACACTGGACAGAGCATTGTGTAAATCTGCAGTTGATAATTCTGTAGTCTCTGAACCCTGCTGCCAGTAGATCATTATTTCTTTTTCCAGGGAGGAGTTTCCGGAAGATAGGCATTAAACTCCTCTAACAATTTATCCTGATAAGCACCGCTGAAACTGCCGTCAAAAAATTTATCCAGAGCTTCGTTATAAAAACGTTCCCATGATTTTTCTTCATGGCCGGGATTAATAGGATAGAATAAAATATTATTCTGGGCTGCGGCTTTGTAATCACCCGGAGCATCACCAATCATCAATATTTTATCATTATCATATTTTCCTCCGGCAGCCAGGGCAAGGTGCTCACTTTTTTTGCCGTATTCCTCACCAGCAATAATTTTAACGAATTGATCGATATTATTTTCTTTCCATTCCCGTTCCAGAGCTTCCACAGGGGTCTGGGATACAACAATAGCATCTGCCCGGACGCTTAATTTTTGCAGTGATTTCCTTAACCAGGGGAAAGGAGGTACGCCGTAAACCATTTCCGCTACTGTATCGTTAACTGCCCGGGACCATTGCAAAGCCAGGTCAATTACCGAATTGTTTACCTGCCTGGCATATTCACGCAGTACCGGCTCCCCCAGTTTAGTCTCCTGCTCTGTCCATTCCTTTAACGGCGTAAGATCCTGCAATTTTACCTGGCGGGCTTTTACTTCATCCCGCTCCTGTAACAGGCGGAAAGCCTCCAGAACAGCGAGAAAGCGGTTGCAGCCTCTGGTGCGGGAGTAGAGATTAACAAAGTCCCATGTCTCCCGCGCATATTTGGAAATATTTTGCAGTTCAAAGATTTTAATAAAATTGGGACAAAAACACTCTTTATGTTTCAATTCCATGGAATCAAAAGCGCAGCCGTCACTGTCTATACCAATAAAAAATTCTTTTTCCTTTGCTAATTGTTTTAAAGTATCCTGCGGATTGGTGTTCATTTTAAACTCCTTTATTATTTTTTTTTGTTATTATACACCGCTGTATGCATTAAATCCTCCGTCTACCGGTAATACAACTCCGGAGACAAAGGAAGATATGTCAGACATAAGATAAGCACAGGCCCCGGCCAGTTCATCAGGATCGCCAAAACGGCCGCAAGGGGTATTATTAATAATTTTCCGGCCACGTTCAGTAAGTTCTCCGCTTTTTTCATCAATTAATAAAAATTTATTCTGCGATGTCAGAAAAAAACCGGGTGCCAGGGCATTAACGCGAATATTGGTTTGGGCAAAATGGGTAGCCAGCCACTGGGTAAAATTATTAATTGCAGCTTTGGCTGCGGAATAGGCCGGTATTTTGGTCAGAGGGGTAAAGGCATTCATGGAAGAGATATTTAAAATAGCTCCCTTGCCGTTGTTTACCATATCAGCGGCAAATACCATTGTTGGTAAAAGGGTGCCGATAAAGTTAAGATCAAATACTTTTTGAAAGCCCTCAATCTGCAGTCCGAAAAAAGTTTTATCAAGCTCCTTGAGATCTTCATCTTTAATAAATTCACGTTCTGTAGTTGCTTTGGGCGAATTACCGCCGGCACAGTTTATAAGCAGGTCTATTTTGCCAAGCCTGGAGTTTATCTCCTCCCGGGCCTTTTCCAAAGATTCTCTTTGCAGTACGTTGGCAGCAATACCCAGGGTCTCTGTATTATACTGGTCAGCTATCTCTTCTGCTGCCTGCCGGGACTTTTTTTGGTCCAGATCCAGGATTACAGCTTTAACTCCAAGAGAAGCCAGGCCGTTGATCAGAGAACGGCCGATAACACCGGCTCCGCCTGTAATCACACATACTTTGTCATTTAAATCTGAAAATGATAATTTTTGCATATTTCCTCTCTTCCTGTATTAAGGCTCCGGAAACAGTTAATACTGCTCCCGGAGTTTCAGGTTTAGTTGTTGTTGTGGGTAATTATATACTAATCCTTGCAATATATTAATAGACATATTATGCTTTTAAATGGATTTTTTCTGACTGTTTTGTTAATTATGCTTAAAAGTAAATTTTTAAATTCTATATCGCCTGCTGATCTTAGATTGAATTTAAATGTACCTCCTATTATTCAAACCAGAAAACCGGGCTGGATCACCCGGCAGCTGGACTATAATCAGGATTATGACCTTTTTCTGATCTACAACGGGGTGGGCCTGTTTTCCCTGGACTTTAAAACCTACCGCGTAAAAAGCGGTGAGGCAGTATTGATCCGGCCGGGACAAAGCGTTAATATACGTAATGATACCAATCAGGAACTGCAAATGATTGCCCAGCATTTTGAGCTTAAATTGTATAATAAAATCGATATCTTCGCCTATATCAATTTTAAACATCATGTACGGTTTTCCAACCTTGACTTTTTTTTCGCATCTATTAATCAGATTCTGGAACACACCCCGAATACTTTTTTAATTCATGGTATTTTCCGGCAGCTTATTACTACCTTTCTGGTACAGGCCTACCGTTCCGATAACCAGAAAAGCATGGAGAAAGCAGAATTGATTTTAAAAATGATAACAAAAATCAAGAATACTCCCCTGTCCGCAGACCTTCTGAAAACCGCCATGAGCGTATCACCTTTCGGCTACAGCCACACAGCTAATCTTTTCAAAAAGGTAACCGGGGAATCAATCAAACATTATATTACCCGCTACCGGCTGCAGCTTGCCAAAAACGCCCTGATCGAAAAGAAACCGGTGCATGCAGCAGCCACAGCAGCCGGGTATGATGACGAATTCTATTTTTCCCGTATTTTTAAAAAATATGAAAAAATGCCTCCCAGCAAATATGCGGAAAGTCTTTAATAAATAGTTATTGCTGTCCTGATAAAAACAGGCTTACTCCGCAACATATTTATACATCTCTACATTGTCGATAATCACATCCGGATCAAATTCACCGAGACGGAAACGGAAACGGGCATTGGCATCC
>CAZFAK010000135.1:0-7935 GCA_964517045.1 uncultured Spirochaetia bacterium | reverse complement strand
GAAGGCAAACGCCAGCGTCCCCGAAAAAGCGGTTATCTCCATGCTCCGGACGCTGAAATTTTTAGCCACGGTAGACCCACTCCTGCATACTGCTGTTGGTCAACTTCCGCCTCAAGTGCCGGGTTACACAATATGTTTGAAGCCAAACACGGCCGGAACTCCGGTATCCGCTTTTTGGGGACGTCCCTGAAAAAACGGATGCCGGGGCTTTAGCATAAGATTGACAAACCGGCCGAATAATAGCATAATTTATCAGTAACCAAGCACAGGAATTTCACATGCAGTCCCAGTTTTCCCTGAATCATATAGCCGGCATTCTGGAAGGTCTGGAAGAAACCATTATTTATCAGCTTTGTAACCGGGCCCAGTTTAAATATAACGAAACCATTTACCAAAAAGGAAAAAGCGGTTTTAAAAACAATCCGGAAAGCCTGTTTGCCATCAGACTGCGTTATCAGGAAGAGATGGACGCCCGCTTCGGACGCTACCAGGTACCGGAAGAACGCCCCTTTAACAAAGACCTGCCCGCACCTGAACGTGACGCACCGCCCCTGGTGTCAGGTCTGGCCCTGTCTGATATTAACCTTATTGACCTTACTCCTGATATACTGTCCGGTTATCAGGAACTGGTAAAAAAAATCTGCTTAAGCGGCGATGACGGCCATTACGGTTCCAGTGTCGAGTTTGACGTATACTCTCTGCAGGCTATCTCCCGGCGAGTCCATTTCGGCGCTTTATATGTAGCGGAAAATAAATACAGCAGTGATCCCGAAACCTATACCAAACTTATCCGGGAGGGTAATACTGCGAAGATAAATAACCAGCTAACCAGGAAAGAGGTTGAAGCCAATATACTCCGGCGGGTGGCAGACAAAGTAGAACAGCTGCAGGCTAATATTAATCACAAAGTCCGCATAGCCGTAGCTCCGGAAATCATTCTTAACTATTATAAAAATGTAATTATCCCTCTGACAAAAAAAGGAGAAATAAAGTACCTGCTGAACCGTAAGCTTACTGACAATTAAACAATATTATTTACTTTATTTTCCTCCAACCATACCAGTGCTTTATAAATACTGCTGTTGTTCTGCTCAGCTACGCGGTCAACCTCTTTTTTATTATAAATAGTGTGTATAATTTTTTTACCGTTTAGTTCTTTAATAAAAATATAATGTTTATAAAGACTGGGAAATGTATGGTTATTATTTTTCAGAGTGTATAAAATAGCCAGCAGTTCGTCCCGGCTCAATTTTTTGGAAATATAGACATTATCCGAGTACATTTTCCCTCCCCAATATAAATATATTGTAACATATTTTAATAAAAAATAAAATTTTTTTTCCGGAAAACGGTTTTTATACTCTGTTTGTTGTTTTTTTTACTATATTAGATTATAATATACGCTCACCTGTTGATTGATTTTACAGTACAAGGAGACATTTTTGGCAAACAGTAAATCAGCCGCAAAACGGGACCGGCAATCCCTAAAACGGCGCCAACGCAATAATGAAGTAAAAGCCGCATTAAAAACCATAAAAAAAAAACTAACAGCTTCCATAGAAAACAAACAACCTGATGAAGCCCGGGCAACTCTTTCCCGGTTTTATAAAGCCGTAGACAAAGCCACAGCCAAAGGAATCATAAAAAAAAATACCGGGGCCAGAAACAAAGCTAACCTGGCGCAAAAAGTTTCCCAGTTACAAAAAAATGACCAAAACTGAACTGATAAATGCAGTTTGGCAAAAATTACCATACTCTGAAAACCAAAAACGTATAGGTATCCTGGTTGATACTCTTTTTGATGTTATTGCCTCTGAACTTACCAGTAGAAATCAGGTTAAAATACGCAATTTCGGCACTTTTTTTACCCGGAAAAGCAATATAAGCAGAAAAAAATTACCGGGCAGCAGTAAATTTATTACAACCAAACCCTTACATAAAATCAAATTCAAACCAGGCCTGGACTTAAAAAATAAACTTAATTAAATATGTTTTATTCCCAAAACATAGTTATCCCGCTTCCCTTTTAATAATGCCCCTGCCTAAAATTACTTTTTTGCTTACTGTTTATTGCCTTCTGTTTTACTCCCTGACAGCAGCCGACAGGCAGGAAAAATACTTTAAAATGGTCTTCCACTTTAAAAAGGCTCTTTCCCTGCGCCAGGGCCTCTCCCGCAGGACAGAACAGGGATCCGGCCTGAACCGGGATAAATACAGCTCTTATCTGTCGCAATTAAAAAAATGCCGGCGAATTGCAAGGCGCCTGAACCGCTGGGGACATTACAACCAGCGGGCAACGCTCTACCGCATCAAAGCCAGGATACTGGAGCGCGGCACCAGCCGCAACCGGCTGACCAGGCGCTTAATAAAGCAGCTCCGGGAAAAGGCTTCGGGGGAAATTCTTTTCCATCTTTACGATTTTCTCGGCATTACCAGCCGCTATCTGGAATTCAAACCAGGCCAGGCTCTTACCAATTTTTTAGAAGCACAAAAAAAAGCACCCTTTTTTCCGGCCCGGGTCAATCTTAATATAGCTGAACTACTTTATATGCAGAACAAACCGGCCCGGTCCCTTCACTATATTCTGCTGCTAACCGAAAAATATAACGACAGTGTTGATTATAACATACTGCAAAAAAGCAGACGTCTGGCGGGTTTTATTTTCTTTTATAACCAAAAATATGAAAAAGCTTGCCACTATCTGCAGCAAACAGGCGGCAGCCTGACTGCCGGCAACAGAGAGGCTAACGAGTATCTTTATAAAAGTTACTTCTACACTCAAAAATACGAGGCTGCTTTTAACTGTAACCGCCGGCTGCTGCAGCTGCGGCCGCAGCCCAGCTACCGCCGCCGCTGTGCTGTATTACAATTTCTGTTAAACCCCTACCAGAACCTGCCCCGGCTTTTAACCCGTAAACCTTCAGTTACCAACCAGGATCCGGAAATTTTATGGCAGCTTGCCTTAAGCCACATTCATAACCATGAAGAAACCCGGGCCCGCTTTTATCTTAACCTCCTGAAACTCAATGACGGCTGGTTTGTTCCGGCTGTGCAGGCCGGTGAATATCTTTACCGCTGCGCTAACAATAAAACCAATCTTATCCGGGTCCATAAAACTTTACTGGAACTTGCTGCGGACAACACTGCTTTCCGGCCTTTATACATCTCCAATTATCTTGAACGCAGTCTCCCTCTCTGGAAAGATTATGACTGCTTTTACCGGGGTTACTCTTATCTGTTTAAAGGAGAAACCAATAAAGCGGAAAAATATTTCCTTAAAGAACTTAACCGCAGCCAGAGTCTTACCAATGCCGGCGCTGTCTACCGTGTACTTGATTACTATGAAAAAAAATCAAACTTTACTCTGCTTACCAACCGGCTGACTGGTATGGTTCACCGGCGCTCTGAAAACAATTTTGCCCGCTATCAGCTGATCTCTGTAATGCTTAAAGCAGGATGGACCAATGCTGCTGCCGGAGAGTTTAACCGTTTACTGCTTTCTCTGACCAACAACAGCAGTAATTTTTTTTTACTTTTGCAAACAGCCGCGCTTTCCAGGCAGTTTAACCGTACAAAAACAGCTGAAAAACTTCTGTTACAATTAATAAAAAAATTTCCGGACAGGGCCCGGCCCTATAACTTCCTGGGTTATCTGTATGCTGAGCGCAATATTAAACTCAACCGGGCTGAAATCCTGCTTCAAAAAGCACTTGAACTTAAACCTGATCAGGCTTCCTTTCTCGACAGCATGGCCTGGCTTAAATTCCGCCAAAAACAATACCAGGCGGCGGAAAAATATATCCGCAAAGCTGTATATTTAAGCAGATATAACGATACGGCTGCGGCTGAGATCTACTTTCATGCCGGTGAAATCGCCCTGGCCCGGCAAAAATACCGCACAGCAAAGTATAACTGGCAAAAAAGCCTGCAGTACGGCTTCCCTGACCGCCAAATGCTTGAAAAAAAACTTAATAAAAAGTATAATAATTTTAAATAATAGCAAAACGTTCCGGACAGGCAGCTGTACCGGAAGAGATAAAACTGGAAAAACGCACCTGCTAAGTGAGATATAAAAGCTGCCGGAAATTATAAATTACTGGAGATTAAATGACTACACCGGAATCAATCAACCATAATACCAGGGTAATCAATTTTACCAAAACCGAGCTTTTGACTGCTCTCAGTATGTTTATCACAGCTGTTATCTTTTATACCAGCCATATGATACCCTCTGTATCTGCCGGTGATAACGGCGAGCTTACAACTGCCATGCATTACCTGGGCATAGCACATGCTCCCGGTTATCCGCTCCACTCCTATCTCGGCAAACTTTTTACTTTTCTTCCTGTAAATAATGTCGGCTGGCGGGCTAATTTTTTCTCTGTTTTCTGCGGCGGCCTGACTATTTTCTTTTCCGTACTGGTTTACATCAAGCTTCTACTGAAATGTAATGTCCGTCATATCTATGCTCTGGTAGCAGCTGTGATCACCGGTCTGGCTTTTATGTTTTCCGAGACCTTATTCAGCCAGGCTATCTTTTGCGAAGTCTATACCATGTCAGCTGTTTTTTATCCGGTAATGGTCCTGATCCTTATGCGCTGGCGCGAGGAACTGGCTGCGCACCAACATGACAGCACACCATTTTTCGGGGAAAGGTTTCTCATGGCTTATGCCTTTCTTTTCGGCGTTGCCATGTGCGGGCACCAGACCATTATTGTAACCTGGTTTTTCGGCTTCAGTTTTATACTTTACAACCTGTACACCTTTTCCCTTAAAGGAAGAAAGCTAACCGAACAACAGTTTAACAACGGCATAACTCTTTTAATAGTCATGGGTATATGTCTTTTCATTGCCTATTTTACTCACTACTACTATATTATGCGGCTCGAGTCCAATGTGTATGAACAGTCAGCAGACGGTTCCTACCACAATGTTTTCTGGGGCATTACCCCTTTTATCATCTGCAATCTTATCCTGCTCGCTATCTATCTCTACTACAAATTTCTGGCCCGTGACCAGCTTGATGCGCATAACTATCTGCAGAAAGGATTTTTTACAGTAGTCAAAATGTTCGGTTTATTTTATGTAGGTTTTTCCATTTATACCTACCTCTTTATCAGAAGCCACGGCAATCCGCCTATAAACTGGATGGGTATCAGTGAGACTAAAGAAACAATGCTCAAAATCGGCAAATTTTTTAATGCCATGCACCGCAAGCAGTTCGGTACCATGGGTAAACTGCCTTTAAACTGGTTCAATTATACAAACCAGATCGGAAAGCTGTTCTCTACAATTTTGCGGGACCAGTTCAGCCCTGTTTTTCATATCCTGGCTGTGGTCGGCATGGTCAAACTCTATCTGAAAAACAAATACTGGTTTTTTATGGTGCTGATTATGTTTGTCTCCTACAATGCTATGCTGCTGTTAAACTTAAGATATAAAAGCGATGAACGTACCATGTTTTTTGTAAAAGTATTTTTTATTTTCTCTTATTTTACCATAACCATACCAATGGCAGCAGGTATAAGCTATCTGATGGAAGGGATTGAAAGACTTTTTCATCTCAAATCAAAACCGGACCGGGCCGCACCTGCGGTTTCCGGCAAGACGGCGGAGTAAGGACAAAGATTATGAAAAAACTGACTTCTATACATATATCGATCATCATAACTACCGGATTATTTTTTCTTGTTTTTTTCGGATATACCCCTTTTCTATCCGGAGAAAATAAAAAAGATTTTCTCAGACAAAACCGCTACCTCTTTCAGGCTTACCGCAACCTGCATGAAAATGCCAACCAGAAAAATGAAGCATGTCATAACTATGCCTACAATATGATGATGTCCTCTGAGCCGCACTCTATTTTTATGACCGAAGGCGGAGATAACCAGGTTTTTTCCCTGGTATATTTTTCCTATGTAGAAAAAAAACGGCCGGATGTTGATTTTTTTGATCAAAAAGGGAATGTATTTCCCCGTTTATATGGTGATCTTATGCACAAAAACCCGTTTGAACTGAAACTCATCAGAGATCTGCGTGATTTTCAACTGTACAGTACAGGCCGGCCCGTGTACCTGACCTGGAAAAGAAAAAAGCTGCATACTCTTTACTTTGAAAATCTGCAAAATTTATATCACAAATATAAAAAACAGTCGGAAAATACAGCTTATCCCATGCAGAAAAAATTCAGCCTTACTACCCTTCAGGGCGTGGAAAAAGCCCTGAACAACCTGGTTAATCCCAATGTTTTTGATCAGTCTTTAAAAAACAGAGACCATCTTACCAATCAGCATCTGAGTTATCTGGGGCCCTGGTATTACAAACGCTATGGTATCTTGTTTAAAGTTACGCCTATCAGATACGCTATTGCGGATGCACTTACCATATACCGGAAGGCTGATTATCAGACAGTTAAAGATTATGTTAAACAAGTAAGTAAAATAGACCTGTCCCGGGAGGAGGTTGATACTTATGTTGCGCAGCTGCAAAACGAAGGTCTGGTAAAAAAAAGCGGCCGTAAATATATGCTTGTCCGGCAGCAGGCCAATCCTTTCCCTGAAACCAGTCTGGACGATTACTGGAATAACTACTATTTTGACTATACCAATGTTGACAATGCCAAATACTGGGATTATCTTACCAAAGAGATATTTTTCGGCTACCACCGCTTAAAAATAGACTATCTCAAAGAGCAGCAGGCTTATTACCAGAACTTATGGCAGAACCGTTCCCGGCCCGCCTATCTGCAAAAAAAACAATATTACCAGGAACAGATGCAGCCGCAATATACCTCCATGACCAATTACTGTTATAATAACCCGTCTGCGCTGTTTCTATACGCTTATCATCTTATGCGCCGCAGCAAACACCGGCCTGCCATAACTGTTTTAAAAAAAGTTATTGCACAGCAGGAAGACCTGCACCATACCTATCTGCAGCTGGTTAACCAGTATACCCAGCTGGCACAAAAAGAAAAAAATAAAGAAAAAGAACACCTTGAGCAGGCGCTTAAATATGCCAACAAAGAGTTATGGTGTATCTCCAATCATTTCCGCAGAAACGGTAAACTCTCTGAACTGGAAAATATATATGATTTCAACTCACCATATCTGCGCCGTCACCGCAGCCAACTGCAGCTGAAAGTAGAACTGGCCCGCAAACAGTTTGACATGGAAAGTTTCCGGGGACGTATAGAAACACCCTATCCGGAACTGAAAAAACAGCAGCAGGCTGCCGCATCTAAAAAACCGGAAGCATTATTCCAGCTGGCACAGTTATACGCCCGCCGTTTTGCTCCCTCCCGCGCTTTAAATACTTATGAAAAACTGCTTGGCCTGCAAAAGGGAAACATGGATAAATACATACAAAATTTACTTAACCTGATGGAAGAATACCAGTCCGGCCGCTACCGGCAGATGGTGCGTATACACCGTTCCCTGGGACAGCAACACCAAAAAGCGATACAAACCGGCATCAGACTGCTTTACCAGCTGCAACAAAATTTTCCGGAATACGCAAAATTAAACGTAAAACCGGAAAGGCTGTTAAAAACCCTGGTAGTAACTGTTAAACTCCACTTCTTTCTCGGCAGCCTTTACGAACAGCCGCGTACCATAGAGCAGGCAGCAATGCATTATGAACAGGCGCAAAGGCTGTGTAATGCCCTGCTTAAACAGGCGCGCACCAGAGCTGAGTACAGACGCTATTACAGCATCGGCGTGGGGTTGCGCAATAAAGCCAAAAGCAAATACCGTAATATAAGCCGTTATTTGCAGCAGCAACAGCAACAGCGCAATTAATTTTATCAGGATTATACTTGGGATTAAAAGATGAATTAAAATTTAGCTTACTGCTGGTTTTAATCTTAACTGATTTATCCGCTGCGACACTTGACCGGGCGCAGCAATATTTTACAGCGGAAAATTATTCCCGGGC
>CAZFAK010000134.1:0-7939 GCA_964517045.1 uncultured Spirochaetia bacterium | reverse complement strand
TCCAAAGGGAACCAGGGAAGCGCTACCCTGCTTGCGTATTTCTGTTAAAACCAAAAGCTCCGGCCGGCTTTGGCTTTAAACATATTGTGTAACCCGGCACTTGAGGTGGAAGTTGACCAGCGGCAGTATGCACAAGCAAGTCTACAGTGGCTATGCTCTGTTTTGCCAGCGTATACAATGAAAAGTTAGAAATTTCAGGTTTGAGGGGGTTGAATTTAATTGACTTTATATATAAATTTTAAGGTAAACAATTACGAAAATCTAATATGAACTCTAAATTTTATATTTTTTTTCTTTTAGCATCTTTTGTTTTTGGTGACGAAATTATCTCTTTTAAAGACTACAGTGATATAAATATAACCTCCAGCGTGGAGGGAACAAATAAAAAAAGCTATTATTTTAAAATATCACCGCAGCAACCGGTAAAGCGAAAACATGATTTTTACAGGTTTTACAGGGATGAACTGGACCAGGTACGCAAGATAGTAAAATATGAAGTTTTTCCGGATAAAACCCTGCAGCTTGATTTTTCCAGAAAAGGGCAGCTTTTAGTGCAGAGCCGTTTTAAGGCTGATAAAATAAAGGAAAAAATTATATTTACCAGGCAGGGTGTTTTAAGCCGGATAAAGCATTTCACAAAGAAAGCAACTTATGAGGAGCATTATTTATATGATAGTGATAAACTGCTGACCAAGAACAAGTATATCAATGATGAACTTACGGCCAGAGAAAGCTATATATACAGTCAGGATAAACTGCGGCGTATAAATATCTATAATTCACGGAGCAAACTTGATTCCTATATTTTAATAAATTTACGCAACTATGATCTGCCTTTGGGTAAGGAGAGAGTTGATATAGCCATAAGGGAGAGAAAATATTTTAAAGCTGATCATACTCTTTTTAAAGAAAAGGTGGAATATTATTTTTCCAACCGGCTTACTGCAGTTAAAAACAAATATCAGGGGACGCGCGCCTATTTTATTTACCGCAGTCAGAGCAGACCGGTAATGAAAATGCTGGTTGATGCCCGGCTTGGTATACGGAAAAAGGATACACGCTATTTTTATTTTAAAAAAAAGAAAAAGCGCACCGGTATAGATATTATGGAAGATAAAATAATGACCGCAATGACTATGGAAAATTTTTATGATGCCTACGGCACTAACTTTGCCAACAGACTGCGCGTCTACAACAATGATTATATTTTGATTGAACAGCTTTCAAGTACAGACCGCGGCCGGGGCATAATGCTGCAGAAAAAACTCAGGGATGATATTCACTATAAACTGCACTATAATGCTGACGGAATGATAACCGGTAAAATAATGCTTGATAAAAATTATAAACTGCTGGGTAAATATATATATAGCTATAACCGGCAAAAAAAGTTACAAAAAGTTATATTTTTAAATGCAGAGGGGAAAATACAAAGAAAAATAAAATACTTTTATGATCCGGATAAGGAAAATGGCTATACTAATTACCTGCAGCAGGAGATAAACAGTTACGGTACGGAAGCAGGTTATTTTACGGGACGGTCTTTGTTTAAAATATTAAAACAGGAAGCAGCTGATCCCAATAACGCTATTCTGCCGGAAAAATACAGTAACTACAAAAACAAACAGCTGCAGGTTATTAAAAATATCTACAATACAGGGTTGGTAAAAATAATTTTTTATAATACACCCCATAACATCACCCATTATATCCGTATTAAAACGGTTAAAAGTAATAATAAAATATTCTGTTATTTTAAGTATTACTCCCGGAAGATAGATTTCGCTTTTCGGGAAAAACCGGACTGGGAGTATTACCGGAAAAATCCCAATGTCTGTCTTAAAAATAAAAAACAGAGTTTAACTGATGCTGCGGGCCGGCAGCAGGATTTTGAAAGTTGTTCATTTGATAAAGCAGGTGCTGGCATGGGCAGAACGCGGGAGCATCTGCAAACCAGTATTGTTTTTGAATTTACCCCTCAATGGGATTTTCTGGCGGCAACCAAAGAAGCTTACAACAGTCACAGTTCCACTTTGTTAGCCCGGACCAGAGTTGATGTTAACGGTGTGCACAGGCACTTTATAAAAGATGATATGGAACAGATGGTGGATGATTATATATCTAATACAGCAGATTTTTCGGTTAATGAACCGCAGCCGCCGGCAAATGTCTCCTTTCCCTGGGATTGATATATGCAGAAAATTATTGCGTTTTTTATGCTAGCAGCCTTTTTTTACGGTCTGGATACTGATAATTTGTTAAAATATTATTACAAAAAGATCAGTATTGCAGGACCCGGCCGCCGGCTTTTTTTTTATAAAGAGATGAAAGAGGAACAGTGCTCCGGTAAAACAGTCAGTTTACTGGCTCTGGAAAACAGAAAAATAATAAAACAGAAAAAATATTTTCCGGAAGAAAACTTATCCCATGTTGTGGTTTTTAAAAACAATGAAGAACTGCCGGTTAAAATAATTGAAAAGGGTTATCAAAACCGCGTTATAACTCTCTCCTATAATGAAGAAAAGCAGCCTTTGTATTACCGGTTTGACCACTGTGAGAATCCGGGCCGGCTCTGTTTTTCTTATTACAGAGGCAGAGTGAACTTTACAGTGTTCAAGAATAAGGCAGACAGGGTTAAGTGGGCTGCTAACTACTATTACAAAAGTAATGAGATAAAAATAATCAGTTTTTATCCCGGCGGCCGGCTAAAGCAGCTGGAGATCTATAAAAAGACATTAAGCGGCCGGCTTTTTTATAAAAAAAGGGTTTTCCGGCAGGCGAATGCTGATTTTATTTCTGATCAGACTGCAAAGCAGCCAAACGCTTTTAAGTATAATGACCGCTGGCAGGATTTGCAAAAGCTGGACTATGCTTCCTTTCCGGACTGGCATGTGAAAAAAATATACAAGAATAAAATTGCCGCACCGGAATATAAAGTAATAGTTGACCGTAAAAACCGGCTGCCTGAAGAAAGATATTACCGGCATGGTATTTTACAAACCAGGGTTAAACTGCAAACCAGGTGTAATGGTTGTCCTTTTCTGCAGCCTGATTATAAAATATATGATGACGGCTTTAATAAATGGATTGATTATACTGTAACCTGTTACGACCTTTTTAATCCGCAGCTGCAGACGGTACAGGTTGTCAGCAATGGTTTGCTGATTGTAAAATATCTCCGCTGCCGGGACCGGGAATATAAAAAGGAAAAATTTTTCTATTATAAGGACCGCAGCCTGATGCAGCGAAAAGTTTATCTTGATAACCATTTTTATAAATCTTATCTGGAGGCAGATCTTAGCGGAGAAAAAGAGATTGAAAATGCTGCCCCTGCTTTTGATGAAATATAATCCCTTTTCCGTAAAAGAGATCAAAGACCTGTTTAAAAGTAAAGGCCGGCAGCCGGTACGTGCTTTAGGTCAGAATTTTTTAATTGATACTGCAACCGCAGAGAGTACAGCAGCCAGTTTAAAAGAGGCGGCCGGGGGATGCAGGCAGGCAGTTGAGGTAGGGGCAGGTCTGGGAGCCTTAAGCGTCTATTTACAGCAATATTTTTCTGAATTAATTCTGATCGATATCGATGCTTTTACTATTTCCCTGCTGCTGCAGCTGCCGGCAATAAGAGATAGCAAGACCGGCATACGCATAAAACATAATGATTTTTTAAAACTGCCGCCCGGAATAATTAAAGAAACTCCCTTTGTGCTGGCCGGTAATTTACCTTATCAAATAACTTCGCCGGTATTTTTTAAAGTACTGGAAGAATATCTGCCCTCTGTGCAGGCCATGATTTTTATGATACAGAAGGAGGTCGCCTGCCGTATAACAGCTGCTAAAGATTCACGGCAGTACGGTATTTTATCGGTTTTACTGCAGACTTTTTTCCGGATAAGTACTGTCAGGAAAGTTTCACGGCAATGTTTTTATCCTGTGCCCCGGGTTGACAGCCGTGTTTTGTTATTCCAAAAGAAAAAAGAGCAGCCCCTGATATATGATTTTACCCTGTATAAAAATATTGTGAAAGCAGCTTTTAACCAAAGACGGAAAATAATACTTAAAGCTTTTCGCCGGAGTTCCATCCTGCATTTCACCGCCGCCCGGTTAGATCGTATAGCGGCAGAGCTGCCTTATCTGCGCAAAGCAAGGGCTGAAAATCTGGGATATGAAGATTATATAAAAATTTTAAACTGCTGCCGGGAGCGGGAATGAGTAGCATAAAATGCGCTTTGATAGGCCTGGGACGTATTGCCGGTGCACTGGAGGATGATCCTCTGCGCGAAAAACCTGCTACGCATGCTGGTGCTATTGTTGATAACAGTAAATGTATGCTCGCCGGCGGATGTGATCCTGACCGTAAAAAAAGAAAAGCGTTTGCCAGACGCTGGCGCGTAAAGAATGTTTTTCCTAACAGCAGCCAAATGCTGGCCCGCTTAAAACCGGACATAGTACATATCTGCACTCCGCCCGGTCAGCATCTGGCAGAGATTGCCGCCGCGGTTAAACATAAAACCCCCTTAATTGTATGTGAAAAACCCCTGGCCTCCTCTTACAGGGAAGCCGGAAATATAAAAAAAATATTAAGTAAAAGACGCACCCGCTTTTTACTGAATCATGAGCGCCGTTTTGCTGATGATTATCTTTATGTAAAAAAGGTGATCACGAGGCAGTTATACGGGAAACTGGTTTCAGTACAGGCCCGTCTTTTTATGGGCCGCAGCCGCACACCGGCGCAGATCATGCTGGATGACGGTACGCATATGCTGGATATTATCCGCTTTTTAAGCGGCGGCAGATTTAAAGCCAGCAGTGTAGGGGGTAACCCCGGCCGTAAGGGAGGGAATATCTATCTGTTTTGCAGATGTGGTTCTGTTTGTGTGCAGATGGAATGCGGCAACCGGGATCATATTGTTTTTCAACTGGACCTCTCTTTTGACAGGGGGCGTATAGTTATAGGAAACGGGGTTTTCCGTGAATACAAAAGCCTTTCCAGCCCTTTTTACAGGGGAGCCCGTTCCTTGCGGAAAACAGGCAGAAGTTTTTCACGTACGCACTATTTCAGCGGTATGCTCAAACAGGCAGTAACCTATCTGCAGCAGGGAGGGCGTTCTCCTTCAGCATTAAATGACGGCCTGGAAGTTATCAGGTTTCTGCATCAGCTGCGTCTGATTTCATAAGTATACAAGATATTATATTATCTCAATTTTAATTTGTTCAGACCTCCCATTTAAACCGGCAGAGATCAATAGCGTCAAATATGTGTTCTTCTTGTAATTGTTTTCCTTCCAGCAGAGACAGGGCCAGGGCTGTTTTTACAATAATGTTCAAGCGGCGTAAGGATATAAAACCTTTCCGGTAAGCGTGTTTCATTATTTTTTTTATAAAATCACAGCGGTCAATAAGCTTTGTTATTTGGCTGCGGCTGAAATAATCAGGATGGTTATGCAGAAAGTCAAGCGCTGGTTTAATTTCCGTCCGCATAGCAGCTGATGATTTTTCTCCTTTCCGGAAAAGATGTTTCTCTTTAACCGGGTTGATGTAGAGTATAAGTTCGATCCGGTCCAGTATAGGCCCGGAAATACGGTTATAATAATCCCGTATTTTTTGCCGGGAACAGGTACAAAGCTTGTATTCATCACCGTAATAACCGCAGGGACAGGGATTGCAGGCGCTTAACAGAGTAAAACGGGCAGGAAAAATCGTACGGAAGTTAATCCGTTTTACGGAAACCATACCCGTTTCCATGGGCGTGCGCAGGCTTTGAATATTGCGTCTGGGAAATTCGGAAAGTTCATCAAGAAAAAGGAAACCGTTATGCGCCATAGATATCTCACCGGGAACAGGATTGCTGCCCCCGCCGATAAGTGCTGCCTGGCTGACTGAACTGTGAACTTTACGGAAAGGAGGTTGCTTGAGTAAACCGTTGCAGCTGATTCCGGCAGCTGAATAGATCTTGGTTACAGCTACGGCTTGTTTTTCATTAAGTTCTGGTAAAATACCCGGCAGGCGTCTGAGAATCATACTCTTGCCGCAGCCGGGCGGGCCGATAAACAGCACATTTAATTTAGCAATAACTGCCAGCTGCATGGCTTTTTTGGCAAGTTCATTGCCATAAACCTGGCTATAATCATAACCGGGGCAATGGCTGTTGTCTGACTGTGCCGGGGCAGGGACATTATATTCATTGGCAGTACCGTTTTCAATATAGCTGACTGCGTCCCGGAGACTGTTAACAGGTATTTTTTTTATATCAGTAAAGTATTTTACTGCCTTATAATTAATTGCCGGTAAAAGGATAGAGTTAAAATTGCGTTCCCGGGCGGAAAGAGCAGCATTAAAGGCCCCTGTAACCGGCCGCAGTTTACCGGTAAGGGAAAGTTCACCGGCGATAAGTAAGCGCAGACACCGCTGGTGGCCTTTAATTTGTTGGGAAGCGAGCAGTATCCCCAGAGCTATAGCCAGATCCAGCATGGTTCCCTTTTTTTTAAGTTCAGCCGGAGCCAGGTTAACCGTAATATTGCCGGGCGGCACTTCATAACCGGCATAACTGAGTGACTGCGTAATACGTTCGCGTGCTTCCCTTATGGAGGGGTCAGGCAGACCGATAATGTCAAAGCGCGCCAGTCCGGGCGAGACCGATACTTCCACATCTATGTGTTCAGCTTCCAGACCCAGCATAGTATAGGATTTGAGTTTGCAGTACATAATCTATCCTTATAAAAAGTTTACAATTATCTATATACGTTTAAAATTGCATAAAACTCAAATTTACAGTTTTTTTTTAAAAATTTATCCCAGTAAATGTTTTTATTTGCTTTTTTACGGTTTTTTTTCTATAATAAGTATGAAAAAATTATGAAACAGCTAAACCTGAATTTAAAAAAGGCCTCTTTGGGAAAAAAGATAATTTTTTTTTTAAAAAGGAAGTATTTCAGCGGTGAGACAGACCAGCAAAACAGTTTGCGCCGTTTTTTTGCTTCTGCAGCCTGTCTGGTCAGTATTGTGGTCCTGATCTATTATGCCAGACTTGATTACCTGACCCGCAACATGCCCCACTTTATACTTAATACCGCTTTTATCCCTTTTCTTGTTTTATTGCTGCTTTTAACTAATTTACAAAAAAAACCCTGGATTGTTTATAATATATTTATTGGCGCTCTGGGTGCTTTACTGATCTATTACAGCGGCTGGGATGATCCCCGCCATGGTACGTTATTATGGTTTTTTATTTTTCCGCTTATCAGTTTTTTTTTATGCGGCCGGAAAAACGGTTTGCTATGGATGTTTGCAACTTACGGTTTTCTATTTACCATGCTGCTTTTCCCAGGACTTTTAAACACCGGCTATTACCCTGTCAGGTTTAAAACGACTTTTATCATCTCCCTGTTGACAGTATCCTTTTTCTCCTTTTTATCCATTTTTCTTGTTGAAAATTTTAACCGTAAGCTCAAAGATAAACAAAAGAAACTGGAGGAAGCACTTGCCAGTATAAAAACGTTAAAAGGACTGGTGCCGATCTGTTCCTACTGTCACAGCATCAGGGATGATAAAGGATACTGGAAAAAAATAGAAAACTATCTGCATGAACATACAGATGCTTTTTTAAGTCATGGTATCTGTGATGATTGTTTAAAAAAACATTATCCGGATACCTATACTAAATTGAAAAATAAATAATAATTATTATTATTATATCTGTTCTTCTTTGTTTGCCCAAAGGGAACCAGGAAAGCGCTACCCTGCTTGCGGTTTTATCTTAAAGCCCAAAAGCACCGGCCGTCTTTGGCTTCAAACATATTATGTAAAGCAGGACTTAAGAAGGAAGTTGACCAGCGGCAGTATACAGAGACCAGTCTACAGTGGCTGAAAATCACAGCTCCGGATCAGGGAGACAGCCGCTTTTTCGGGGACGTTGGCGTTTGCCTTCCTGGCAAACGCTGCA
>CAZFAK010000133.1:0-7940 GCA_964517045.1 uncultured Spirochaetia bacterium | reverse complement strand
ATACAGGCGGAAAAAGGCGGTGTTTTAAAGCGGGCCGGACATACAGAGGCTGCTGTTGATCTGGCTGTACTGGCAGGTTTAAAACCGGGTGGAGTAATATGTGAAATTATTAAAGATGACGGGCACATGGCCCGTTATGATGATCTGCAGGTCTTTGCCGGCCGCCACAATTTAAAGATTATTAAAATACAGGATTTGATCAAATACAGACTCCGGCATGACAATTTGGTAACCAGAGTAGGTGAAGCTGATCTGCCTACCAAATACGGAAAATTCAAACTTATAGCCTATGCCAATCAATGTGACGAGCATATTCATATGGCTTTGGTAAAAGGAGATGTGAAAAATAAAAAAGGTGTTTTGGTACGTGTTCATTCAGAATGCTTTACCGGTGATGTATTCGGCTCCCTCAGATGTGACTGCGGTGAACAGCTGGCCCGGGCAATGCAGATAATTGAAAAAAACGGCTGCGGCGTCATATTGTATTTACGGCAGGAAGGCCGGGGAATCGGTTTGGTAGATAAAATAAAAGCATACCATCTGCAGGAAAGAGGCATGGATACGGTTGAGGCAAATCTGGAACTGGGGCATAAACCTGATCTTAGAGATTACGGTATAGGCGCGTGTATTTTACGGGAACTCGGCCTTTCCAGTATTAAATTACTTACTAATAATCCCAAAAAAATAATTGGCTTAAAAGGTTATGGTTTAGAGGTTTTGGAGCGTATGCCAATTGTAATAAAAGCTAATGCCAATAATACTTTTTATCTTGAAACCAAAGAGAAACGGATGGGGCATATTTTTGAAAATAAATAAGGGTTTAATAATCTCTTGCTTTTTCCGAAAATATATATATATTTTATGGAAAAAAGATAAAAATTTTGAAAATTTTATTAATTAACGGACCAAATTTAAATCTGCTCGGCAACCGCGAAAGATCCTTATACGGTAAAATTTCTTTAAAGGAAATTATTAGCAATATGGAAGCAGAAGCAGCCCGGAATCAGATTGAAATTATAAGTTTTCAAAGTAACAGTGAAGGGGCCCTGATAGATACTATTCAGCAAAAAGGTCCCGCCTGTGCCTGGATTATTATTAACGCGGCAGCGTTTACGCATACTTCCGTAGCGATACGGGATGCTTTACTGGCGGTTAACAAACCTTTTCTGGAAGTTCATCTGTCCAATATTTATAGAAGAGAACAGTACAGACATAAAAGTTATTTAACGGATGCAGCACAGGGCATAATTGCCGGTCTGGGAGCACAATCATACTATGCTGCCCTGCAATATATTATTAAGAGAGAAAAAAAATGAAAAATAAAATTTTAACAATGTCAGTGGTTTTAATACTAATTTGTGCTTATACACAAGTAGTGCCTGATAAAGAGGTTAGTGATCCTCTGATTACCAATAAAAAATTAATTGAAGCGCGTAAGAATCTCATTATTAAACTTTTACAAAAAAACCGCTACCGGGAAGCTGTTGATGAATTGCTGGAATTACGTAAAGAGGTTCCCCGCCGCAGTTCCCTGTTTATTGATCTGTGGATCGGTATTTCCTATATGAATATTGCTGATTATATTGAACGCGGCATTATGCGGGTTAATGACTATGGGGAGCTGGAATACCGTGAGGAGATAGATATTAAATATTATACGGAAAAAGATAAGGTAATAATCAAAGACCTTCTTAAAAGCAGAAAGGATCTTTTTACTGCTGATGAACTAAATAAAATGGAGACCTATGAAACTCCGGAAGCTTTTGGATATGAGCATAATGATATAGCAGCTATTTTAAACAGTGCTGAGGTAAAAAAAGCGGAAAAAGAGATAGCTGAAAGCGGAATGACCGGAATGTATGTACCATGGGATGAAGCGGAAACCAATGAAGAGGAAGGTACTATAGAAGTTAAGGATACGGAGAATGTTCTATCCGGTACTGTCAGCTCCCCCCGGGAAAATGTCAAAACCAATGTTGCCAAAAAGAAGATAAAAAAAGTAGTTATTAACAAAGATGCTCTTAAATACTATGAACTGGCTATCAGACATTTTAACCGTATTATTTCCGCTTCTTTGAATAATCCTTACCGGGAGCGGGCGGTTATTAAAAAGGCGGAGACTTTTTTCCATATGCAGGAAAAGGAACTGTCCGTAGCCGAATATAATTACTTTTTAAAATCCTTTCCGGAATCCACCCGCATTGTTGATGTACTTATAGCCAAGGGTAATGTTTTGACAGACTTGAAATCTTACAAGCATGCTTTGCATGTTTTTGAAGAGATTATTGATACTTATCCGGAAACAGACCGGCGGAATTATGTGCTGCTGAAGATACGGTATTTACGCATGTTATTAGGCATGGATAAAGCTGACGGCAAAGTAAGTAAAAACGAAATTATGAAAAAGCTTAAGATTCTGGAGCAGTTTGAAGAAGAGATTAAAAAGAAAGAACAGCGTTTACAGGAACTGGAAGAATTTATTAAGTAATTTTTATTTCGTTATTTTAAACAGAATATATTACCGGGATAATTTTGAATATTTTATTCTATAAAAAAAATATTAATTCCAAAAATGAGCTTAAAGAGTACCTTAAAAAAGAGAAGGATTACAGCATAACAGTTTTACCAACTGTTGAAAATTTAAAGAGTGATTTACAGGAATATGAACCGGATATTATTTTTATTGATTATGAATTAGGCTCCCAGGAAAACTTTCTGCCTTTAAAAACTTTTAAACGCTCCAAAAAAAAACTTTATATAATCGTAATTGTACCGGATTTTCTTTCAATTACTAAAATAGATTTTCTGATTAAATTTAAGCTGTGTCAGCTGACTTTGTTAGCCTCTGCTTCTGTTGCCCAGTACAGAACAGCTATTAAATATATAGAGAGTAATCTTAATGAAAAAAGCAAGCTTCTGGAAATAAAGGATAAATATGATTCAATAATTCATGAGTATAACAACTACAAGAAGTCACTCGAAGAAAAAGAACAAGCGATAAAACAGCTTAAAGAAAAAATTGCAGATATTATTATAATTGATGAAACCGCAGATATTTATAATGAGCGTTATTTTAATAATCAGGCAGAACAGATAGTTGAAGAGTGTAAAAGATACCACGATAATATGTGCGTAATATATTTAACCATAGACAACATTGAACAAATAAACGAGGTGTATGGTGAAGAGGGTAAAAATTTTGTTTTAAAAAATACCGCTGCTGAAATAAAAGAAAGAATTAGAAATAATGATCTGGCTGCTATCTCAGGAGATCATACATATTTTTTAATTCTGTATAAAAAAATTCAGTCCAATATGGTCCGGGTTGTAGCTGAAAGGTTAAAAAAATATTTGGAAGATAAAGTGTTTATTTTTGACAATAAACAAGTCCGTATAAGTGTTTCTATGGGGCTGTCCTCTGCTATCAATTATTTTAAAAATATTTTTGAGTTAAAGGATTTGCGCCAACAGGCCGAGATAGCACTGAACAATGCTTATAAAAAGGGAGGTGATGTAATTGTCGCCTATGCATAAAGTCGGCTTATACGGTTTCTCAGCTGATCCGATTACTTACGGCCATATCGATATTATTAAACGCAGTCTGAGCATTTTTGACAAACTGCATGTATGCGTATTTAATAACAACTCAAAAAAATATATTCTTGATTTTAATAAAAGAATAGAATTGGTTAAAAATGTGCTTTCTCCTTTTAAAAATATATATGTAACCGGATTTTCCGGACTGCTTGTAGATTACGCATATAAACACAATATTTATTTTTTAGTACGCGGTATCCGTAATATTACAGATCTTAATTATGAGTCTGATATTTCGTTTGCCAATCTATCGCAGTTAAAAGATATTGAAACCATATACCTTTTTGCCAAACCGGAACTGACTAATATAAGCTCCTCTATGACCAAAATACTGGAATCTGATATGGGTGATATTTCCGGTTATGTTCCCCTGGCTGTCAAATCAGAGCTGGAGCAAATAAATGAACAACAGTTCCGGCTGGTGCTTACCGGTAGTATCTGTTCCGGTAAATCAACTATTGCCGGTAAGCTGTTTAAAGCTCTTGCAGTTACAAAAAAATATTTTCATGAAATCGATCTTGACAAAATCACCGATGCTATTTATGCCAGCAAAAAAGAGTACTATAAAAAGAAGCTTTTTAAAAAACTGGTTAACTGTTTTGGCAATGATATATTAAAAACAAACGGCACTGTTAATAAACGTACTTTAAGCAAAAAAATATTTTCCGATAAAAGCGGCCGTCTGATCAGGGAACTGGATGGAATAATGAAAGAACCTTTATGGTATGAACTGCGGAAACATTTAAAAAACAAACAGGGGCTTATACTTATCAGCGGTGCTATTATTCCCGAAAAGAACTGGCTTTCCATTGCCAATAACAATGTTCTTTTTATAGATATTCATAAAAAAGCACAGATTAAAAGACTGATTAAACGGGACAAGATACCGCAGACCAAAGCTTTGTTAAAAATAAGTTATTATTAAACTAGTAAACAAAAGCTAAAAAATATTCGTGCCATCCAGCAGAGTGATAACTATGGTAAAACTATTATTTTTGATAACAGTTCCAGATTAAGTGAAACTAAATTAAAAAAACTTGCTGATGATATTTATAATGTTTTTCCCGCTTTTAAGGAAATGTGTAAAAAAAAATTTCGTAAGTAAAGTTATCTTTACTTACCAGTATAAAAAATAATATTATGATTTAAATAAAACAGATAAAAATGAATATTTGTGACATTCTTGATTTGATCGGAAATACTCCTTTAATAAAACTGCGTAATGAAAATATAGTAGCTAAAGCTGAGTTTTTGAATCCTGGCGGCAGTATAAAAGACCGCATAGCTTTAACTATGATCGAAGGAGCAGAAAAAAAAGGATTGTTACGTCCGGGCATGAAGATAATAGAACCAACCTCAGGAAACACCGGTATAGGCATTACTTTAGTCGGGGTAGCCAAAGGATATGAGGTTATTATTGTAATGCCGGAAGGAATGAGCAGTGAACGGAAGAATATTATTAAAGCTCTTGGTGGCGAACTTATTTTAACTGCTGATGATAAAGGTATAGCAGGATCAGTGGCAAAGGCCGGGGAAATTCTGGAACAAAATAATGGTTATATGCCGCATCAGTTTGAAAATCCTGATAATCCTGTTGCTCATTTTACCTATACAGCGCCTGAGTTATGGCGTCAGACCGGCGACCATCTTGATGCTTTTATATCCGGTATAGGCAGCGGCGGAACCATTCAGGGAGTAGGTAGTTTTTTAAAACAAAAAAATCCCGCAATAAAAATTATTGCTGTTGAGCCAAAAAATGCTTCCGCATTGCTTGGTCATGAACCAGGCCTCCATCAAATACAGGGAATAGGCGATGGTTTTATACCGGATATTCTTGACGTAAATTTGATTGACCGCATTCTGGAAGTCTCTGATGAGGATGCTGTAACAACCGCCAGACAACTGGCAACTGATAATTCATTGCTTTGCGGCACCTCTTCAGGAGCCAATATATGGGCGGCCCGTGTTATGGCTGCTGATCATCCCGACTGGACCATAGCTACTGTACTGCCGGACAGGGCGGAAAGATATTTTAGTACCGGCCTGCTTTAAAGGGCTCTAAAATTTTAAATTTACAGCTAAAGCTGATTATTTAGACGCAAAGAAAATATTTCTGACGGTTTTTTTTTATAAGTTAAAAAGTATTTTAACTCCTGAAAATTAAATTTGGCTATTGTGTTTTCAAAATTTTTTTTTACGAGAAAATGAGTATTACACTCACTGCTGATATGGGTATGAAATACAGCTGCCGGAGCCCGGCTCGTATTACTTAAAACTTTTTCCAGAAAAAGGGAAGCTTCATTATTAGATAAATGACCGCTGGCAGTGATACGTTTTTTAAGCCATGCAGGGCGGCTGGAAGAGTTAAGCATCTGCAGATCGTGATTGGATTCCAGTATAATAACGTCAGCATTGCTGAATTTTTTTGGTAGTGTGTCATCTGTATAACCAATATCGGTTGCTAAAACTACCTTTCTGTTATCAGCCTGGATAATATAACCGTAGCATCCGCCGGGGCTGTCATGTTTTACGGCGAATGAATTAATTTTTATATTATCAACCTGATAAAATGTATCAGACTCAAGTTTAATAATATTATTTTTTTTTGCTTCCGGCGGTAGGAAGAGTTTAATAAAAAAGGGATAAACAGTAGCCGGTAAATAGACAGGAATATTATGCTGTATTATTTTTTTTATCATATTTTTATGTACATGGTCGGAATGCAAATGAGTAATAAAAACAGCGGATATATCTGTTAACAGATAATTACGTTTTTTCAAGGCATTTGCTATATATCTTGGCCCCATGCCAATATCAAAAATATAAGCATGGCGGTAAGTGTTTATAAGGGTGGCGTTTCCGGAACTGGAACTGGCAAGGACCTGTATATGTAACTGGTTCACGGATTGATTTTACTCTTAATATTGGATTACAATTAATTATAGCATTAAACTTGAAAAATATACTCTTGAAGACAAACTTCAAGTCTGCACTTGAGAAGAAAGTTGAATTAGTGCTATTTTTGTGCTGTTTATAATTTAGCATCAGGTATGTTATAATTTATATGGGGGAGGGGAATATGTCTGATCTGCTGGAGGTACCGGCTGCTTACTGCAGTCCCTGGCTTTATTTTGGACATATCAGTGCAAATGTTTATAAGTACCGTATAGGCAATTGGGAAAAGCATTTTGCATACTATAAATACAATACCCGTAAAACCGAATGGCAGCAGGTTTTACCTCCTGATAATTTTGACAAAATTACCTTATGGAATAAAAACTCAATTTTTTATTTTCCCTATGTCAGCTGGGTATCTACTGTTCCGCCCTGGCTTGTCCATATTATAAACTGTTTCTCTTTTGGTCATATTTTTTTATTACAGCTATTGCGGACCAGGCCTTTACTAAGTGATATGTTTAAAAAAACACCTGCTTTTTTTTTGATTGCAGTACACCTTTTAAGCAGTTTGCGGGTATCTCCCCGGCAGAGTGCTTCAATTTTAACCGGAAGACGAAAAGGTATCCTGTCACAATTTAAACTGCCTCACTGTAAAAGTATAGTGCGAATATTGCATAAGATTAAACCGGTTGTTTTTACGCGTGCCGAGGCTGAAAAGATAATTACTGTCTTGAATACACCTGTAATATGCCGGTTTATAAATAATTTCCGGGAAATTTCCGGCAGCTATCTGTCTTTTCTGCTGCAGAAAAAAAAGCAATTACACGATTTTTTATTAAGCGATATTTTTTTTAACTCTATCTGTGATAATTTTTCCGGTTTCATCATAAAAAAACGTATAAAATATATAAAAAGATTAAAACGGGATACCATTAACATACTGAATGAGCTTGGGGAAACAAATGAGATAAACAAAGTGCAGCAAATAAAAAAGGAAAAAGATTTACGGTCTGCACATAACCACTGGCTTAATATTTACTTAAGGATTACAGCCCGTCAGCAAATCAATCCGGATATAGAGGATGATATTAATATTTTTCCCAAACCGGTTTTGCCGGGCAATAATAACATAATTAATTTAAGAAGTATAAATCAATTAAAAGAGGAAGGAATAACCATGCATAATTGTGTCGGTACTTACGGAAGACGGGTCCTTAACCGGCAATGTGATATTTATAAAGTTATATCTCCCGGCCGTGCAACCCTTGAGATAAAGCTTAATTCCCGGGGAGTCCGTCTGGGCCAGTTAAAAGGTCCCTGGAACCGTTCTGTTAGTAAAGCTGTATTAAATAGTGTCCGCAACTGGTTTCAAACCGGGAAACAAAAGCTGGAGGTTGATGTTACCGGTGGAAAGACGCATCGTAAGCCGGTTCAAACAAGGCGTG
>CAZFAK010000132.1:0-7943 GCA_964517045.1 uncultured Spirochaetia bacterium | reverse complement strand
ATATTATCAACCTGCAAACTGCCTTTCCGGTTGCAAAAACCGGTTCCTGGGGCTTAAGCTATACAGGTTTATTTCATAATAGTATTGATCAGATTGATGTCAGGGGTAATATACTTGGCAATATCAAAATAAATGACGGTATATTTCGGTTAAGTTACGGCCGCTTTTTAACAGCCGGATTGAGTATGGGTATAAATATTAAATTTTTAACCGGAAAAAAAAATGAGGTGGTGCATCAGAGTTTAGCCTTTGACAGTGGTTTACAGGGGATATGGCTGGAGCGCAAACTAAAAGCCGGTCTCGCTTTCAGAAACGGCGGGGTTAGTCTAAAACCAGCTGCTGCTGCCGGTTTTAATTTACCGATGGAGATAAGAGCCGGTCTTTCCTACAGGTTATGGGATAACGGTATTTACAGCATTACGGGCGCTGCGGCCGGTCAATTTCCGCTGGCTTCAGACAGCAGTTTTGGCGGCGGTATTGAGCTTACCTATAAAAATCTGCAACTGCGTTTAGGTGATTATTATAATGGGACTGATAATGCTTTTACATGCGGACTGGGCATTGATATGGACATAACCAAATCCAAACCACAATCGGGCATAGAGAGGTTTACCATAGATTTTTCCTTTAACTCCGGCAATATACTGGGACCGATATTTCAAACCGGATTGACCTTGGCTTTTGCCAGTAAAATTGACGGAAAGACGGATAGGCATAATGAAGCAGATAACAAGAAAAAGAATTAAAAAAATATAAAGGAGTTTATTATGAAAAAAACTATTATTTTACTCTGCATGCTGCTAAGCAGTTTAACTGTACTTATGACAGCATGTAAAGATGATAATGACGGAGGAACATCTGCAGGCGGTACTTTAGGTACCATAGCATTTGACTCTTCTACTTATGCCGGTACCGCTGCGTCTGCTACGATTACATTAACTGACCCTGATCTTTCTGCCGGAACAGTGCAGGTTAATGTTAAAAGTTACAGTGACACAACCGGTATTGGTGTTACTTTAATTCAGGCAGGTACAAACTACATTGGTACTGTATCGTTTACCACTACCTCTGAATCAGGCAAATTACAGGTGGCTGACGGCGATATGGTAATAGCTACTTACAATGATGCGGATCCGGATCAGCCGGTAACTGCCCAGGCTACCTGGAATGCAGGCAGCTCCGGCAGTTCTTCCAGTACAGCCGCTTCAAGTGCCTCTTCTACAAGCATTTCTTCTGTAAGCAGCGCTGTGTCTTCAGCGAGTTCCTCCAGCGGTAGCGGTTCGGTTGTTTGTACTTTTTCCACAGGAAATCTTGCTTCCACCGAATGGAACGGAGCGACCGGAACTTTTGTTGATACTGACGAGGGTGCCGGTTTCACTTCAACCGGTGATACTACTGTTGACAATACTGAGGATCAAACCAGTGACGGAGGCTATGCTGTAAAAGTTGACTATAACCTGACTGTTAATGCGAATGGATATGCCTACTATGGTTTTTATATAGAACACACAGAAGCTGATCATCCCGGTGCCGGTGCAACCGGCTTTGACCTGTCCGGTTATACAACTATGTATTTTAAAATCAGGGGTACGGTTACAGCCGGTTCGGACCGCATAACAGCTGTATTGCGGGAAACAGACGGAACCAGAAACGAGTATCATATACCGGCTGAAAAACTGCAGGGTAACTGGACAAACATTTCAGTTTCTTTAACAAATTTTAATGCTTCTGACGGTAACCAGGACTGGACTATTGTGAGCAGTACCCAGTTCAAGGTAACCAGTGACGGAACCACTGCTTACAGCAACAGCTTCTGGGTGGATGATGTCTATTTTGATTGATTCTTAAGGCAGGATAAAAAGGTAAAATAATAGTTTTGCCGGATAGCCATTCTCCTGCCGGTAAAAAGCGGCAGGAGAATGACGCTCAATTTACAGGTAGAATTGTTATATTTATAGCTAATGTTATACTAAAAAAATAAGAGAGGGACAAATGAAGATAAAACTAAAAGTTTTTTTATATTTATTTATTATTACCGGCGTATTAAATTTGGTCAATACATGTAAAACATTTACTGCTTACAGTGAGGGAGAAGCTGTAAAAAAGAAACCTGTTAAAAAGGATATAAACTGGTCTTTACGCATGTCCCGGGTGCATAAAAGCAGGGATACATACGGTTTATGGATTTGGAATGAAAACAATGATTCGCTGAATCTGTTAAACAATAAAGATTTTCGGGAAGATTTTTTTAATTTTTGTGATGCGCCGCATGGGTACAGCAACTTTAAAATAAGAACATTATATTTCAGTATCGGAGCTAATCAAAAATTTACAGCCCATGAAGACGGATTACGTGATTTTTTAAAAGACTGTCATAAGCGCGGTTATCTTGTGCATGCCTGTGAAGGAGTACGTAAATGGGGAACCAGCAAGTTATCCGAGTGCTGGGATTATGTAGAGTCTTTTATCGATTTTAACCGCGGTACGGATAATCCGGAGCTGCGCTACGATGGTCTGCAGCTGGATGTCGAACCTTTTCTTACCAAAGAATGGAAAGAAATGCCTGATGCGCCGGAAAAATATATTGCCATGCTTAAAGGAGTAAAAAAAAGAATGGACAGTTGCGGTATGGATCTGGCTAATGGACATGCTATACCTGTCTGGTATAACAATATGCAAAGTAATTATATGGAAAGAGTGATCGATACACTTGATTATGTTGCTTTAATGGATTATTTTGACAGCGCTGACCGGCAGGTAATGAATGCCAGGGAGGAGATAGAATATGCTGAAAAGACCGGGAAAAAGGTTATTATCGGTTCAGAGACTATGGATCTGGAAACAGTTGGTTTTGGAGCTGCCAGCAGTACCTATTTTGAAGAGGGTGTTGATTTTATGATGAAAGAGCAGCAAAAAATCCAGGAGCACTATACTAACGCGGATAAAAAAGCTTTCGGCGGTATTGCGTTTCATTATTTAAAAGATTTCCGGCAGTTACCAATGGATTTCAGAAGAACAGTAAAAGATGCCGGGGACAGGCCTTTTACAGTGTCTCTAAAAAAAACTGCTGCGAAAAAGATAGACGGTGTTTTAACAGATTGGCCTGCAAAACCGACTTTTAAAATTTACCGCAAAGCAGATATAGTTCATCCCCAAAAAGATCCGGACTGGAAGGACAAAAATGATCTTTCCTGTCAGGCCTGGGTCGGCTGGTCGAAAGCAGGACTGTATTTCGCTTTTAAAGTACAGGATAATGTAATTTTGCAAAAATGGCAAAAGAATCATTTATGGCAGGGTGATTATGTTGAATTGCAACTGGACACTGAGCTGTCCCGTGATTATAACGATACAGGCATGAGCGGGGATGATTTTCAGTTTGGGTTTTCACCGGGTAATTTTAAAAATTTAAAAGCGGAAACCTTTTGTTTTGTACCGGGACTGGGAAAGCAGGAACAGAAAAAGATCAGACAAATTTCGAAAAGAACCCAGACCGGGTACATTATAGAAGTTTTCATACCAAAAACTGTTTTAAAAAATATAAATTTAACCGAGGGTGCGGCAATCGGCTTGAATATAAATCCCAGTGATACTGATGATGTGGGACATGTACAAAAAATAATGATGAGTACATCAAGAATAAGGCACAGATCAAATCCTACTACTTTTGGTAAAGCTGTATTGGTAAAATAATTATATGTTTGAATACAGTAAACTGTTTTTTAATTCCGGCACCTGAAACAGTGTATCCAGCATTTTATTGGCGGCGCCGATCATTACGGAGCGGCCGTTAAGTTCGGAAGCTTCTATCCCCGGTAATTTACTGGTTACATTAAGTGATCTTTTTAATAAAAATTCCCGCAAGTGATTTAAAAACAAAGGATCAAGTTTCTGGTTGGAATCATAACCGATAAAGGTTATACCAGGGTCTATAATAGAGATAGCCATTGAAATTAATTCTGAAAGAATAGAAAACAATTTATCAATAAAAAGCGCTGCTGCCTTGTCGCCGTTTTGTGATTTTTGAAAGAGTTCAGGCAGAGAGTTTTGCTGCAGCCGGTCCATATCTTTTTTCTGCAAGAGGGCAGCTGTCTCATTATTATCTATTAGTTTATTTTTATAAAAATTTATAGCTTTGTTAAACTCACCGGCCTGTAAATGTTCCCCATGATATATTTGACCGTTAATTATAATACCAAGGCCGAAGCCGATATGGGTTACATTATTAACAAAAAGTTCCTGTATATATAAAAAAAGAATATTTTTTATATTTTTTTGCTGGGCGACATTATAGTATTCTGCGAAAGCTGCGAGATTGGCGTTATTATTAATTAAAATAGGGCATTTGAATTCATATTGCAATTTTTTTTTTAAGGGATAATTGGCCAGCTGCAGGTAGCGGCTGTTAATGATAATTCCTGTAACCGGGTCTACTACGCCGGGCAGACCGATACTTATACCCAGAATTGTTTTGTTGATCTTTTGAACATAATCTGCAATATGACTAACTATCATGTTTATATCTATATTGCTGAATTTAATAATATCGGTTTTAATAATGTCACCGCTGAAGTTTAACTGACAGCATTTAATGAACTCCGCTCCGATCTCCAGGCCGAGTATAACTCCTGTTTTATTGTTCAGACGCAGAAATACAGGCTTGCGGCCCCCTTTAAAATTAGCTAAACCTTTACCGCAGTTTTCCACCAGGTTGCGCTTAATCAGGTCATTGATAATATAGGTCATGGTGCTGGCCTGAAGGCTGGTTATCGCGGTTATCTCCTTGCGCGATATCGGGCCTTTTTCTTTGATTATTTTCAGTACAATAGCCCGGTTAATAGCTGACGCAGTATCGCTGTTTAATGTATTATATGATTTTTCCATTGTTATTTCATTAAGTGAAATAATAAGATTATATAGTATTTTAACATAAATTACAAATAAAAGTAACTTTTTTTATATAATTAATGAGATTAGTTCATTAGTTGAATTTTGAATGGTATCAGGATAAAATAAGGAAAGGAGTTATTTTATATGAACAAACTGGTCTATCAATTAGGCAAGGCAGACCCGGCTGTAAAAACAGCGCTTAAAAGTATTGTTAAAACTTTACCGGATCTATTTGCTTTATCGTCTCAGGGTATAAAACTGGATTTTTATTACTCGGACAAACTAAACGGGTTAAAAATAAAAAAAACGGATAAGGGTTACTGTATATATTATCAATCTGTTAATCAGGCCCTGCGGGCTTTAGGTATACTTAGCGGGAGTTTAAAAAATAAGCGCCGTATCAAATCTTTGCAGGAAAAACAGCTGATTCCGGCTGTGAATGTTATGCTTGATACTTCCCGTAATGCCATAATGAGAGCAGAAAAAGTAAAAGTATTTTTATCTCACCTTGCTTTGATGGGTGTAAATACTTTTATGCTGTATACGGAAACTACTTTTACCATACCTGCCGAACCATATTTCGGCTATTTGTCCGGCAGATATTCACCAAAAGAGATCAGAGAGATAGACAGCTATGCTTTTTCCCTGGGTATTGAAATGATTCCCTGTGTGCAGACATTGGCGCATCTGGCCAGAATGTTTCAATGGCCTCATTATGAGAATCTTAAAGATACTGCTCATGTTTTTCTGGTTGATGAAAAAAAAACATACCAGTTTATAAAAAAACTGCTTAAAGCTGCGTCCGCTCCCTACCGGTCGCGTAAAATTCACATTGGCCTGGATGAGGCTAATGATCTGGGACTTGGTAAATATATGGCCAGGAACGGTTATCATAACAAAACTGATATAATGAGCAAACATTTAGGCCATCTTAACCAACTTCTCAAGGAGTTAAAATTTGACCAGGTATATATGTGGAGTGATATGTATTTTCGGGCCGCATCCAGCTCAGGCAGTTATTACGACCGTAAGAGCCGGGTACCGTTAAAACTCAAAAAAGCAGCGCCGGCCAATATTGATCTCGTTTACTGGGACTATTTCCATCAAAAGCAGAAATTTTATCTGGAGTGGATCGAACGCCATGAAGATATAAAAGAGGGTACGGTATTTGCTGCCGGTGCCTGGAACTGGAATCGTCTTTGGACCAATTATAAACAAGCTGTTAATACTATACAGCCGGCTATGAAAGCTGTTAAAAAAAAGAATATAAAACATACTATTTTAACTCTCTGGGGTGATGACGCCAATGAGGCTGATACATTTTCAACTTTGCCTGTGCTGCAGTATTATACGGAACACTGTTTTAATAATAATATCCAGCCGGATAAAGTTAAACAACATTTAAAAGGCAGCAGTGATATTGACTATAATGATTTTCTGCCGGCAGGTTCCTTTGATGATTATTCCTTTATCACAAGAACGCATGGGGGCAATAACTATAGCAAGGTTCTTTTCTGGGAAGACCCTTTATTCGGTACTTACCAGTTTTTTGCGCGCAACCGCAATCTAAAAAAACATTTTGCTGCATTGCATAAACAGCTGGAAAAAACGCAAAATAAAAAAGGAAAATATAATTACAAACTAAAAGCAGCGCATTTGTTCAGTGCTGTGCTTACTAAAAAATGCGACCTGCCGCAGCGTATTAGAAGAGCATACCTGGCGGGTAATAAAAAGCAGCTGGAAAAGATCCTGTGCCATGATCTACCCTCTCTTAAAAGATTATACCAACAGGCCAGAAAGATGCACAGGCAAAACTGGATGGAAAATTACCAGGCTAACGGATGGGAAGTGATTGAGGGCCGCTACGGAGCCATGCTGCTCAGGCTTGATACATGCCGGGAGAGGATCAAGCGTTATATAAAAGGTAAAATTAGGGTTATCGAAGAACTGGAGGAAAAAAGATTGAATCCGCTGTGGCAGGAAAAAGGTATGCTGCCCAGCCTGACTTACAGCAAAATTTATGCTTCCTCGCCAACTCCGGTTAATTAGTATCAGGCGGAATATTTTTTCGGGTTATTCCGGGCTGCCTGCTTGTATTCAGGATTTGGCTTCATACCCGTTCGGATTAGCTGACTGCCACCGCCAGGTATCACTGCACATATCGTTAATATCTTTACTTGCTTCCCAGTCAAGCTCCTTGCGGGCAAAAGAGGGGTCGGCAAAGCATTGGGCAATATCGCCCGGGCGTCTCTCTACAATTTTATAGGGTATTTTTTTTCCGGAGGCCTGTTCAAAAGCTTTAACCATTTCCAGCACACTATAGCCCCGGCCGGTTCCCAGATTGTAGGCTACAGCACCGGGATTGGTTTTTAATTTCTGTAAGGCTTTCAGATGACCCCGGGCCAGGTCAACAACATGGATATAATCTCTGACACCGGTACCGTCTTTGGTAGGATAATCACCGCCGAAAACAGAAAGCTCTTTTCTTATACCGACAGCGACCTGGGAAATATAGGGTAACAGATTATTGGGTATGTCTTTGGGATCTTCTCCTATGCGGCCGCTTTTATGAGCGCCTACCGGGTTGAAATATCGTAAAAGAGCTATATTCCATTTATTATCAGCTGTATAAAGATCACGCATAATCTCTTCGATAAAATATTTGGTCCTGCCGTAAGGATTGGTAGTCTGAAGGGGAAAATCTTCTTTTATAGGTACCTGGTGGGGATCGCCATAAACAGTAGCACTGGAACTGAAGACAATATTTTTAATTTTATGCTTACGCATAAGTTTTAACATATTTAGAGTGCCGGTTACATTATTCCGATAATATTCCAGGGGCATGCTGACTGATTCGCCGACTGCTTTACGGCCGGCAAAATGAATTACATCGGAAAAACTGTATTTTTCAAACAGGGTTTTCATTGCCGCCTCATCCTGCATATCGATTTTTTCGAATTTAAAATTTTTGCCGGTGATCTCTTTAACGCGTTCCAAAGCTGTCTCACTGCTGTTGGAAAGATTATCCAGAATAACGAACTCATAGCCGGCGTCTA
>CAZFAK010000131.1:0-7952 GCA_964517045.1 uncultured Spirochaetia bacterium | reverse complement strand
TGTAAATATGGCTAATAATTTCGGCGGTACCTTTTCCAACTATCCGGCTTATTATGACGGTGTGGAACACAATTTACTTACCAATATCCGTTCCCTGGACCGCCCCGGAGGCGGCAGCCCTGTAAATATTCAGGATGTAGTTATTACCAGTACCGGGGGCGGTACCCGTGATACCAGTCCTAACAGCAATGCTGTCGGTTTCCGCCTTACACATAACGGTTCACAGCTTACGCTGCTTATGAACCCGGATCCTATGGAGCAAAACAGCCATCCCAATGAGTGGCTGGAAGTAGAGACTGTAGACAATATCAGCTGGCATTCAAATATGCAGATTATGATCCAGCACGCAGTGGATCTGCCCGGTAACTTTGCCAACGGGCACAGCATGAATGCTGACTGGGCTGAGCTTTTAATAAGAAGTACTGCTGACGCTTCCGGATTCAATTTTCAAAAACAGCCCGGGGGCATAAAGCTCGCTATTGTCAACCGGCTGCTGCCAATTACCAATGCCGGTATAAATTTCTTAAAACTGCGGTTTCCGGACATATCATCCCTGACTCTTCAAAAAATAACCGTGAAACAAAACAAACAGGTTAAAAAACTTACACCGGTTAAATATAAGGTGCAAAAATGGCCCCGAAAAGGAGAAGCTGCCTGGTGGCAGGAAAAAGATACGCTTAAAATTATACTGGCCCGGCAGATAAAAGCAGCAAAGCAGCAGCAAAAAATTACTATTAGCTGTCTGGTATCTACTGCCGGACTGACAGCAAAACCGGAAGTATGGATAACTGCAGAACAGTTTGATTTTATGCCGGCAGAACAAAAAGGACAATATGCCACCTGCGGCTGGCAAAAGTCTGTGTATAAACCGGCCTTAATATGCAGCCTGCCTTAAATAGCTATTATTTCCTGTCCCTGCTATAAAAAAAAATATTCTTTAAATTTTTACGCTTTTTTGCCATAAATTGCACTATTTTTATTATTAAAATTTTTGCTTAACTAAATATTACATGTTACTATCTTTTATGCTTAAAAATTTTCTGATTGTCTCCCTGCTGCTATTATGGCTGTCAGGAGAAGGCAGATGGCGTTATCTCCGTACCGCTCACTTCAATATCGGTTATACTGACGCTACCAAACACCTGGTTGACCGTACTGCTGCTATAGCGGAAAGCTCTTTTTTTTCCTTAAACAAGTATTTTGGCAAACCGGATTTCTTCCAAAAAATTAATATTCTGCTTCATAATATTGATGACATTCCCCAGGGATATGCTGACTCTTATAACTATATTATTAATATAAACGTCAGAAAAATTGAAATGTTATGGCGAAACAACAATGACTGGCTGGCTGCAGTTCTTACGCATGAACTTGCTCATATACTGTCACTGCGTTTATTACTGCAGCATAGCCTGGTTTATCTCAGTACCGGTTTTAATAATGAAACCGGGGATCAGCTCGTTCTTAACTTCCATACTATCAGCGACAGACTGCCGCTTTGGTTTATTGAGGGCATAGCCCAGATGGGCTCCCGCCATGAAGGCAGTGATTATTTTGATCCAAAACGGGAAATGCTGCTGCGGGACAGTGTTCTAAACAATCGTCTGCTTGATTACAAACAAATGTGCCGCTTTGAAGGCAGTGGTAGAGACAGAGAACTGGTCTATAACCAGGGATTTGCTTTTTTAATCTATCTAAGCCGGCATTATAAAATGAAATCCTTCCGGAAATTATTCCGTTCTATTCAAAAAAAAGGTTTTAAAAAAGGTTTTAAAAAATATTATAATCTGACTCCGGCTGCAGCTTTGCAAAAATGGCGTAATTGGCTGAAAAAAAAATATAATATTTTCCGAAAAACGAAAGCAAAGCCGATAATCACCAACTTTTGTCAAAAAGCTTATAAAGCTGAAACAGCTATAGCCGGTAATTATGTAATAGCTAACTACCGGGATGATTTCAATACTTTTTCATTATATAAAACCAATAACAGGCTGCCTGTCCGGCTGGCCCGTCATACCGGACAGCGGCTGGTACAGGATCCCCTAAATAAAGCAGTATTATTTAACCGCCGGGTTTACCACCTCATTAAAGGAGGAAGTGTTTATGATCTTTACCGTATAACTGCCCGGGGTAAAAAAGAAAGATTAACCCGTTACAAAAGGGTAACCGCCTTTGCTTCCTATGACAATGTCGTTTATTACAGTCACTATCGTAATGAACAGACTGCAATTATTAAATTAACTCCTGACGGCGAAAAAAAGACAATTTATCGTTTCAACTACCCGGTTATAATAAACAATATTTCCTGTATTGACTCCCAAAGACTTGTTGTCAGCATTGCCCAAAAAGGAGTTTACTCAGTTTACCTTGTAAAAAACCAGTATAAAAAAAATTTGTTCCCGTTAACTGCTGCTGCTGTACTGGATGCTGTATATAAACAGGGGAAAATATATTTTACCTCTTTTGCCGACGGTACACCGCAAATATACTGCCGAACCTTAAATGCTACCAACTGGTGTAAGCTTACCGGCTGCAGCAGCGGTGCCCGCTACCCTTCTCTTAAAAATGCCGCCGGCTTTAAAAAAAAATTAATATTTGCCAGATACCATAACGGCTCCTTTCGTTTGCATTCCCTGCCCCTTACTGCCCTCTCTTACAGTAATGCCCACCCGCCCTCTTTTTTTACTTCCAATCATACTGCTTATGACCAGCCCCTAAAGAGATCCGGGGCGGTTTCATCTTTATATAAAAAAAAACGAAAAACAGTTTTAATCGCCGGCGCACCTGTATTTACTTTTTCATTACTTCCTTACCAGTATACTGCTTCTGTACGGGACAGTAGCAATGATGTAAAACGTACCGGGTTTGATATTTTTACCGGTTTTAACTGGGATATCGGTTCCCCTTCCGGTAACTTTGTGCTAAACAATTATCTGGCGGCAAATTTTTCAATCCTGAACACCTCTCTTGATAAAGAAAATGAAATTACCAAGTTTTTTCCCCATTTTCTGAAATATGCCCCCTCTTTGAATATTTCCTTATGGGATTTCATTTTAAAAATACAATCTTTCTTCACACAACGCCTATATAAATATAATTATCTGATTGATCAGGGAAAATATGAAAAAGGTCTGGTCAGAAAAAAATTCCGGCAACTGTCAGTAGAATTAGCCGCCCGGCTGGGACGTTATAACTACAGCAGCCTCAGCTTTAAACATGGCGCCAGTTCTATTTCTGCTAACTGGTCTCTGCCTGAGGGCTGGACCTATCCTGAGTTTAACTCCTCTGCTATCTCCCGGCAATATAAATATTTCAGAGAAAGTATAGCAGGGTTTACCTTTGGGCAATACTACCCTTACAGTACTAAATTTGTACCTCCGGGTTTGCGCGGGTCAGGTCACAGCTTGCATTTGAACATTGCTTGCCATTTTGCTACCAGCCCTGATACCGGGTATTATGAAAATTATTACAACAGCAATACCTGCTCCCGGTTTAACCTGAACCCTGATACCTTTCCTTCTCTTTTTGCCGGCTGGGAACAAAGCTTTTTATTATTCAAACGGCGTCTTGCCATAAGCTGGGAAGGATCCTACAAACGGTTCTTTACATCCCAGTATACCAATAGTTATCATCCCTTTTACTACTATGAACATAATCACAATGATTGTTTTGCCGGTTTTGCTGATTCCTATCCGGTAAACCAAACTTTATACAGCGCCGCAGCTGTATACTTTGCTCCGTTTATAGATCTTTTGCATAATAATTATAATTACCTGATTTTCAGTTTAAAAGGAGAAGCAGGATTGGTTACACACTATCTTTATGATTATAACTATACCAAAAAAAAATTCTGCTGGCAAATACCTGCGAGCCTGAAACTGGGAATAAAATATATATTTTATCTCCGCAACCGCCGTAAAGGCGCTCTGTCATTTAGCATAGCCTGGCCTAAAGTTTTACAACAGGCTGAAATACCTGAACCGCTGACAGCAGATAAGGAACCGAGGTTTTATATTGGTATATCTTTATAAATAATTCTGCCAATATCAAACTGCCGCCAGAGTTCTTTCAATCAATATAAGCTTTTATCTTTACCTTTTTCCCTTTATCTTCCGCATCAATATTAACCATCTCCCCCTGGTTGGCTTCCCGGATCATTTTCATCAGATCATCAGGCGATATTTCCCGGCCCTCAATGATAAGTTTATCCCTGGGTATCATTTTAAGGCCCACCTCTGCCAAAGCAATCGGAATATTAATATTAACTTTGGTTTTATCACCCTCTGTAACCAAAACCCGCAAAAACTTGCGGTTGCGGGGTTTGGGAGCAGCAGCTACGGCCGCCTGCTCTTCTCCGCTCTCTGTTTCAGCTAAAAGTTTTTCCGCCTGCGCAGTATCAATTTTACCCTCTTTTACCATCTCCAGTATTAACTTTTTTTCTTCACTCATTTTATGTTCCTTGCTTAAATTTATTGTATTTCAAAAAATATATCGGCCTCTTTACTGTCCACTTTTACGCTGGTGCCTATAGCAGCATTCAGTATAAGTTCGATAAGTTGCGGAATTTCCATATCCAGCCCGGCCCTGCGCTGCATACGGCAGGAAATAAAATCAGGTGTATATCTTGCTGCCCGGATAAAAACAATCGCCAAATAAAAAATAACCCGTAATCCGGACTGCCGGAAATGGATATCACCGCGGACTACCGGATAAGACGCAGGCTCCGGTTTGTGTCTGATACGCCGGGCAATATAATTTATCCGGATAATATATAATACAGTTAATATGATCATTGTCCAGCATCCTGCATTAATACTCATAAAAACCAGACCCGCCAGGGAAGCGTACAGTATACCGTAGAGTGTAACAGCGAGCAGATAAAGAAAATGGCGGACATATAAATTTAACAAAAGAAGCGCGACCAGGGTCAAGGGCAGCAGCATTATTGCTGCCAGTATTTGTAAAATAATCATTTTAATTCCCCCAGACTTTTAACTGCACTGTTAACATCGATGCGCCCCTCTTTTAAATCTTTTAATACCTGCACACGCTGCTGAACTGCATTATCTGTTGGTGTGTAACCCAGATTTTTTATAATACTTTTTAATCTGCTTTTGACAGTCGGATAGGATATCTTGAGATCCTTTTCCATATGTTTGATATTACCTTCGTTTTTTAAGAAAATCTCGATAAAATAAAGATCCTCCGGAGTAAACATGTGAAACCGGTTAACCTTGAATGAACCCCTTATCCTGGTCTGACAACTCTGACACTCCACCTCTTTAATAACAAAATCACCCTGACAATAGGGACAATTGGTCAATTCTTTCATATAAGCACCTTTTAATTAATTATATATAACATTATACTGCAAAAGATTAAATATGTCAAACATTTTATTAATAAAATTAACTATAAGGTTAATTTTATTAATAAAATGTCATCTTTTTCCATTTATAAAGCAAAACATTCTGCTCATAATAAATTTTTATAAAAAAATCTATATCAGCTTGACACTATCTATTTAACATATTAAATTTTATAAAATATTAAGCTGTTTCAAACTTGTTGCAAAATTATGCAAAAAAAATACAGTAAAGCGTTCAAAGCCGAACTGGCTTTGAACGCCTTGAAAAAAGATACCTCTGTTGCACAACTGGCCCGTAAATATAAAGTCAAAGCTGAAAAAATTAAAAACTGGCAAAAACAGCTGCAGGATAATGCTGCAGAGCTGTTCAGTACCGGCCGCGCAGATAAAAATAAATGCGACTATTACAAAAAATTTTACCATAGTTTACAAAAAGCTGACCGCGACGGCATCTGGGAATGGGACCTTAAACATAACAAATTCCAGCTTGATCAGCGCGGTTATACAATGGCTGGTTATAAAAACAGAAGCTTTCCCCCTGTTTTCCGGGAATTCCAGAAAAGAGTCCACCCCCGGGATTTTAACAATCTTATGGACAAAGTACAGCAGCATCTGCAGGGTAAAACAGCCTGTTTTGAAGCTGAATTCCGCTTTGCCAAAGCTGATCAGAGCTGGATGTGGCTTTTAAGCAGAGGCAGAATCGTTAAACGTAATAAAAACAAAAAACCGCTGCAGGTCATAGGCATCCATACGGATATTACCTCCAGCAAAGAGGCTGAGGTAAAATACCATGCCCTGTTTGACCATACCGGCACTGCCACATGCACACTGGAAAAAGACGGTACTATCTCCAGCGCCAACCAGCGTTTTGCTGAGCTGGCAGAGATGCCGCTGGCTAAAATAATTAATAAAAAAAAATGGATGCATTTTGTTGCTGCCGCGGATCTGCCCCGCATGCAGGAACAACATTCTCTGCGCCGTTCCCGCAATGCAGACAAAGCCCTTGCCTCCTATGAATTTACCTTTGTAACGCCCAGTCAAAAACACAAAAACATCTTACTGGTTATTGGAATAATACCAGGTACTGACACCAGTATTGCCTCCCTTACTGATATAACCGCCCGGAAAAAAATGCAGGATAAGCTGGAACAGCAGCACGAACACATGCGTATTACGCTTAGCTCTATTGGCGACGCTGTCATCGCTACGGATAAACAGGGAAAAATTATACAGATGAATGAGACTGCTGTACAGCTTACCGGCTGGCAGCGTGACCAAGCCCGGCAAAAACCTTTGTCAAAAGTCTTCCATATAATCAACGCTCACAGCGGCCGGCGGGTAAGTGATCCGGTCAAAAAAGTTTTAAAAAGCGGCAAGGTAAGAGGCCTGGCCAACCATACCGTACTTATCAGCGCTGATAAAAAACACTACCAGATCGCTGACAGCGCTGCACCTATCCGTGACAAAAAAGGGCGTCTCCATGGTGTAGTGCTTATTTTCCGGGATATAACCAAAGAATATAAAACACAGCAGGAACTCTCTGAAAGCGAAGCTAAATACCGCAGTATTTTTGAAGCTTCTTTTAACGGTATTGCGCTTTTAAATCTCCAGGGCTATATCCGGGATGTTAACCCGGCTTTCTGCACTATATATGGCTACAGCAGAGAGGAACTTATCGGTATGCATGCTGCCAGGCTTATACACAAGGATTATCATAGCTCATTTGAACGCTTTATTAACGAGATAAAAAAAAGAGGCTTTTTTATCGGTGAAACAGTTGATATAAAAAAAGACGGTTCGTTTATAAACGTTGAGATAAAAGGAGCATATACAGTTTTACAGGGGACAAAATATCTCGTTGCTGTTATTAATAATATTACGTCCAGGCGACAGACTGCAAAAAAACTGAATAAAACACAGTATTATCTTAATAATATAATAAACTCCATGCCCTCAATGCTCATAGGCGTGGATAAGGACTTGAACATCACCCACTGGAATCAGGAAACTGTGGAGAAAACCGGCATCAAAGCAGAGCAGGCCTTGAACAAACAATTAACCGGGCTTATGCCCCGGTTTAAAACAAAAACCGACCTGATAAAACAAAGCATAAAAGCATTCCGTACTGAACAGTTTTCCCATAAAGAAGATGATCATAAAAAAGGAACCATTTATCAGACCATAACTGTTTATCCCCTGCGTAAAAGCCCGGTTAAAGGAGCTGTTATCCGTATTGATGATGTTACCCGCAACATTAAAATGCAGCAGGCTCTTATCCACGCCGAAAAGATGAACTCAGTCGGCGGCCTGGCTGCCGGTATGGCGCATGAACTTAACAATCCGCTTGCCGGCATGATGCAGAATGCAGCCCTGATTAAAAACCGGCTTATGACTGACCTGGCCGGCAGTATAGAAGCAGCCCGGGAAGCAAATACTACTTTAGATAATATACGCGTCTTTATAAAAAAAAGACAGATAGACAAACAACTGGACATGATCAATGAAGCCGGTTCCCGGGCAGCATGTATCATAAAAAATATGCTGGGCTTTGCCCGCAAAGGGGATGAAAGCGTTTCTTCCTATT
>CAZFAK010000130.1:0-8013 GCA_964517045.1 uncultured Spirochaetia bacterium | reverse complement strand
CCGCTGTATAACCAGGTCAGCATAACGCCGCAAAGGCGAGGGCATCTGAATATATTTGTCTACCGCAAGACAGGCATGGGGGTGTGGATACAGGGTAATTTTGGACGGTTTAAGTTTTTTTAAGGCATTATCCACCGCAATGGGATTATAACTGCCGGTCAGTTTACTGCGGTCTAATTTTTCTTCCGGCTGATCCTGACAGCGGTATATAACCGGTATGCTGTTGTCAAAGGCAAAAGCGGCTGCCTGTACATTATATAAAATCATAAGTTCAGCTACCATTTGACGCGCCGGGCTGTTCATATTGATTATATTATAAGTAATTTCATTACTCTTTTTTTTTATTTTGATTTCCGGCCGGTTAATGTTTACCGCACCTTTGGCATGGCGTTTGCTGTATAGCCGGTCAGTTATGTTTTTTAAATCTTTCAGGGTTGTGCTTAATTTATTTTTGCTTGTTTGTTTCAGATAATTGTCAACTTTATCATACGTTAAACAGTGTTTTATTTTTATTTTAGTTAAAGCAAAGCTGCTTTGTACAAGTTGGCCTTTATTATCAAATTCGGCCAGCAGGCTTAAACAGGGGCGCACCTGATCCTGGTTGAGACTGGCAACATTACTGCTGATTCGGGCAGGAACCATGGGTACGGATCTGTCTGGCAGATATAGCGACATAGTACGGTTGCAAGCCTCCCGGTCAATGGCGTCATCTACATTAATAAAATAGGAAAGATCAGCAATGTGGATGCCGACGGAAAGATGTTCATTTTGATAACTAACCGTAACCGCATCATCAATCTCTGTCGCATCACTGTCGTCAATAGCAAGAGCTTCTTCAGCAGCGATATCCCTGTAAACCGGATCATTTTGAAAACAGCTTATACGCTCAGCTTTTTCAATAACACTTTTACGAAAGCCGGTGCGTATACCAAAGGAAACCAGAAAAGAATCTGTCTCCGGATCAAGACGCCCTGTTTTTTTTAAAAACTCAACAGCAGCTTCAGTAGTGCTGCGTTCTCCTTTTATCTGTCCCAGGAGGGATACAGTGTCGCTGCTTTTTTTCTGGAATAAATATTGATCAATGTTTTTAACAGCCTGCTGCATCTCTTCCGGTACCCGGATATTGCCGGTACTCTCTAACACTTCTGCAAGCCATTGCTGCTCTTTCTTCTTTAATGCTTCCAGTTCTTTCTTTTTTTGTAATTTGTTTTTTTCTTTATTGACTTCATCCCGGGTACGCGGGATCAGACAGGCATTTTTGTATTGAAAAAAAATTTTTTGTTTTAATATTTTTCTTAACAGCGCGGATTTATGCAGAGAGGTTATTTTACCAAAGTATTCATTGGTAAGTTCCTTAATCGTATATTTTTTTTTGCCGGCTGCTACATCTTCCCATAAAAGTTCCATGTTGATTTCCGGACGGATAGTGTTGATTTGTGCTACTGTTTTAATGATTTGATCGGTAAGGTCTTCAAGTGAAGCCGGGGAATGAATAGTGAAAAGGCTGTTGCGGGAGATTTTAATCTTTTTCCCGTTGCTGTTGGTGAGGTATAATTTTGTTTCGGTTTCTTTTTCAACCAGAGCGAATTTTATCTTTTTCTTATCAAAATACTCTATAAGATGTCCCTGACAGGATGGCATACGCTAGACTAGTTATTGCTGCAGGCAGCAGTTATAGCAGCAACGTTTACGATGTCATTAACCGAACAGCCGCGGGAAAGATCATTGGCCGGTTTGGCAAGTCCCTGCAGCAGAGGGCCCAGCGCGGTTGCATGACCAATTCTTTCGGTAAGTTTGTATCCTATATTTCCGGAGTTAAGATCAGGGAATATAAGTACATTAGCTTTCCCTGCTACAGTTGACTGCGGTGCTTTTTTTGCGGCGATGGCCTCAATAATAGCGCTGTCCAGCTGGAGTTCGCCGTCAGCTTTGAGGTCAGTATCTTCTTTTTGGATAATAGAGAGTGCCTTCTTCACTTTATCAACAGCCGGGTGGGAAGCGCTGCCTTTAGTGGAAAAGGAAAGCAGAGCAACAACCGGTTCATCTTTTATTAAATTTTTTCTTGTAAGAGCTGAAGCACGTGCTATCGAGGCCAGCTGCTGCGCAGTAGGATCAGGTACAACACCGCAATCAGCAAAAATAAGCGGTGTATCCTGTCCGCTTCCCGGAAAATCAGGAACAACCATTAAAAAAGCCCCGGAAACCACTTTAATACCTTCAGCCAGTCCTATAGTTCTAATAGCAGCCTTAATAACATTACTTGTAGAGTTGTTGGCGCCGGCAACCGAACCATCGGCAATATTTTCAGCTACCAGCATATCACCGTAATACAGGGGATCTTTTAACCTGGCAGCAGCATCTTCTCTGGTTATACCTTTATGTTTGCGTTTTTCGTAAAAAGCTGCCGCCAGTTTTTTAAATTGTTTGGTGGAAGGATTGATGTCGATTTTCTGTATGGCCGGGTGAGTGGGATTGGTCTTACTGCCGATAATTAAAACCTTGGCAAGCTTTTTTTTGGCTATGATAGCAGCAGCATCCGTCATTCTTTGGTCAAAACCTTCCGGTAAAACAATGGTTTTGAATTTTTTTCTTGCTGTGTTCCGTATCTTGTCAATTATTGCTGCCATAATATTTTTCTCCTTTGATTAATCTTTAACGCCCAGCATTTTTAAACAGATTTTGGTTACCGGTTCTACTTTATTTTGCATTGAGCCGGTAAGCCTTTGGACAGCCATATTGGTGGGCGGTTGCAGGATAGCACCTATAACCATGGCTGTAATTAAAGAAAAATCTTTTACTTTAAAAACGCCGTCGGTAGTACCCCGTTTGATAAATTTTACGATCAGGGAATAGGGTAGGTACTCTTCAATAATCAGACCTTTTTTGGAGGGGAAATCATTCTGGAATAAAAGGGTGAAGGAAAATTTAACCGGTTGTTCATCGTAATAAGTATAGAGAATTTTAATGGCGTTTCTAACGCGCTGTTTATAGGAACCTTTGGCAAAAAGTTCTTTTTTCAGTTTCAGGCCCAGTCCTTCCACCTCTCTTTTTAACAGAGCCCAGGCAAAATCCTCTTTGCTTTTATAATGGCGGTAAAGCGCACCTTCAGCACAGTTGGCGGTCCGGGCAATGTCTTTGATGGTAACCAGGGTTACCCCTTTTTTGGCAAAGAGCTGGAAAGCGGCATTTTCGATATCTTTTAATTTGGTAACAGGTCTGGGCATAATATGGATCCAATATTAATAAATGAATGTTCATTTATTGTAAAATTTATTGTTAAAAATGTCAAATCCGTGTAAATTGACTTTTTTTAGACAGTAATGTTAAAGTTATGGCTCTGAGAGGAATAGGTAATGTCATCGTCTGTTATTGAAGTTGAAAATCTGAATAAAACCTTTAAAAGCATTCCGGCAGTGGTCAATATTGGTTTTAAAGTTGAAAAAGCAGGCTGTTTTGGTTTTTTAGGTCCTAACGGTGCCGGTAAAACCACAATTATGAAAATGATCTACGGTAAATGTCTGCGCGATAACAACCAAAACAGTAAGCTTAAAGTATTTGGCATTGATCCGGGCCGGAATGAACTTGATATTAAATATAAAACAGGCGTTGTTCCCCAGGATAACAATCTGGATGAACAGCTGGATGTTTTTACCAATTTATGGGTGTATGCCAAATTTTACCGGCTGCCCCCGGAGGAGGCAGTAACCCGGATCAAAGAACTGCTTACTTTTATGGAACTGGCTGAAAAGCAGAAAGCCAAAATAAAGGAGCTCTCCGGCGGAATGAAAAGGCGTCTGGTTTTAGCCAGGGCACTGCTTAATAAACCCCGTCTACTTATCCTGGATGAGCCCACAACCGGTCTGGATCCCCAGGTCAGGCATCTTATCTGGCAAAAGATCAACCAGTTAAAAAAGCAAGGAACAACTATATTATTAACTACTCACTATATGGAAGAAGCTTTTCAGTTATGTGACGAGATTTTTATTCTGGATTTCGGCAGAAAAATCATGTCCGGCCGCCCTGCTGTTTTACTTGAACAACATATAGAAAAATATGTTTTAATTATATTTGATAAAAATAATTTTCAGGCAGCAGAAAAAACAGCAGAGCATAATAATTTAAGACAGGAAGAAAGTAATGACGGCCTGCGTTTATACGGCAACAGTCTTGAGCAGCTTAAAGCTTTTGCGCGGAAACTTAATATGTACGAGTATTATCTCCGTCAGTCTAATCTTGAAGATCTATTTCTTAAAATCACAGGTAGAAATATAAATGAACTACAGTAAACCGCAATCTTTCCCGCCGCTTGTACACCGTTTATACAGTGTCTGGTACAGGCACTTCCGCGTATATGTTAAAAATATTTTCAGTAACGGTCTTCCTCCTTTTCTGGAACCCCTTATTTTTCTGGCCGGTATTGGTCTTGGTCTTAATAAATATATAGAAAATATGAATGGTATCCCCTATATCGAATTTCTGGCTACTGGTCTGCTGGTAGTCTCAGCCATGTTTACAGCTGCGTTTGAGTGTTCCTTTGGTACCTTTTTACGCCTTGAATTTGATAAAGTATATGACGGCATGCTGGCTGCTCCGCTTTCCGTTAATAACCTGCTGGTTGGTGAAATTATCTGGGCCGGCAGTAAGGGATTTTTTTTCTCGCTGGCTGTTTTTCTGGTTCTAATACCCTTTGGTATTATTACAGTACATATCAGTTTACTTACTCCTCTGATAGGTTTTATTACCGGGATAATGTTTGCCTCTTTTTCTCTGTTTATCACCTCTTTTGTAAAGGATATTAATCAATTTAATTTTTATTTTACCGGTTTTCTCTCTCCTATGTTTTTTTTCTCCGGTATAGTATTTCCTGTTACAAATCTGCCGGAAATTATCAGACCGGTTGCTGAAATCTTTCCCTTAACGCACTCTGTTAGGCTCGTAAGAGCAGTCTGTTTTATTGATTTCAGACCGGAACTCGCCGCAGATCTGGTTTATATAGCGGTTTTTACCTTTGTTTTTGCTTACTGGGGTATAAAAAGATTAAAAAAGAAATTAATCCAGTAAAGCTTGAAGTACTAAGCTCAAGTTATCTTATACAGTATATAATACAAAAAAACAGAATGAAGCCGCTACGGTAATTGGCGGCAGGACCTGGTTTAACTTTCTTTTGCCGAGTTTATCAAAAATTTTAACCGGTTCATAAGATTTACTTCGCTGCTGCCCGCATCGCTGTCCAGAAAAAGCAGATTTATATCAGGATAAAGTTTTTGAATTCTTTTGGCAATACCTTTGGCGATTATATGATTGGCAATACAGCCGAAAGGCTGCAGACAAACTATATTTTTTATACCCTGCTTGTAAAGGGAAATAATCTCGCCGGCCAGGCCCCATCCCTCGCCGAACTGATTGCTTAAACTCAGGATATCAGATGCATAGTCTGCAGTCTTGTCAAAATTATGTAAAAACTCATGCGGCCACCGGAATTTTTTCAGTATGCTGCAGGCTTTTTTAAACTGGTGCAGTATATAATGTTTAATAATTTTTCTTAATATTGTGTTGGAGATTTTTTTGCTTTGTAAAAATAATTTTTCATTGGCAGCTGCACTGGGAATGCTATTAACAAAAAAGTCAAGCATAGGCGGAACTACCGGTTCTATATTTTCCGACAGGAGATAGTCTGTAATACGGCGGTTGCCGAATTCATTGTATTTAATAAATATTTCACCGACAATGCCTATGCGGGGCGGCTGCTCCTCCCGGCAGGGTATGGAATTGAAAGCTGTTACTGCTTTCCTTAAAAGGTTGAAAGTATTTTTTTTTATTTTACTATTAAAAAGAGTTCCGGCTTTATTTATAAAATCTGTTGCTGTTTTATAAGCATCACCCTTGTTTTTTTCCCGCGCCGCGGTTTTATATTTCATGGCAATAATAAGATCAGTAAAAAGCATCCCGTAGAACCCATAGTAAAAAGTTTTTTGCAGATCAAGGTTGAATCCGGGTTGAAAATTAAGTTTGGAAGCAGCAGTGGACAGGGTTATGACCGGTATTTCTTTATAACCGGCGCGTAATAAAGCCTTTTTTAACAGTGAACTGTAATTGGATGCCCGGCACTGCCCCCCGGTTTCACTGATCATAACCGCTGTATTAGAGGGGTCATACTCTCCGGAAGCAAGCGCCTGTAAGATAGTACCGATACAAATAGTAGCCGGATAACATATATCATTGTTGGCAAAGCGCAGGCCATAGGCTACTGCAGCGCTGGTGGCCCGGGGCAGAATTTTTGTATTGTAACCCAGGGCTTTAAAAAAACCCGGCAGTAACTGTGAGTAATGTTCGGCCAGATCAGGCACCAGGATAGTTTTATGGTTATCCTGAGGCAGAAAAGGAGGAGTGCTTTTACGTATTTTTCCTGATGGTAACAGGGAAAGGTCAGTTTGTTTTTTATATTGGAGAGAAGCAAGCATTGAGCGTATTCGCAGTTTTACGGAACCCATATTGGTCATTTCATCTATACGCAGCAGGGTAAGAACCTTGCCATGACTTTGTAAAATACTTTTAACCTCATCAACTGTCAAAGCGTCCGGCCCGCAGCCGAAGGAATTAAGCTGTATCAGGGCGCAGTTCGGCTGCTTTCCGGTCCATTTAGCGCTGTTATAAAGCCGGTTGGAGTATTCCCATTGGGAAAGTACTTTTATCTCACCCTGCAGGTCTTCCAGGGGAAGACAATCATTGGAGACAACATTTACACCATGGGCGCTGATTAACTCCGGTATTTTATGATTGATGAGACTATCTGCATGGTAGGGCCTGCCGGCCAGTACTATTAATAATTTGTTATTATTTTGGGAATCTTTTATTATCTCCTGCCCGCGTCTTTTGATCTCCTGTTTGAAAGCAGTATAAATGGACAGGGCTGTATTAAACGCCCGGACTGCGGTTTTTCTTTTAATGCCGATTTTTTTCAGGTAACGCAGAATGCTTTTTTTTAATAATATTTTATTATTAAAAGTTATCACAGGTGTGTCATAGGCAATATCATATTTTTCCGGATCAACAGCGCTGCGGATAACATCAGGATATCCTGCTACTACAGGGCAGTTATAGTTATTAACTGTACCTTTAATTTCTCCCATTTCATTAACTATAATAGGGAAAAAGATACGGTCAACCCGGGCATGCAGCAGGTCAAGGATATGTCCGTTGGCAAGTTTGGCCGGCAGACAGATATTTTCCGACATAACTGTAGCCATGCCTTTGGCCAGTATTTTGTCAGTGGAAACACCGGAGAGTTTAACTTCAAAACCGCATTCTGTGAAAAGCGCTGCCCAGAAGGGAAAATTATCAAAAAAATTAAGTATTCGCGGTATACCGATAACAGCTTTGGGAGGTATATCCGGTATTAAACAGCGGTTAAAGGTGAGTTCATATTTTTGCGGAAAAATGTTTTTGCCGTGCCGGCGGTTATTGCCTTTATTGGAAAATATTTTTTCACAACGGTTGCCCGTATAAAATTTACGGCCGTTTTCAAATTTTAATAATTTAACCCGGCAATAATTGGCGCAGCCCCGGCAATTTATGGTTTTTTCCGTATATTTTTGCGCTTTTTTTATATTATCCAGGCCGATAAAAGTACCTGGTACAGAGCTGTGATTATGAGCGGCCCAGAGTGCTGCACCGTAAGCACCCATTAATTCGCTTATAGCCGGCCGTACTACCTCCCGCCCCAGTATTTTTTCCAGTGCTCTCAGCACTGCTTCGTTTTTAAAAGTCCCGCCCTGAACTACTACATTTTGTCCCAGCTGGTCATAGGAATTTAGTTTCAGGACTTTATTAAAGCAGTTTTTAATAACGGAATAAGCCAGACCGGCGGCAATATCACCTATGCTGGCGCCTTCCCGCAGCGATTGTTTGACTTTTGAATTCATGAAAACCGTGCAGCGTGTACCCAGGTCGCGCGGTGCCTTGGCGTGACAGGCTTTATGAGCAAAGGTTTCCGGTGTATGATTGGTAGAATAG
>CAZFAK010000129.1:0-8135 GCA_964517045.1 uncultured Spirochaetia bacterium | reverse complement strand
TGGAGTTCAGACGTGTGCTCTTCCGATCTTAGATAGTAGTTATGCCGATTGCCGGGTGCTTTTTATGGATAGCAAAATATATATCCTCGGCACAGGGGTGTTCTCTGGTAGTATATAAATAATCCAAAATAACTCTTCTGGCGTTGGTTACTTTTGCACCCAGCAATTTTAACCGCTCACTGCACCATCCCTTTCTTTTTTTTACGGCAGGCATAAAAACTCCTAAATGAAAATGATTACTATTTACATTTATAATTATAATAGATAACCGCTGAAATGTCAAGTAATAATAATATTTTTACGTTTGTTTTTCAAAACTGTAATTAAATTTATCAATTATTAATTTCTCTTTGGCGGCAACCAGTGCTGCAGTCTCCTGATCATAATAATACTGATAATTTTTCCGATAAGACCGGTTAATTCTGGAGGAAAAATTACGCAGAACCTTACGCACGGTTTCCGGATCAGAACCCAAAAGCCGGGCATTAGCAACCAGCTCAGCATGCAGGGTTTCATTTCTCAGAATTAAATCAATAAAGTTATATTGCCTGTCCTTGCTTACCGCCTCGCGCATAGTCCTGATTTTTCGTACTTTTTTGCCGGTATATGTATAAAGCTTTAAATAGCGGTAAGTATATAAACCTGCCGCGTCCGCTATGGCACTCTCCTTGAATTTTTCCCCGATAGATATTTTATCCTGAACCAGTATTAACTTTAACCATTCTCTGAAATTCTGCACATTACCGGCATCAGCATAAAGCTCATAAAAACGGTTAACATCAGGAAAAAGACGCATACGCTTGATAAAACGCTGCCAGATAGTATCCCATCCTTTCCAGCTGGTCAGTCCGGGCTGATAGGTTAACCTTTGAAATAAACCGCCTCTGTGCATACAGCCTGACGCCCACAAAGATACATACCAGTCCCAGGGGTTGCGGATATTTCCTACTTTGAGTTTACTGCTGAAATCCCCTATTACCTGCCGCGGCAGGGAACGGCCGGAATTATGCTTGCCTTTTATTATACAGTTACCAGCATGCAGCGCAGCCAGCACCTGGCGGGTATGGGTACTTCCTGTTTTCTGCAGTTCATAATAAATAATTTTATCAGTAATTAACACGTTGTTCTTGAAAAATAAAACTCTGGTTTATTTTACAGCAGCGGCTTTGGGAAAAATAGCCAGCCGCAGCAGCGTTGTACCGTAAGGCACCAGCTTTACCCGCTGCCTTTTTTGTGCCTGGTTTTTTTTTATTTCACCGGCACGGGGCAGTTTCGGCGTAAGCTTGAAATTTCCCTTTAAAACCACTTTTTTAAATTTCCATATATTTTTAGCCGGATCAGCTAAAAATCCTTTATGCGTATGCAGTTGCCTGGTGCGGTTTATGCGCCAGTTTTTAACCTTTTTGACCGGCACCTCCAGCTTAAGCGGAGGATCAAGCCAGGGGTTCTTTTTATTCAGTTTACCCCTGATAAATTTAACTTCCTTATCAATATTTTCAGCATTAAGATCAAGAGCAAAATTCCAGGAATTTTGCCGGCGCGGAAACAGTTCCCGGGCCGGAAATTTTTTATTCTGATTAGGATCGTTTTTATCTGTTTTTTGCCGGGCACTAACCGGCAGAGCAAATACCAGGGGCCCGTATTCCAAAGCAAGCCCGTTTTTCTCCCAGCGGCTGAGTTTTAGCTGCATGGGTAAAGCAAGTTTTATTCTGTCACCGGAACTGAAAGTACGGGTCAGCGGCACGAAAGTGCCTGGTTTAAAATTTTTACCGGCTACAGCTGCATTTACATGGATGCCGGCCCCCTTACACCAGGAAGGAATACGCAGCCATAAGGTAAATCTGCACTTACGAAAACAGTTAACCTTAAAATCAATCTTGTCGGAAAAGGGATAATCAGAGATCTCCTCTATGGTTATAACCTGGCGTTTTATTTTGAAAGTAAACCGGGAAGATCCGTATAGAACCGCAACCGGATCCTGTCCCCGGCGCATCCACATATTGGCGATATAATTAGGTGTGATGCGGTTTACTTCCCCGGTACAGCATTCTGTTCCGGGTTTGGGACGGTAACTCATCCACTTAGAACCGGTAGCAGCCAGAGCATGGCAGGAACTGCTGCCGAGAACCACCTGATTGGGACCGCTGAAATACTGCAGACCGGTAAAATCCTTGGTAACCGCGCCGGGGTGAGCATTAAAAAACAAACGTTCGATCCGGTCCGCCAGCCCGGGCCGGGCCGTAGCCTGCAGCAGCCAGGCAGCACTCCATATATATTCAGCCAAATCACATGTTTCGTGTGTATCCAGCGCTGTTTTACCGCGTAAGTTTTCCGATGAACTGGGGCCTCCGTCCAGGAGCATATGATACCTGTGCAGTTTTTCAAAACCATTACTGGTATCTTTAAGATATTTTTTTTTACCGGTAACAGTGTAAAGGATAGCTCCCTGTTTAACAGTTTCCAGAAAAGTTACCCCGTGAATAGTGGCCGGCTTATCCGCAGCCAGTTTCTCCGGGCGGAGATCCTTATCATGATCCTGCGCTGTTTTTAAAAATTGCTGCCAGGTTTTTTCCGCGATTGATAAGAGTTTTTTATTTTTGGTTATTTCATACAAACGGCATAAAATCTCTATATTGCATACATTTCTGTGACCGGCATAGTCATAACTGTGTCCCAGATAGTGCCGCGTAAGCGCTTTGATAATATTTTTATTATTAGTGTAATCATACCAGGCCAGCATAGCCCGGAAAAAAATCATATGCGACCAGCGGCCGGCCGGCATGGGGGTTTTACAGCTGGCCGGCCCCAGATAACCTTCTGCATCAGCATGTTTTAAAACATAGTTTATCTGCCCCGCGGCTTTTTTTAACTGCGGTTTGTTTTTTAAAAAAATACCGCTGCGGGTAAAAGCATCAACCCAGTAAGCAGTCTGTTCATAAGGCCACCAGGGGGAAGCGCCTTTACGGTAAGATATTTGGGGACAGGCCCAGAGTTTGGTATCAAACGGGTAACCGGCTACTTCCAGGTGACCGTTAAGGCCCCGGCGCTGAATATCAAGCCATCTTTTAAGCCAGCCCTGGGGTGTAATGGCAGTCAGTTGGGGACTCTCTAGTTCTGCATAAGACATAATTTATCCTTTGCCGGAGACTTGGTAAAAAAGGGTATCATAGCGTATATATAATGTCAATCTGATGTAAATTTTACGATATATAAATCCTGCGGTGGTAATGTCTGCAATTTGCAAATTTTATGGCAAGGCTCCTGTCATCATTTATCTATTCTAATAATTTTTTTCTTTACATAATTATAAATTAGCGGTATAATAAGCTGAAACTTGTTTTTAAAGTAATAACATAATGGCCGCCAAAACCGCAGCAAAAAAATTAATCAAAGGCAAATATAGTTTTACTGACCTGATTGATCAAAACCAGCTTACCGGATTATTTAATATTTTTACTGCCACTTACGGGTATAACATACGCCTTGCAGCAGTTCCGGGAGAAAAAACAATAATAAAAACCGCTACCCAGCCGGTGTGCAGCCGCTTTCACCTGGCTTGTTCCAGATCTGAAAAACGCTGCCGGCAATACCAAAACAGACTTAAAACCGCTTTAAAAAAAACCAAAAAAATAACCGTACAGGACTGTCCCCACGGAATGGCCCTGGGCGGCAAAGCTATTATAATAGAAGGTATACACGCAGCCAGTCTGTATACAGGACAGATAATGCTCCGCAAACCGGAAGCAGCTGATCTTTCTCAACAGGCGCAAAAGTACGGTTACAATCAAAAAGACTATCTTAACCTGGTGCAAAAAGTTCCCCGCGTAACCAAAAAAGAGTTAAAAAACAGTATCCGCTTTTTACATAAAATGACAACAGAACTGGTAAAAAAAGAGCTTGCCCGCAGGGAATCAGCAGTTCAGGAAAACCGACTGGAGACAACTTTTAATTCCATAGGGGATTGCGTAATAGTAACAGACCTTAAAGGGAAAATTACAACCCTTAACCCGGCCGCTGCGCGGATAACCGGCTGGTCCCTGCGTCAGGCTGCAGGCCGGCCCCTCTCTGAAATTTTCCGCATTCAAAACGCGCATACCGGCAAACCTGCTGCCAATCCGGTAAACAAAGCTTTGCAAAGCGGCCACACAGTAGGACTGGCTAATGATACAGTACTGCTTGCTAAAAATAACCAGCGCTATCATATTGCTGATTCCGCCGCACCTGTCCGGACTAAAAAAAATACTATAACAGGTGTAGTTCTTGTGTTCAGAGATATCACAGCCCGTTATCAGGCAGAAACCGCTTTCCGGGCCCTGCAACGGGAGATGCAACAGACACTGCAGCAATTACCGGTGCATGTTTTTCGTTTTAAAAAGGATAATAAAAACAGATTCAAAGCAATAGTAAGTGAAGGATATATTGCCCAGGCTACCAATATTACGACTGACAAAATCAAAAACAGATCCCTGCGGCAGCTTTTCTCCCCAAAACATTATAAAAATATCAGGCCATATTATGACAAAGCTGCAGCCGGGGAAAAAGCTACATTTGAAAGTTTTCTGCTGCACAGATGGTTTCATACCACAATATTACCGTTTGCCGGTAATGATCAGCCCTGCAACGAGATCATAGGCTGTACTGTAGACATTAATTACCGGAAAAAGCTGGAAGCAAAACTTGTAGCCAGCAGGGAGCGTTTCCGCAAACTGGCCGACATGCTGCCGGAAGGTATTTTTGAAGCTGATAACAACCACAACATTACCTATGCCAATAAAAAAGCTTTGGCTATGTCCGGTTACACAGCCCAGGATATCAACAGAGGTTTAAACGGCCTGGATCTGATAGTTCCGGAAGAACGCCATAAGGCCCGCTTGAATCTGCAGGCCCGGCTAAAAGGCGCCCTGAAGGGAGCCAGGGAATACACAGGCCTGCGTAAAAACGGCAGTACCTTTCCGATTTTATTTCACATCTCTCCGGTTACGGATAAAAACAGCATTACCGGCTTCCGCGGTATAGTTATAGACATTAGTAAACGTAAAAAAACAGAGGAACTTCTGGCGCATAATGAAAAAATGCTCTCCATAGGCGGTCTGGCAGCCGGACTGGCGCATGAGATCAACAATCCTCTGGCAGGAATGATCCAAAATGCTGATATAATCCAGCGCCGTCTTACGGAAAAAACAATTGCTGCCAACCGTAAAGCCGCAGCCAAGGCAGGCACAACTCTGGAAGCCATTAACATCTTTTTGGAAGAACGGCGCATAAAGCAAATGTTAAAAAATATAAAAGAAGCCGGTATGCGGGCTGCCCAGATTATCCAGAACATGCTTTCCTTTTCCCGCCGGGACAACACTGCTGTTACCAGGTGCAGCATCAGTAAATTACTGGACAAATGTATAGAACTGGCCCGTATTGATTATGATTTGAAAAAAAAATATGACTTTAAAAAAATAAAAATCATTAAAAAATATGAACCCCGTCTACCCCGCATAGCCTGTGTCAGCAGTAAAATACAACAGGTCTTTATGAATATTCTCCGCAACGGCGCCGAGGCTATGTGGGAAAACCACAACATCTCCGGCAGCAGCAACGGCAAGAGCCGGCCGCCGCTATTTACTCTGAAACTTGACTATGAAAAAGAAAACGCCATGCTGCGTATTGCTATCAAAGACAACGGACCGGGAATGGATGAAGCCAGGCGCAAACGTATATTTGAACCCTTTTTCACAACCAAGAGTCCGGACAAAGGTACTGGTCTGGGTTTAAGCGTATCCTATTTTATCATCACCCAGGACCATGGCGGTGAAATAAGCGTACAATCCTCTCCCGGTAAAGGAACAACCTTTATAATCAAACTGCCCCGGGACAAACGCCGGGGAACTCTAGTTACTGAACCGCCTGTGTCTTAACCAGAATCCTGCTCACTTAACGGCTGCTCATTTTTATTTCCCTGCCGGATCTGATCTGCCAGCAGTCTTTCTATAACAGTGATTACCTCTTTACTGTCCGGAACAGTTTTGGGAGAAAAACGGGCCGCAACCTTTCCTTTACGGTCAATAAAAAATTTGGTAAAGTTCCATTTTATTTTACCGCCGTTTTCCGGATGCAGTTTTTTATCAGTCAAAAATTTATATAAAGAAGCTGTTTTACTGCCCCGTACTGATATTTTGGCAAACATGGGGAATGTAACGTTGTACTGCAAGGTACAAAACTTTTTTATTTCATCATTGCTGCCCGGCTCCTGCCAGAGAAAATCATTAGCCGGAAAACCCAAAATTACCAAGCCCCGGTCCTGATACCGGGCATATATACGCTGCAGAGCCTCATACTGCGGTGTAAAACCGCACTTGCTGGCCACATTAACGAGCATGATTACTTTCCCTTTATAATTACGCAGCGGCACCGGATTACCGTCTATATCATCCATTGTAAAATCATAAATTGAATTTATATTCTCTGTATTTTGCGCCATTTTTTCCTCTTTTTTTTCATTTGCGGCCCAGCCGCAGGATATAATGATCAGGATCAGCAAAGCGGCCCAAATCACCTTGTTCCTCTCTGATACTTTCTTCATCTATCGCTCCCTGTAATTAAACTCAGCTCCAATCCTGTAAAAATGCACGCTGTGCTTCATAGAGCTCTTTAAACATTGACCTGATCTCTGCCGGCGAACAAACCGCGGCAGTCAGCGGATCCAGCATTAAGGCCTGCTCTGCAGCTTTTAATGAGCGTTCTACACAGGCAGTGGCTGCCAAATCAAACATATTCATATTGGTCCGGCAAATCGCGGCACACTGAGGGGGCAGCGCCCCGTAATGGGTCGGAGTAACCCCGTTACGGTCACAGATACTGGCAACCTCCACCACGCCGTCCTGCGGCAGATTATCAATTAAACCATGATTGGGTAGATTAATATAAGCAACAAACGGCTGGTTGGTTTCAATCGCCTGAATGATCCATGAGGTGTACTCCCATGAACGTTCATAGGCCAGACTTTTAGCACCAGGCAGCTCGCCGCCCACCTCTTTACCGGCAATGATATTCCGGCGGCGCTGATCATTATTCTTTCGCCAGCCAGGCCACTCCCGTGCGTAAAAGCCGGTTTCCCCGAGATAGCCATCCCGGCAGTACCTTTTAATCAGATCCGGACGTTTCCGGTAATAGGGCAGATACTCACTGTCATGTCCGCTTCCTTCCGTAATAAAATAATCAAAGTGCTCCATTACGTCAAAACGGACAGGGTCTTTTTCCCAAAGCTCCCTGTCTTTTTTCACCCGTTCTTTCAGTTCCGGATAAAGGTCTTTACCCCGGTGCTCCAGGGTGGTAAACCATGATAAATGATTAACTCCGGCACAGCGCCATTTCAGTTCCGCGTAAGGGACACCGCAATAATCCGCCAGATTATGACTGGTACCCTGCACCCCATGACATAAACCAAGCACGCGTGTACGGCTGGCGCGGGCAGCAGCCAGACACAAAATACTCATGGGGTTAGTATAATTTAAAACCAGGGCCCGGGGGCAGATCTCCTCTGCGTCCCGGAGAATCTCCAGAAAGGTCGGGGCAGTACGCATGGCTTTCATCAAACCGCCCGGGCCGATCGTATCCGCAATACACTGGTCAACCCCGTATTTGAAAGGAATATCATTATCCAGGCGCACAGTATCCACCCCGCTGATCTCCACGCAGCTGATAATATAATCCGCTCCCTTGAATGCTTGACGCCGGTCTGACCCTGTACTTACCTGCCAGCTGCTTTCCATATCTTTAACCAGTTTTTTACCCAGGGCTTCAGCCAGTTGCAGACGCTGCTGATCAGGATCAATCAGCACCATTTCACTTTTAGCAGCGCCGGGCATACACATTAAATCAATAAAGAGGGTTTCAAAAAAACCGCTGCCAGCCCCTAAAAAAACTATCTTTAACGGACGCTGGACAGTTTCAGCCATACCCGGATTCTGTCCCTTTTTACTGTGTTCAAAATGACCACGTGTTTCTTTTTTACTCATAAAGCAGCAACTTTTCTTAATTTTAATCATCATATCATTTTTAAAATAATTAGTCAAACTCTAAATCTTTATAGGGTGTGAATTTTCATTCCTGTAAAAGTTACACAGAGAGCCGCTGAGAATCGC
>CAZFAK010000128.1:0-8229 GCA_964517045.1 uncultured Spirochaetia bacterium | reverse complement strand
AGCATGGTAAACAATTTCAGGCTATAAAAACCAAATATCATCTTCTTACTGCTGCTTCTGTTGCCAGCGGCAGTTTACTTCATCTTATTATGTCTGTCAGTGCCGGCTTCCCTGCTGATCACTACCGGCCCCTGGCCTGCACGCTTGATCCAGGTTCAGGCAGTTTCCGTGTTTGTTTAAACTACTCATTTTAGGAGGTTCTCATGAAAATGCTGCTCCCTGTAATCTTGCTCTGCTGTATATCCTGTACTCTGCGGCAAAATGTTACCATAGAAGGCAAGGTTTATGATGATGCAGATGCCAACCAGGAGCTGAATCTGCCAACGGACACGCCGCTGGGAGAGGTTCAGGTCGCCTCCGGCAGTTTTATTACCACTAATGATAATAACGGCAGTTTTCTTATAGAAGCTTATACTGTTGACAGCAGCAAAGCAGTAACCCTTTACTTTAGCAAAAGCAATTATAATACGGCAACTGTAACGATCTCCTCTTTTGAAGAAAAAGCAGAAGGCCTGGTACCGAAAGAAAATAACATCACTGTCCTTATGCAGCAACAATAACTGTTTTCCCGGGTTTGTTAATAAAAAAAAATGGGCGTAACCGGGATTGAACCAGTGACCCCTACGATGTCAACGTAGTGCTCTCCCACTGAGCTATACGCCCGCAAAGCAAAATTTTATTATAGTTTTACAAATAAAGCAATTTCCCCTTAACCCGGATTCAAAAAGGCGCTTTGCCGGCAGCAAAATTGGACACAGCACTCTGATAACCGGCAAACCCCCACTGTATGGGCAGATCACGGTGTGCTCCCTTTGTCAGCAGCTTTTTGTATTTGCTCTGCCCCTCTGTACCGGGATGATTTTTATATAGAGTAAGGCCATGGGTTTCCCAATGGATGCGGCCGTCGTTTTGGCCATGCATCCATAATAAAGGCAGAAGAACCTGAGTTATTTTGGCTATATTGTCTACCTCCAGATCAATAAAATAATCATGAGCTAAAGGAAGGACTGCTGCCTCCTGTACAAACAGGTCACTGCTGCCTATGGGCGCTTCCAGGACCAACCCTGCGGCATCAGCAAAACAGCTGCGGCCGGCCAGGTGCACTGCAGGCACACTGCCCAGGGAATATCCGTAAACCAGTATATTAGTCACAGCAACTCCCAGCTGATCAGTAAGTAAAGCAGCAGCATCTTCCGCATTGTTAAGCAGTTTTCTTTCAGAAACGGAACCGCTGCTCATGCCGTAGCCGCTGTAATCAAAAGCAAAGACATTACAACCGGAAGCATAAAGCAGTTTTATGCGCGGCCAGTAATAGTCAAGATGGGCGCTTTTACCATGGCAGTATAAAATTACAGGCACTGTTTGATTCGTATGTTGCAAATAAAAGCCGTATAAATTGTCACTGCCACTGGTAAAGCTGACATTACTTATACTGTCTATAATACTGTCCGGATAAAGCCGGCCGGCATTGGTCAACTCTACCGCACCATTATAATCATCCCGAAGATACCGGTCCAGCTTTTCCGGACCAAAGAGAAAGCTGTCCAAACGCACACAGCCGCTTACTGCCAGTAAAAACACTACGCCTGTCAGCACTATTTTTTTCATTTCACACCCCACCGCCGTGCTACGCTGAAATAGGGAGCGAGCGCACCGTATTTTCCCATACCTATATAGTCAACTGTAGAATAATGATTATTTTTCCAGGGATAAAGCCATTTAAACTCAACCATCAATTCCCAGGCCCTTATCCTGAAGTCGGCACCGCAAAAAAACTGGGGTATAATATGATCACTATACCTTAATCCTTCTGTACCCTCTTTATTAAAAACAATCCATGTTCCCAGCCCGGTATAAAATAGATGTTTAGCAGCAAACTGCCAGGAAGCGGTAACAACAAGCTCCGGGAACAGATACGCACTGGTTTTAAAGTCAGTCATAAAATTTAAACCGGCATAACCGCTGCAGGCCGGCAGTGCCCGGCGCTGGCGGTTAAAACGGAAAACATGTTTACTATCTATAAAAAGAAAACCGAATAAAAGGCCGGAGAGATTAAGGGAACCGCCGGCTGCATAATACTCTGTAATACCGCGCAGATAGCCGGCTGATACGCTGACAGCAGGCAGGGGGAAACCCAGATTTTTCATTAAGGGCCCGCCGAGAGAGAGACCGATACGGTTTTCGCCCTTAGCTAAGGGACGGACATGGCCGGCCGTGGCGCAACTGATAGTAAAAAATAAAAGTAAAATCAGAAAAAAAGAGGCTGCTTTTTTTAACATTACTATATCAGCATAATATTTTAAAATATAAATATAAATCATTCAAACGCCGGCTGCGGCCGGGAGTAAATAGAATTTAACCAGGCATAATTTTTTTTTCAAAAGCTAAAACTCCGCAAGTGGCAGCAGTTACCCCATAGACCGGAGCTGCCAGTATACCCAGAACAGGTATCATCAAAATCAGAAAAAAAATAATACCATGAAAAAGTGACTGCCAGCGGTTTTTTCTGACAAAAGCAGCGCTCTCTTTAACATTGTAACGGTGCCGTTCCAGGGTAAAATCAAATAAAGAAAATCCCAGGTAGTAACCCTGTAAAAGAAAAATAAAAACCGGCACAGCAATATTTATAACCGGAACCCATAAAAAAAGCATTAAAAGCAAAGTACCGGTTAGTTCCCAGAGAAGATTACGCAGACTCATTTTAACAGCCCGCAGAACATCTTTTATAATCTGCTTTAAAGAAAAAGGATATTCTTTACCGGTAACACAATATTCTGTTTTTTCCGAGAGCAAAGCTAAAAAAGGCGACATAAGCACTATAGTTAAATTTTTATAAATAAGGAGATACAACAACAGCACCCCGGCCATAATAATAACTTTAATCAGAATTTTAAAAATAAAAAAGAGCTCTTCCACATTCAGCCATAAAGATAACTTGTCAATAAAAAAGCCGGACGATACATAGGCACCCCAGATAAAAAAAACAATTAAAAAAACATTGATCAACCCGGAAATAAAAAAATATTTCATAAAGCCCTTCCGGGAAAATATTAGACGGTTGGCTCGCCGTAAAGAATCAAATCCTGTCCTGAACTGCTCCCTGATACCATTTTTGTGCATTATCTGCTCCGGTTTTTTTTTGTATAGTATAAGATAATATTAAGAAAAAAAGCAACAGCCGCGCTAGTCTGCTGCTGCAGTATTACCGCAGGTCAACTTCAGCCTGGAGTCAAGGATTACAGTATGTTTTAAACCAAAGCTTAACGGGTGTAGCCAACCAGAATTTTCTGACCCGGATACAAAAGATCAGCGTTTTTAATACGCTTTTTATTTAGATTATAGATACCAACCCAGTTATAATTATTTTTGGTAAAGCGTTTGGCTATCCGCCATAAAGAATCTCCCTTTTTTACCCGGTAATATTTATAATAGATTCTGGTTTTACGGCGGGGAGTACGCGGCGGCGCTGCCCGGGTACGGCTTATCTTTTTTTTATTTTTGATTGTATGACGGAGGTTGGCAATCGCTTTTTTCTGTTCCTTGACAATCGATTCAATTTTTTTAATCTTCCGGACACATTCAGCTTCATTTCCGGAGCTTTGCATGGCAACAGGACGGTTGGTTACTGCAGCAGCGGAGATCCGGGCTGAACTATCCTTTTCTTCAAACAACAGAAAAAAAAGGACCAGGGATATAACAACAATGTTGGCCAGCACACTTAAAATAACATATAAATTAGTAAAAGATTTTTTTAAACTTTTACCTGTATCAGTTACTGCCGGAAGCTGTTCTCCCGCAGTCTGTTCCTTAACCTGACTTTGTCCGGAAGAGGAAGTATCAGCTGTTGCGGTAATTTTTTTTTCTTCATCCTGTCCGGCTGCTGCAGCAGAATCATCAGGAGCAAGTTCCGGTATCTCCAGTTCCGGCTCCTCTTCTGTATACATAGCTGCGGATTTATCATACCCGGCGGTCCGGCCGGACGCGGCTGATGTCTGCTCCGCTGAAACAGATTTCACAGCAGCAGCCTGTTCTTTAGCATCTGACAGTATCGCAGCTGCTGCTTCCCTGGCTATTTTTATATTCAGTTTTTCTTTCAGTTGCTTGCCGGGCGTAAAACGAACACTGTTTCTGGAAGGAATATTAATAACTGCACCGGTGCGCGGATGACGGCCCTGCCTGGCTTTTTGTTTTTTAAAATGAAATACGCCGAAGTGAGGTATGGCTACATCTTTTCCCGCACTCAGATTGTTTTTTATATAACCTGTAATCTGATCAATTACTTTTTCCGCCTGTTTAAGATCAAGGTCAGCAGCTGCAGCAAATTTTTTTAAAAAATCATTTTTGGACATTAAGCATATCCTTCAATGCTTTATAGGGTTTAAAACGTACTGTATAGCGCGGCGGCACATAAACATTTTCACCCGCTGCAGGAGTACGTACCCGTTTCCCGTTTTGTTTTACCGGTTTGAAAGCACCAAAACCGGGCCAGGAAACAGTTTTATTTTCATCAAGCTGTTCTGATACACTGGTAAAAAAAGTTTTTAAAGCAGCGGCTGTTTTTTTCTTGGTTAACCCGGCCGCAGCAGCAGTACTGTCTATTAATTTTTTATCCACTTTTTTATAAATTCTTAATATAGTTTTATACTATAAGTAATATACTATAATATCGTAATTTTTATAAAAAACTGTAAAAAAAAACCAGCCTGCCGGCTTTCAAGTTTTACTGATTTATTATAATATTAAAGTAAATGCAGCTAAGTAAAAACTATCTTATCCTGGATTGTTATGTTGATGAACCGGCCTGCCTTGGCGTACCCCCTTTTATTGCGCCTTACCCCAGATATATATACGGTTTTTTACGTGCTGAAGGGATAAAAACGGAAAATATTGACTATCTGACCATTGACCAGCTGCGCCGGTCTGACTACCGTATCAAGCATAAATATTACCTGGTCATACTTATCGGGGGCGCAGTGGTTCCCGGTAAATATCCCGGCACCGCTATCGGAACGATCGCGGAAATAAATAAAATTACAGCTTTAAATTACCAAAATAACTTTCTTATCGGCGGGGGCGCAGCAGCAGCCCACATAAATAAAACAGCCAATGTAAAAGATAAAGCTATGGATATAGTAAGCCTTACCTGTAAATATCTTACCTCCAAACCGGCTAAACCTTTATTTGCCCAAACCGACAGCTGGGCGGTTACAGGCGCTGAACTCTGCCGGCTTCACTTTCAGTTTCCGCATGTGATATGTGAAATCGAGACTGCGCGGGGATGCCCCCGCCAAAGCCACTGCTCTTTTTGTTATGAAAGCCTGAAAAAGGAAACAGTTTTTCGTTCTCCTGACGCAATAAAAGAGGAGATAACTGCGCTGGCTGAATGCGGTAATAAAAGAATAAGACTCGGCGGCCAGCCTGATATATTATGTTACGGTTCCCGGCTTAAAACCTATAAAAACGGTTTCCCCGCGCCTGACCCGGAGACCGCTGACCGGTTATTTTATACTGTAAAAAAATTAAAACAAAAATACCGGCTTAAAACGGTTAATATTGATAACGCCAATCCGGGTACCATGGTTAATTTCCCGGACGAGTGCCGCGCAGTACTGCAAAGTATTACGGCAGCTATAACTCCCGGTGATACTTTATCCCTGGGATTTGAATCTTTTGATGATGCTGTTATAAAAAAAAATAATTTAAAAAGCAACCGGGAACAGGCTCTGGAAGTAATCCGCACCGTAAACACTATAGGCTCCGGACGTAAACAGGGAATACCCTTACTCCTGCCCGGAATCAACCTGTTGCAGGGACTGGCCGGAGAAAACAGGCAAACTTTTAAAATAAATTACGAGTTTTTAAAAAAAGTGAAAAATGAAGGGCTGCTTGTAAAAAGAATAAATATACGCCGGGTTCTGCTCTATCCCGGAACAGTGCTTTTTGAAAAGAAGCCTAAAAACAGCACCCAACTGCTTAACCGCTTTTATTTTTATAAAGCTAAAATCAGAAAAGAGATTGAACAGCCAATGCTGGTTAAAATATTTCCTCCCGGAACTGTATTGAAAAATATGCGCATGCTGGAACAACATAACGGTTATACCATGGCCAAACAACTGAACAGTTATGCTATTACAGCCAAAATACCATTTGAGCTGCCTGCAGGAACCTTCTGCGATACAGTAGTCTGCAGACACCGGGAGCGGTCCCTTGGAGTTATACCCCTGCCCCTGCCGCTTTCACGTATGGACCGGAAAGCTTTTAAATACTTGCCGGGAGTTAATAATAAATCAGCTTCCGAACTTGTGCTGGCCAAACCTTATAAAACACTAACGCAACTGCGGCAACTTTTATCCGGAACTCCGGAACAAAAAGCAGTTATAAAAACGGCTGCGGCTTATGCGGCAAAAGTTAACGTTCTTCCAAAGCCGCTGTAATCATAGCCCAATAATTTTCATCCGGTACATATGCAGGAATACTGTTTCCGGAACCGAGTGCATAACCGCCCCTGACGGCAGTCCGGCGCAGCATGACCCTGGACCGCTCATAAACTTCTGCGGGAGAGTATTTACAAATATAGTCAACGTCTATGCCGCCTAACACAGCTATCTTTCCCTGCAATTTCTCATAAGCATCTTCTACAGAAACAATAGTATCTTCATAGGAATGGCGTCCGTCAAACTGCATATCTGTGATAACATCTTCGATAATAGTTTCATATTGACCGCAGGAATGAAGAATAGCCGGTTTATGCTGTGCATGCACAGCTGCAACAGCCTGCTTGTGCCAGGGAAAAACATTTTGCCGCAGCTGACCGGGTTTCAGCATGGTTTGCGTTTTAAAACCCCAGTCATCATTAAGCATACAGGCTCCCACACAAGGTATAGCAGCTGCGATCTCGTAATACCTGAGCAGCCGGGAGCCGACTGCTGTAAATATATCATTTACCAAAGAGGGATCATCATAAAGCAGCATGCACAGATTTTCAAAACCGGTTAAATAAATAACATTTTCCAGCACTCCGCCGGGCCCCATTATGATAACTTTCATGCCGTGGGGCAGTTCCTCCTCTATCTTTTTAAAAAGGGTTAAATCAATATTTTCCGGATCAGGCCATTTATATTTCAGAAATGATTCACGGTCAGTTATATCCTGTCCTTCATTTAAAGAAAAGGATTGTTTTTCAGCATGTGCAGGCAGCTGACGGTATAATTGAAAACCGGGCAACTGGGTTATTACATAATCATATCCGGCGTTACGGTAGGCATGCAGTTTCATTATCTCAGGATCCACCCGGGCAGGGTCACGCTCATCAGTCAAGGCAAAAAGCCGTTGCTGCAGTTTAATATTAAGACCGAATTCAAATAAAGTAGGCCGCTCCGGTTTTTTTTGCGATAATATTTTTAATAAATTATTAAAATCCGGTGCTGATGTTACCGGTTTCCATTTTTTATATATAGACATAAAAGCACTCCGCCGCTTATGATTATAGCATTGTTTTTCAACAATAACAGGACCAACCCTGTTTAAAAGCCAATAAACTTCCCTGTACATAGATGAAAAATTGCAAAAAAAGAGAGCAAATAAACCGATAATTACATAATAGAGATATGAAATACTGGTTGTTTTTTATACTAACAGTTTATACACCGATATATGCTTACCGGCAAAAAATTATCGGTTTTTCCCGCAGACAAAAACCAATAAAAGCTTTCTGCTTCAGCAGCGGTAAAAAGAAATTATTACTTATAGGGGGCCTACATGGCAATGAACAAAACACTGTCAGGCTGCTGCAATACTGGATTAAAAGTCTTAAAAAAAATGAAAAAAGAATTCCTGTTAACCTGGAAGTGATTATCATTCCCTGTTTAAATCCTGACGGCGCAGCGCGCGGCACACGTCTGAACAGAGGGGGGGTGGATCTTAACCGGAATTTTGCAACTGCGGACTGGAGCAGGTCTACCTTTTCGCTGCATAAAAAATTCACTAACGGCGGCGGCCCCCATCCTTTTTCCGAACCGGAAACCAGAGCCCTGCGCAAAATCATAGAAAAGAATGTACCCCTTTTAACTATCTCCTTTCATGCCAGCGGAGGTTTGGTTATTGCAAACAATAAACGCCAGGCTGCCCGTTATGCCCGGTATTACTCTCAAAAAAGCGGTTATTATTGTGTCCGCAATAAAACAAAAACACTCCGCTTAAGGGAAAGCGAATACTTCAGTTACCCGATAA
>CAZFAK010000127.1:0-8262 GCA_964517045.1 uncultured Spirochaetia bacterium | reverse complement strand
AAAGAAAACAGCGGCAACGTAAAACTGACCGGAAACCTGGGAGATGTAATGAAAGAATCAGCTCAGATTTCCTGGAGCTACATAGAATCAATCGCACCCCGATATAAAAAAATAAAACCAAAATATTTTCAAAACAGCATCATTCATCTGCATGTACCTGCCGGGGCCATTCCGAAAGACGGCCCTTCTGCCGGGATCACTATGGGTTTAGCTCTGTTTTCTTTAGCCTATGGTAAAAAGGTACCTAAAACCTATGCCCTTACCGGCGAACTTACCGTAGCCGGTTATATTCTGCCTGTAGGAGGTATCAGGGAAAAAATTATCGGGGCAAAACGGGCCGGCAAACGTAAACTTATTTTCCCTGCTGAAAATAAAAATGACTTTGAGGAATTGCCCTCATATATCAAAAAAAACATAAAAGTATATTTTGTCAAAAAATTTACAGAGGTACTTAAAATCACCCTGAATATAGAATAGCTGCTTACCGTATAGTCTGGAGCAGTTTACCTATTTTTTCTATCTCTTTTTTTGATAAAACAGGATAGATAGGAATACAAACGGTCTTCATTAACAGATTTTTAGTATTGGGAAATTTTTCATCATCAAGCCCGTAAAAACTGTGTAATGGTTTTACCACCGGCTGCTTAATCTCGATTTTATACTTGCGGAACATCTCCATCACTATTTTCAGGGAAGAGTTTACCTGTATCGGAAAAGCAAAGAAGTTAAAAGCTACATCATCCCTGAATGACCAGAAAATATTATTGCTTTTTAAAATACAATCCTGGTAATGACGTCCTATCTCGCTTCTGCGTTTTAAAAATTTAGGCAGTAAAGAAAGTTCACTCACAGCCATTGCCGACTGTAAATCAGATATAGAAAAATCAAGACGGCCCTTAATATCATCCTTACCGCGGCTGCTGCGCATATCACGCAGTTTTTTAAATTCGTTTTTTTGCCTGGCTATAAGAGCCCCGCCCTGTCCTGAAGTAATGATACTGTCAAAACTGAATGAAAATATAGCATAATCGCCGTAAAGGCCGGTTTGTTGATTGTCTACAGTAGTACCCAGAGAATGGGTACAATCTTCAATAATAACCAGTTCTTTAGAAGAAGCCCAGTTTTCCTTAAGGCGCAGGGGGTAACCGAGCATATGGGTAAAAATCACTGCTCTGGTTTTGGCAGAGACCAGATTTTTTACAGCAGTCAGGTTCATAAGATAGCTCTTTTCGCTTACATCTACAAAAACCGGGCTGGCCTGAAAAAGAGTTATGATCTCCAGAATATAGGGATCTGCATAGGTGGAAATAATTACCTCATCACCGGGCTGAAGCTCTATATTTCTGAAAATAAGATAGAGGGCTGAAGAGACACTGTTAAGCATGAGCGTATTCTTAACTCCGATAAACCGGGAAAATTTTTTTTCAAATTTTCTGGTCTGCTCTCCTTCGCCTACATCATCCCTGACCATGCAGTTTAAAACATTTTCCAGATCTTTTTTGGAAATGGTTGGCCTGGTAAAAGGTATCATATTTTATCCTTGAAAAAACTGTAACTGTTTATTATATTATAAATTAAATAAAACATTTTAAGTTATATCTCTGTTACCGGTAAAATTACTTTATCTGTTTTTTAAAAATTTGTCTATTTTACGCTTGTCAGGCTTATAAATTATGCCCTTTTCAGTGACAATACCGCTGATCAGGCCGGCAGGTACAACATCAAAAGCCGGGTTATAGACAGCAGAGGACAAAGGGGCGATCTGTTTATTATTAAAATAAAGCAGCTCATTCTTATGGCGTAATTCGATCTCTATTTCCGCTCCCCGGGCAGTATCCTTGTCAAATGTAGAATAGGGCGCTGCGATATAAAAAGGCAGCTTATGATATTTTGCCAGCACTGCCAGATTGTAAGTACCGGTTTTATTAGCCGCATCCCCGTTCATTGCAATACGGTCAGCACCGGTTATAACAGCGTCTATTGTACCGCTGTGCATTAAAGCAGCAGCCATATTATCACATATAAGAACATAAGGAATACCCCAGCGCTTGAGCTCAAACGTGGTAAGACGGGCTCCCTGAAGCAAAGGCCGGGTCTCATCAACATAAATTTTAAAATTTTTATTTTTTTTATGAGCAAAATAAAATATGGAGAGAGCTGAGCCCATCCCGGCTGTGGCCAGACCCCCTGCATTACAATGGGTTAAATAATTACACTTGTTTTTTATAAGGGAAGCGCCTGTTTTACCAAGTTTAATACCGATCGCCATATCCTCTTTCATGATTTCAGCTGCTTCCTTCTCCGCTTTTTTAACAAGCTGCAAAGGTGCTGCCTCTTTAGCGTTGTTTACAACCGAGGTAACCCTGTTTACAGCCCAGGAGAGATTAACAGCTGTGGGCCGCGCTGCCCGCAAAGCCTGAGCCGCCCTGTTTAATTTTTGCCGGAAAGCAGAAGAGGAGACAGCTGCTCCGGCTAAATCGGCAGCAGCCAGTACTACTCCGTACGCACCGCAGACACCTATGGCCGGAGCACCGCGTATTTTTAACTGCTTAATAGCTCTTATTAAGGTTTTATAATCGCTTATTTTTAATTTTATCTTTTCCGCAGGCAGTTTTTGCTGGTCCAGAAAATATAATGTTTTATTTTTATAAGTGATTGTCGGCTTAAAATCTTTCATATCTGGTTGTTGGTAATAATTCCGGAGTATGGTAATTATACAATACAAATATTCATAATAACAATAGCTTGTTCTATTATTTTTTTTACATAAACTTGACTATTATAAAAAAACGATTATCTTATCTTATGTTTTAACAGCAAACAGGATTGATAATAAATATCTGTAACAGGATAACGGGATGAGCAAAAAGAAAGAGAAACAGGAACAAGAAAATAAAAAGATGTTTGAGCCAGACGAAGAAATTCTCGAAAAAAAGGACAAAAAAGAAAAAAAAACCGAAAACGATCAAAAAAGAGCAGACAAAACAAAAAACAAAGAAGAAAAAAAAGAGCAGGAGGGGAAAGACGATTCTGCCCGCAAAATAGAAGAATTAAATAAAAAAATAGAGGAATATGAAGCAAAAATCAATGAATATGAAGATATGATCAAAAGACAACAAGCTGAATTCAATAATTTCCGTAACCGGACTCTGAAAGAAAAAGAAGAGCTTGCCAAATATTCTGTAGCTGATATTTTTAAAATGCTGATCCCTATTAAAGACAATTTTGAAAGAGCACTTGAAGAGGATTATGATAAAAAGAAAATCAAATCTATTCTCGAAGGTTTTAAAATGGTACTTACACAACTGAATGACCTCTTCAAAGAGTATAATGTTGAAGAATGTAAAGGTGTTGGGGAAGAGTTTGATCCTCAACAGCATCAGTCCATTGCCTGTGAAACTGATGAAAATGTCGATACTGACACAGTATCCGAAGTTTTCCAGAAAGGATACTGTATGTACGACCGGGTGCTGCGCACGGCCCAGGTTAAAATAAAACAGGCACCTAAAAAATAATTTTATCAGGAGAGAAAAATGAGTAAAATTATCGGAATCGACCTTGGAACAACCAACTCCTGCGTTTCTGTTATGGAAGGAGGAGAAGCAACTGTTATTCCAAATGCTGAAGGATTACGTACCACTCCGTCGGTAGTAGCCTTTACTGAAAAAGGCGAGACTTTAATCGGACAGCCTGCTAAAAACCAGATGGTTACTAATCCTGAAAACACTGTCTCTTCCATAAAAAGATTTATGGGTAACAAGTTTAGTGAAACCAAAGTAGAAACAGATAGAATGCCTTATAAAGTCATTGACGGAGGCGACAATGTCAAAATAATCTGCCGGGGACAGGAATATACCCCGCAGGAGATATCCTCCCGTATTCTGCAAAAGATGAAACAGACAGCTGAAGATTATGTAGGCAGTGAACTAAAAGAAGCTGTTATTACAGTACCTGCCTATTTTAATGATTCCCAGCGTCAGGCAACTAAAGATGCCGGAACCATTGCCGGTCTTGAAGTCAAAAGAATCGTTAATGAACCTACCGCAGCTTCCCTGGCATATGGTCTGGATAAAAAAAATGATGAAAAAATAGCTGTATTTGATCTGGGAGGAGGTACTTTTGATATTTCTATCCTGGAACTTGGTGAGGGTGTATTTGAAGTAAAAAGCACTAACGGCGATACCCATCTGGGCGGAGATGATTTCGATGACGCAGTTATTAAATGGCTTATTGAAGAGTTTAAAAAAAGCAACGGGATCGACCTGGGTAAGGATAAAATGGCTTTACAGCGTTTAAAGGAAAGCGCGGAAAAAGCCAAAAAAGAACTATCCTCCACCACCTCCACTGATATAAATTTACCATTTATAACAGCAGATCAAAACGGACCCAAACACCTCAATCTTAACTTAACCCGGGCCAAGTTTGAACAGCTTACGGCAGACCTGATTGAAAAAATAAAAGGCCCCTGTCACGACGCGCTCAATGAAGCAGGATACTCTACTGCTGATATAAATGAAGTTATTCTGGTTGGCGGTTCCACCCGTATTCCGGCAGTACAGGAAACTGTAAAACAGCTATTCAACCAGGAACCGCACAAAGGAGTAAACCCTGATGAAGTGGTAGCTATCGGTGCTGCTATACAGGGCGGTATACTTGGCGGTGATGTCAAAGATGTACTGCTGCTTGATGTTACTCCTCTGTCCCTGGGAATTGAAACCCTGGGAGGTGTATCTACCAAACTTATCCCCAAAAACACCACTATACCCACCAAGAAAAGCCAGATCTTTTCCACTGCTTCAGACAATCAACCTGCAGTAAGCATAAACGTTTTGCAGGGTGAAAGAGAGTTTGCCCGTGACAACCGTGTACTAGGTAAATTTGACCTGGTGGATATACCGCCGGCCCCCAAAGGCGTACCCCAGATAGAGGTAACTTTTGATATTGATGCCAACGGCATACTGCATGTGAGTGCAAAAGACCTTGGTACCGGTAAAGAAAACAAAATACGCATTGAATCCTCCAGTGGCTTATCAAAAGAAGAGATCGATAAAATGGTTAAAGATGCTGAAGCTCATTCTGCTGAAGATAAAAAGAAACGGGATCTGATAGATGCCAAAAATAATGCAGACAGCATTATTTACCAGACTCAGAAAACCCTTAAAGATCATGGTGATAAAATTAAAGCTGATGAAAAGAAAAAAATTGAAGATGCTATCAAGAACCTGCAGGAAAAAGTTAAAACTGAAAATACGGATGAGATTAAAAAAGGTATTGATGAACTTTCCAAAGCATCTCATAAACTGGCAGAGATAATGTATGCGGAAAGCGCCAAAAAAACACAGGCCCAGGCCCAGGCAGGTTCCCAGCAAACGCAAAATACAAATAAACAAACCAGTGCCAACACGGACAGCAGCCAAAACAATAACCAGAATGATGAAGAAGTTGTGGATGCTGATGTGGTTGACGAAAACGAAAAAAAAGATAATAAGTAATAAGTACCTGCAAATTTATGGCCAGTGATTACTATGATCTCCTTGGGGTATCCAAAAACGCTACCAAAGATGAGTTAAAAAAAGCCTACCGTAAATTAGCTATAAAGTATCATCCTGATAAAAATAAAGGTAATCCCGAGGCGGAACAGAAATTTAAAGACATAAGTGAAGCCTATGCAGTGCTCTCGGATGACCAGAAGAGGGCTAATTATGACCGTTTCGGACATGACGCTTTTAAACAATATCAAAATCAGGGCGGCGGCACGGGGCCCTTCAGCGGTTTTTCCGGCGGCAGCTTTAATTTTCAGGATATATTCGGTGACTTTGATGATATCTTTGGCGGCGGTTTCAGCGGGGAAAGTATATTTGATACTCTTTTCGGCCGCAGCAGCGGCCGCCGCGGGGGCAGACAGGCACGCGGACGTCATCTGAAATACTCTTTATCGCTTACACTCGAAGAGGCATACAAAGGCAAAACTGTTGATCTGGAAGTAAAAAAAAATGTTACCTGCCCGCAATGTAAAGGTACAGGCAGCAAACCCGGATCACCGCCCTCACGCTGTCCTGACTGTAATGGTGAAGGACAGATAAGACAAAGCAGAGGCTTGTTTAGTATAACCAGCCCCTGTCACCGCTGTCATGGTAAAGGTACCATTATTACCACTCCCTGTTCCGGTTGTAACGGCAGCGGCATTGTCAAAGAAAAGAAAAATATCACCGCAACCATTCCGCCGGGTATAGCTGACGGACAAAGTATTAAAAAAACAGGTGAGGGAGAAGCGGTGAGTATGGGTACCCCGGGTGACCTGTATCTTACCATAAGTGTAAAACCGCACGATATTTTCCACCGGGAAGGCAACAATCTCTACTGCGAGATTCCCATCAGTGTAAGCCAGGCTGCTCTGGGGGATGTTATTAAAATAAAAACTATCGAAAACAAAACAGTCAGAATTAAAATTCCTCCCGGCACCCAGCATGGCAAGATTCTGCGTATAAAAAAAGAGGGCATGCCGGATGTACACAGCGGTCACAGGGGTGATATGCATGTGAAAGTCCTCATAAATATTCCGGTGAGATTATCTGGCAAAGAAAAAGCTGTCTATGAACAACTGGCCCGGACAGAAAAAAAAAGTGACTTTCCCCAGCCGAAAAAATTAAAACGAAAATCTTTCTTTTTCTAAGATTTTCTTATATACCGCATAATATATATGCCTTCCGGCCGCTTCCCCTTTTTGTTCATAAGTTGAAATAGCTGTTTTATAGCCCGAATAGGGTATCGTGAAAGGATCATGACTGTTCATAAACACCAATTGCGGAAATTCCTTTAATACATTATTATGATACATGTACAGCTCTTTTATATCAGTAGCAATAACCAGCCAACTGTTTTGCTGCAGTGCCTTACAGAACAATCCGGCAGTATCTTTTTGTATAATTCTTCTTTTATGATGTTTGCGTTTAGGCCAGGGGTCAGGAAAATTAATAAAGATTTGCGTAAAAACCGTTTTCTCGAAGTCATATTTTAAAAAAATTTTGATATCACCCCAGTAAAAAAGAATATTATCAAGCATCAGGGCAGCTGCCCTTTTTACAGCCCGCAGTATAACCGGATAAGCATAATCCACACCAATATAAAAACAGTCCGGATTGGCAGCTGCTATATCAGTTAAAAAATCACCCTTACCGCAGGCAGCTTCCAGGATAATCCTGGAACTATAATGCAATGAACGTGCAGCGGTGAGTGTTTGCAGATTATACGGTAATACAGCCGTCCTCCTGAAATCACTGTTTTCACCAGGCTTGATCGTATTTATACGCTGCCGGGGCAGCGGTTTAACCAGATATTTGTTTAATAATGCCGGTGCAACCTTAATGGATTTGAGACGGCATGCAGGCATCTGCTTTAGATTTTAAACTTTGCTTACACAAAGACAGGAGTTATGCCCCCCGAAACCGAATGAATTGGACAAAGCTGTTTCTACTTTGGTTTCAACTGTTTGGGTATTAATACAGTTTAAAACTATCTCCTCATCCATATTAAATATATTGGTATTAGGCGGTATTTTGTTTTCTTTTACAGCTAATATAGTGAAAACAGCTTCCAGCGCTGCCGTAGCCCCCAGCAAATGGCCGGTCATGGACTTGGTTGAAGAAACATGCAACCCCTGTTCATTACCTTTAATAAGTTTATAAATAGCAGCAGCCTCTGCTTTATCACCAAGAGGAGTTGCTGTACCGTGACTGTTTATATAAGCAATTTGTTCTGTGTTAATACCTGCCTGTCTTACAGCATTCTGCATAGCAAGCAAAGCACCGTCCCCTTTGGGATGGGGTATAACAAGATCATAGGCGTCACCGCTGAGACCGACTGATTTGATTTCACATAATATATCCGCGCCCCTTTTCCGGGCATGTTCATAATCTTCGATAATAAGAGTGGCAGCACCGCCGGCAATAACAAAACCGTCTCTGTCCCGGTCATAAGGCCGGGAAGCCTGGTGCGGGGTTTGATTATACTTGGTAGAAAGTGCTTTCATATTGGCAAAACCGGCTACTGCAGACTGAGTGATAGCTGCCTCAGTTCCCCCGGCCAGCATTACATCCGCCTGCCCGCTCTTGATAAGCATAATAGCTGACGCAATAGCATGATTGCCGGTAGCACAAGCAGACTGTATACTGTAGTTGGGACCTGTAATACCGTACATCATACTTATGAAACCGGAAGCAATATTACCAATAAAAGCAGGTATATAAAAAGGACTGATCCGCC
>CAZFAK010000126.1:0-8281 GCA_964517045.1 uncultured Spirochaetia bacterium | reverse complement strand
AAGTTAACGCACTATAGTTTTTATGCAGCATGTTATAATTAAATATGTACCATCAAACAACTCCGCATCATGCAGCCTGAGGAAAGAGTTTCTGCTTTCATGAACACTGATATTTATCCGGTGATATGCAGTACCTTTACGCCTGGAGGCAAAACAGTTACCCTGCTCCAGGCTGTACTGGAGGGCGGTGCTAGGATTGTACAGCTGCGGGAAAAAGATATGCCGCCTGCAGCAAAAATACGCCTGGGCTCTGTTTACCGCAAACTTACTGACCGCTATCACGCCCTGCTGATAATCAACGACGATCCTGAACTGGCGCAAAAATGTAACGCTGACGGCGTCCATCTGGGAACTGAGGACATGAACTGGCAGAAAGCAGCCGCAACTTATCCCGAGTTGATTATCGGCGCCTCTATCCACAATGAAAAAGAAGCGGCAGCAGCAGTGAAAGCCGGTGTTACCTACTTTAATATAGGCCCGGTTTTTCCGACCAATACCAAAAAAACAGCTGTTACACCCACCGGCACAGCTCTTGTCAGGAAACTGGCCCGGCTCTGGCCCAAACCCTTTACCGTTATGGGCGGTATTAACCGTGATAATATTAACAGTGTCCTGGCAGCCGGTGCCCGACGTATAGCTATGGTTACGGGATTGTCCCGGGACCCTGATCCGGCCGCAGCCACAGCATGGTATAAAAAAAAAATAAGAGAGATGATCTGAATGGCAGCTCAAAAAAAAATTGAACGTATCATTGACCTGATGAAATGGCTCGCAGCCAGCGGGAGTTCCGGCCTGGCCCGCTCCTCTGTTTTAGCTGAATACGAAATTTCTGCCAAAACTCTTAACCGGGACCTGGAGGAGATCGGCCGTCTTTTCCCTTTTTTTAAAGTTAAATTTGATGCGGATGAAGAACGGTTTTACTGTCAGGACAACTCCTTTTTTAAAAAAGAAAAACCTGCAGCCGGGAGTGATTCTCTTAAACAGGAGTTATCGGAAAAGGTAAATATATTTAAAGATAATCACAACCTGCGTAATGACTCCTTTATTCTGCACTTTTCCTCCGGAACCAATGACCCCCAGGCCCGGGCTTCATCCGGTTTACTCCTGGAAGCAGTACTGGAACAAAAAGCTGTAGTTTTTTCCTATAAAAATAAAAGCAATATCACCATCATTCCTTTTTTTTTCTGCTACTATTCCGAAAACTGGTATCTAATCTCCCTGGATATTGCTTCCCGGCTTATAAAAAAATACCGTATCGATTTTATCCACGACATCACCCTTCCCCTGATACGCCCGGGAGAACAATTAAGCACACAACAACTGAAAGAGAAAAAACAAAATGTAATCAATAAAATTAATGCCAGCAAAAATATCTTTATTGATCTTAACGAAAGAAAAACCATAACAATCTCTTTTAGGTTTTTTATTGACTATACTATTTTAAAAAAAGACATAAAAGCTATGCAAAATGTATCATTTCCGGATAAAAATGATAACAGCGTAGTTGATTTTAAAATAAGCTTTAACGGCTTTAAAGAAGCAAAAATATTTATGAACAACTGGCTGGGATCTTTTCATATTAAAAAACCGGAACACCTGCGGCAACGCTATCTTGAAGAGCTTGAGGAAGCTATGGATATTGTATGATAAAAATTAAAAAACCGGCTGAGATTAAGAAAACCTACCGTGCCTGTCTGCTGGCCGCTAAAATTCTGGAACAGGCCGGCCGGGAAGTAAAAGAAGGAGTAACCACACTTTATCTTAACGATCTCATAGAAAAACTTACTACCAATGCCGGTGCCCGCTCCGCTCCCCTTAATTACCGCGGCTTTCCCAAAAGTGTCTGCACCTCCCTGAATAATGTTGTCTGCCATGGTATACCCTCTGCCGGCACTGTTTTAAAAAGCGGTGATATTCTTAATATAGATATTACCGTAAAACTGGACGGATATCATGGAGATACATCACGCACCTTTATTATCGGTAAAGCTGCCAGGCCGGTAATTGACCTGGTAAAACGTACAGAAAAAGCAATGTATACCGGCATAGACCAGATAAAGCCGGGCAAATATTTCAGTGATATCGGCAGGGCTATTGCCCGTTATATAGAGCCGTTCGGATACGGTATTGTAACCAAATTCGGCGGACATGGTATCGGCCGTAAATTTCATGAGCCCCCGTTTGTATATCACGCAGCCTGCAGCAAAAAAGGAGCTGTATTTAAACCGGGTATGATTTTTACTGTGGAACCAATGATTAATATGGGCAGCCCGGAAATATATGTGGACCAAAACGACCAATGGACGGTTTATACCAAAGACGGTTCCTGGTCAGCTCAGTTTGAACATACAGTACTCGTAACCAATACAGGCCATAAAAAACTAACCCTGCTCTGATCTCTGCCAGAAGCCCTCTTTTTTAAGCAGTTTGATCAGTTCTTCCACTGCCCGGGACTGAGGTACATTTTTTTTATAAATATCTTTGCCAAGATACAGATGAACTTTTCCCGGACCGCTGCCGACATAACCCACATCACTGTCAGCCATCTCACCAGGACCATTTACTATACACCCCATTATGCCAATCTTGACTCCTTTTAGATGAGAAGTTTTCTTTTTTATAACAGCAGCTGTTTTTTCAATATTAAAATTTGTACGGCCGCATGTAGGACAGGTAATATATTCTGCCTGCGAAACCCTGCGGCCTGCGGCCTGCAGGGATAAAAAAACAGTTTTCAAATCAGCTGCTGTAGCCCGGCATAACTGAATACCATTTAGTAAACCATCCAGCAGCAGACCGGAAAGAAAGAGCGCGGTAGTAATACCGGTATCAGAACCATGTTTAAAAGACGGCAGCCGTAAAATAACCGGAGCTTTTACACCTTTATCCCTTAAAAAAAGTATTTGTTCCCTTACAGTATGCGGCTGATTAAAATCATCAACCGAGATGACCGGTAGTATCTGCTGCTTTTTGTCTGTAAAAGATTCCGGATCATTTTTATATACTTTAAATATTAAAGACTGAACCTTATTCTGCTGCTCCGTATACAGGCGGGTATAAGCCGGTGAAAAGTAAAGTGTTGCTGCCTCTGCTGCTGCCGGCGCACAATAAATATCAGGCTGGTATGAAGAATGCTTTGCTGGTGCCGGCGCTACAACCAGAGGAAAAGTAAAATTTTCTAAAACTTTTGGATAACTACAATCAGGCTTACGGCAACTGAAAGGATGAGGTAGTTTAAGTCGGTAATTAACACGGGCAGCAGCTGACCTGGCTAAAGTCCGGGCATAATCAGCTATCTGCCGTGCTGTTTTTAACTCGGACACTGCCTTTTCAGTCAAAGAAACGCGGATAGTATCGCCAATACCGTCAGTCAGTAAGGCGCCGCAGCCGATTACTGATTTGATACGGCCCGTTTCACCACTGCCGGCTTCAGTTACACCGAGATGTAAAGGGTAGATATCACGGCCGCGCTCTTTAAGCTGCGCTATAAACAGACGGCAGGCATGCACCATGACAGCAGTATTGGAAGCCTTAAGTGAGATTACCAGTTCTTTAAAATGCTCTTTTTCAAAAAGCTCAATAAATTCCAGGGCAGAGGCTACCATCCCGGCTGGTGTGTTACCATACCGGCTGCTAATGCGTGGAGATAAAGAACCATGGTTAACTCCGATTCTGACTGCTGTCTGATTTTCTTTACATATTTTTATCAAAGATTTAAGTCTGCTTCCAATCCGGTTAAGATGCTCCTGATATCGGGTTTTGTCCATATCCGGATCAACAAATTTTTTTTCACTGTAATTACCAGGATTAATTCTTACCTTAGCTGCCACAGCTGCAGCCAGCTCAGCTGCATGCGGCTGAAAGTGGATATCAGCGCATAAAGGAATAAAAATTTTCTGCTGCTGTAATTTTTTTTTTAAAACAGCCAGCTGCCGCGCTTCCTTGACCGATGGTACAGCCAGTCTGACCAGTTCACAGCCTGCAGCCTGCAGCTCTTTAATTTGTTCGATACTCCTGTCTATCTCACTGGGTAAGGTATTGGTCATTGATTGGAGCCGGACAGGATTATCCCCGCCTATGGACAGATTGCCTGCTCTGACTACGCGGGTAGGTACCCGCTTATAGCTGTTAGTAAAAGGAAATTGCATGGTCATATTTTATATTGTAACATTGTTTTCTGTTTTTACGATAACTGTCCCTTCCTGACTGCGCTCTTAAAAAAATCCGGATAAAAAATAATAAAGCTAACAACTATTCGATACTGAGTTTATAGACCTCATATGTCTGACCATTATGCAAAGCAGTACTACTTAGATCAGCAAAAAACACCTCTTCCGTATCACTGAGATTGGCAGCAACAAGATAAGTGCCGGAAGATCCGGACCTTAAGTAACACAATAAACTGCTATCATCAACAGAAACAGTTTGTATATGGCCCCTTCTTAAACTCTGCTCCTGTCCGCGCAAAAATATATGCTTACGGTAAAAGTTTAAAACAGAATTCGTATCCTGCTGCTGCTGTTCTACCACAGTCCAGTCCATGGGCTGGCGCTTGGCTGTATCACCTGTCTGACTGCCCTTGCTCTGCCCGGTCTCGGTACCATAATAAATATACGGTGTACCCGGGAAAGTAAGCAGAATGCCGCCTGCCAGTTTAACCTTGGCTGTATTACCGCTTAAACTGTCTATAAGACGATTATTACCGCTGAGTTCATCATGGTTATCCAGAAAAGGAGAAAGAAAATAACGCGGTATGGCGGGAAAACTGTTAATTAAGGAGTTGAGTGATGAATTATTACCGCTTTGTAAAGTGTTGAGCAACTGATAGTAAAAATCAAAATAAAAGGCCTGGCTGATACCATTACCGCTGTCATAATAGGGCGCGGTCTGATCATCACTGGTCCATGCTTCACCTACTATCAGGGCTGTATCCTTGATACTGTTAATATAAGCCATATAGTTGTTTAAAAAAGTAAGCGTCGCAGCAGTATCCCGCTGACCGCTGCCCGGGCTTTCCTCAATCAGATATCGGACAGCGTCCATACGAAATCCGTCCACGTTTTTATCAACAAGATAATGATAACTGACATTTTTGAAAAAATTAAACACATTAGTATTACGCAAATTGAAATCAGGCATTCCGGCCCAGAAACCGCCGTAATAATAGCTGCCGGCACTGTAATGCCAGACATCATTCCAGCTGCCGCCGCCCCAGGGAAGGCTCCAGGCTGACAGATCAACATTGGTATTGGTCCAGACAAACCAGTTACGGTAGAAGCTGCTGCTGCTTTTGGAATCCTGGAACCAGGGGTGCTGGGAGCTGCAGTGGTTTATAACCAGATCCAGAATTACTTTCAGACCCAGCTGATGGGCATAACTTACATAGGTCGTAAAAGCAGAGTTGCCGCCCAGTTCAGGCTTGACCGCGTAATAATTGGTGGCATCATAACCATGATCAGAAGGGCTGGCAAAAACCGGCGTGGTCCATACAGCATCAACACCGAGATAATTTTTCAGATAATCAAGACGGGTAGTAGGCAAAGCGCCGTCATTAAAAGCAGTCGTAAACACCTCATATACTACTGCATCATACCACCATTTATCACCGCTGATCAAGTCATTGGTCGTATAACCGGGCAGCTTATATACACTGAACTCATAAGGGCCGAGACTCAAAGGATAGTTTCCGATAAGAGAAGGCGTCAGGTCCATGACCGTCCTGGTTTTTACACTAAGGCTGTCCCCGTTCTCATCTGATGAAGAGGGACCTGACCCGGTGTCCTTTCTGCAGCCGCTAAAAGATAAAAATAAAAGCATTAACGCAAAAAAGCAGCTTATTTTATATAAGTGTTGTCTTAAAATTTTTATAAACATGATATATATCTCCTGTAATTATAATAAACATTGTCTAAAAAACAAGTAATTTTTTAAAAACAACTGTTCAGGCCAGCCATGTTCTGCCAAGATAAAACATGGCAGCTGCCAGCAGGCCGGCAGCAACCGGAGTAGTTATCCAACCCAGAAAAATTTTACCGGTTAAGGGGAAATTTAAAGTCTGTAAGCCTTTGATAAAACTTATACCAAGCACTGCGCCGACCACTGCCTGGGAAGTGGAAACCGGTACTCCGACCAGGGCATAGAAATGAACCGTAACAGCCTGAGCCAGCATAACAATCAAAGCGGCAAAGGGATTAAGTTTAACAATAGAACGCCCCACAGTGGTCATTACGTTTTTACTATAGGTTAATACACCCAGCGCAATACTCAAGCCGCCCAGTAATAAAGCCGGCCCGAGAGCAAGCATACCAGACTCTTGTCCGGTAAACACGCCGGTAACATTAGCTACATTATTAGCTCCGAGAGCATAAGCGCCGTAGCAGCCTGCTGCCAGCAGGCCGGCACGGTAGATAAAGTCCTCACTTATCATTGACGGCCGCAACAGCTGAAAAACTTTACGTAAAACTATATAACTGATTATACTTACCAAAAAAGCTCCCAGAGGAGTAGTTACCCAGCAAATAAAAACCCTGGTCAAGGCGGCAGTATGTAAACTGCCCTGCATCAAACCCGTACCTACTATCGCGCCTACAACCGCCTGGGAAGTGGAAACCGGCAGTTTCCATACCGTCATTACGGTTACAGTCAAAGCAGCAGCCAGGGTAATAAGCAATGCAGTATTAAGGGAGGGCGGCGTAAGGCCGCTGATTGTCTCCATACCTTCTCCCCCCTGGAGAATCGCTCCTGTAATAATAAACAGGGCTGCCAGTATTACAGCGGTAGTATACTTAACCATGCCGGAAGTAACTGCTGTGCCGAAAATATTGGCGCTGTCATTAGCTCCGAGAGCCCAGCCCAGGAAAAGTCCGGCTCCGAAATACAATTCAATAAACCTTTTTTACATTGATAATACTTATAACATCAGCTGTATTTTCACAGAAATCAGTTATGTGTCCCAACTCTTTAACAATATCCCGCTGCAGTATTTTACGGGAACCCTCTTCACCGGAACTAAAAATAGTGGAGATAATTTTAATCTGATACACATCACACTGTGCTTCATACTCATTTATTTTTACCAGATCTTCACTTATGTCCTGTTTGCGCTCAAAAAGCTTGTTTACCGCCGGAGCTATGTAACCCTGTGTCTCCAGGGTAATCTGCAGCAGCTTTAACATGTCCTCTCTGCAGGATGGAGCAAAAGCGATCTGCTGACTGTATATATCCTGCAGAAGAGAGTGAGACTGGTCAATAACATCATCCATACTCTCCAGCATCAGCATAATATCTTCCCGGACCTCAGGCAGTAATGACTTTTTATAAAGTGCTTTTTCTATATTGTGAACCAGATCATCCGCTTCATGTTCAAACCCGGTAACCTTTTCCATTTTTTGCTGAAAAGTATTATCCGGACCGTTGTGCAGCCAGTAGGTAACAGCATTATTAAAAACCTGAAAAGACCGGTCCATAATACCAAGGTATCTGTTTATCTCCTGCACCAGCCTGCGGTTGCGTTTAAAACTCTTAAACATTGATTTTTTTATCCGAAAAACTTTCCCTTCCTGATCCTTTAATAAAACCCCAGAGAGCATCATAAGTAAGATGGATGGTTTTATAAATGCTGTTATAAACCCACGGCTGCGGCTTATATTTTTCCGCGCAGACCGCATAAAACTCCACCACCATGCGAGCCATTAACTCCAGATATGTGTGGTCAGACTTTCCCAGTTTTACCTCTCCGCCGCAGCGCTCTGTATAAATATTTAATATCCGCAGCATGGTCTCTTTCATAGCTGCTGTAATTTCATACTTGCGGCGGCTGTATTTAGTGTCTCTGGCTGCTGTTAGAACAACCTGTATCTCACGGTTATGCGCCTGCAGATTCTCCTGCATGGCTTTGGTACACGCTGCGATATGACACGAACTGACACAGCCGTTTTCCAGAGTAGGACGGGCCAGCATATCCAAAAGATGAGCAGTGTTACGGCGGGCCGGTTCACATACATCACTGAAAATATCCTGCTTTTGCGCATAATAATACTGTATAGAAGAAAAGGGCATATTACAGGCATCCGCTATTTTGCGCATAGTAGCACCCCGGTAGCCATGGCGCAGGAAAACAGTAGTTGCCCCTTTTAAAATGCGTTTTTTCATAAATACTTTTTTATATTTCATAACCGGCTCTTAATTATAACATTAACCTTTAAAATTTTAAAAATTTACATTAAAAAGGGTGTGATTTTTAATACCTGTAAAATTGCTTAACATGTTATATTTTGGACAC
>CAZFAK010000125.1:0-8290 GCA_964517045.1 uncultured Spirochaetia bacterium | reverse complement strand
CAGTATGTTTTATTAGCCGGTTATAATACCGGCGCGGCACGGAGGCCGCGCAACCTGCCCTGCATCGGTTTCAGGATGAAACCGCAAGCAGGGCAGCGCTTCCGTCGTTCCCTTTGGACACGCAAAATAAAACGAATATAAATATAAAACAAAAAATAATATATTGCCTTAAAAAGCAAAAGCGGAAAATTATTAATTTCCGGTTGACATTTAAATAATTTACTTATATAATAAAGTATAATAACCATTTGCTTATAAATTAAGGAGTATTAATATGAAAAAATTACTAATAATCAACTTTCTGCTACTGAGCATATTAACGGCCCGCAGCTGGAAAGATATAAAAAGATCAGATACACTTAAAGTAGGTATACGTATCCGCAAAGGTGTACTGAATGAAGATAAAAAGTCAGGTTTTCACCATGATCTTATTAAAGAATTTGCCGAGAACCATGATCTTGAGTTAGAGCTGGTCATCAAAAAAAACATTGATGAATATTTCAGCGGTGACATATTCAATGAATGTGACGTAATCGCTGATAACGTTACTATACGGCCGGAACGCGAAAAAAAAATGAACTTTGTAAAAGTACTGCCTATAAAACAGATACTGGTTACCCTGCAGGGACATGAAAGGATTAAATCACTGAACCAGTTAACCAAAGAAACTATTATAATTTATAAGGGTTCTTCTTACTATAAAAATATCAAACAAAAAGAAAAAGACGTTGGTGAAACTTTCTCCTACTATCATTCTGACAGCACTGATGACCAGATGAAAGATCTTAAAAACAAAAAAGGCACGGTTACTATTCTGGACTCCAATCTTGCGGCTATTTATATTATTGACCCGGAACAGATCCTGCATGCTGCTGTAAGCAGTAAAGAATACATTGGCTGGGGTACAGACAAGAGCAATGAAGATTTGCAGGAAGAATTAAAAAAATTCATCCAGACCGCTAAAGAGGGTGACACTTTCTCCGACACCTGGGATAAATATATCGAAGGCATTGAGTTTACCGACTACCTTATGATCGCAGGAGGATCCTGAAACATTTTTATTAGATCACCTGCAGCAGTTAGCTGACTGCGGTTAGCTGATAAAATTTTAACAAACCGTTATGAGTACACTTTCAACGATGGAGGTACTTATTTTTCTAAAAAAAGTACCTCTATTCAGCAACTTTGAACTTGAAAATCTGCTCAAATTAAAAGAAATTACCGAAGAAAAATCATATAAAGCAGACGAAATAATTATTAAAGAGGGTGAAAGCGGCAGTGAAGCCTATGTTATAGTTTCCGGATCAGTAGAGGTTATCAAACAGACCGGAGAAGAAACCAAAGTACTGGCCACTATAGAACAGACCGGCTACTTTGGTGAGATGGCTATTATTGAAAACGAACCACGCTCTGCTACAGTACGGGCTAAAAACGCCTGTACCCTGCTTACTATCAAAGGTGAAGAATTCCGCAATATGATGAAAACAAACGCCGAGCTCTCCTTTAATATTATTCAGGCTTTTTCCAAACGTATCAGAGAGATCAACCGGCGTACATGATCATTAAACGGAAAATTGAAAATTTTTTAAATGTCCATACCGGCGAATGGCGTCTGCTGGGCATTTTTTTTCTTTTAAATTTTATTGTTGCCGTAGCAGGCTGTATTGGTCTCAATATTGCTGAATCAATATTCATTAAAAACTACGGCACCGGCCGAATCCCGCTTATATTTCTTATAAGCTACAGCTGCATTGTCTTTTTTACCTTTTTATTTAATTATATCCGCTCCCATACATCTCTTTACGGTTATAATAAATTAATAATATTTTCCTTTACCTTTCTCCTTATCATAAACAGCGTACTGCTGCTGTTCTTCCCCCATATCAAAATAAATTCCGGTTTGCTGTTTATTCTAGGCTACCTGTCCTTTTATATTATCAAAACTCTGCTCCTCAATATAGCAGAATTTGCCTATGATATCCGGCAATTAAAAAGACTCCTGCCAACCATCCTTTCCGGGACTATTTTCGGTTTTGCAGCGGGCGGTTTTGCTACCGGACAGTTACTTGATTTCATCACTGCCCGGGGGCTGGGGGCAGCCGGTCTGCAGTCCTTAATGTCAGAGAGTCATATTGTTATGCAGGCTCTGGAAAACCACAGTGAAAATATTTATCTGATACCGGTATGGACTTTCCTTTTAGCCGGCAGTTTTCTTATATCCCGTTATATTCTGGGACAGTATGCAGAAAGCAGAAAAAAAGAAAATAAATCGGAGAAAATTTTCCATGCCATAATGAATAACTTCAAAAACTTAAAAAAATCAAAATTGTTTTTATTTCTGGCAATTATATCTTTTATAGTTGCCTTTCTGGTTATGTATTATGACTATGTATATATGTTTATAGTTGATAAATACCATGGCGGCAATGCAGAGGCCATTGCCAAAACCTTTGGCGAGATCCGCGGTTATTCTACGCTTTTAACTTTTTTTATACTTTTTATTTTTACCTCTTTTCTTATAAAAATTTTCGGACTGACCAATATTCTGCAGATACTGCCGCTGGTATTTTTCGGTTTTTTTATACTGCTGCGCTACAGCTTCTGTTACTTTTTTATAATTATGGGCCGCTACGGTTACTATATTGCCAAAGAAGCTTTTCACTTCCCGGTTTTTCAGCCGTTGTTTAAAGCTTTAAGTAATAAAGTTAAAACCAACGCCGTACCCTTTATAAACAATGTAATTTTTGCCCTGGGCAGTATTGCTGCCGGTATACTGCTGCTCTTTACCGGCACTCCCCGTCAGATCAATATCAGCAATCTGGACAGTAACGTAAACCCCATGTTTGAAATAAATTTTACTCCAGGCAGTTTTATTTATCTGGTTATCGGACTATCGCTGATCCTGTTATTTATTACTTTAAAAACCAAAAAAAAATATATTAAGGAGCTGCTTAATAACATCCGCGAGACATCACCCAAACAGCTTGATATGCTGGAAGAGGTAAAAAAAATGAAAGGCGCCAGTGCTATTAAACAGATGAAGCAGATACTGAACCAGAATGATAAAAACCTTATTCTGTTTGTTATTGAATCTATGAAAAATATAGATACCAATGAAGCTGATAATGATATTATTAACCTGCTTAACCGTTTTGAGGATTCACAGATAGCTGCCAAAGTTTTTGATTATTTCGGCAATACCTTTCACCGCCCTCTGATTGATACAGCTGATCATATCCACCATATTAAAAACAATAAAACCAAAATTATATTTTTAAACTATCTGTCTAATTTCGTTAACAATCAAAACTGCTCTGACAGTGCCATAAATATAAACCAGCTCATACATTCCTTTTTAAACGACCAGCATACAGCTGTAAAGATCAAAGCTTCGGCCATACTGATCGAAGCCGGTGACAGCCGTTATCAGCAGGATTCTAAAAATTTTATTAAAGAACAATTTGATAAAAGCAACATCAACCAAACTATTAAACTGATAGACAACATCTCCCATAACAGCAATGACTACCTTATTGATCTGGCGCTTAAGCAACAGGAAAAAATAATAAACGACAATGTCCCGGCAGCCAGCCAGCAGCAATATCTCAGGCTGCTGTCTAATTTTAATGTCTTACGTGCTTATGAAACCATAATAAAGATTCCTCTCAGCCACCCGCAGCTTAAACATCCGGTGTTATCCCTTATCCTGTCACTACGCGATAAAATAAAAAGCAAGTTTATCTCGCACACAGCTATAAATTTTTTAAAAGAAAGTAATGACTATGGCACAACTGCTTTTTTAATAAAAGTACTGCTGAATAATTTTTATAAAACTCCGCAATGTGAAAAAATACTGCTTAAAGAGTTACTGGCCCGGCCGGAAGCGGAAAATTTAAATCATGAAATATCAGCCTATATGCCTAAATTTTTCACCCAACCGGACGAAGAGACAAACAAACAGATAAACTCCTATCTGCTTGCCAAAATCAATAATATAAAAAGAAATATGTATTATATTGATCTCTTCCGCAGGGAAAATATAAATTTCAGCGAAGTACTGGAAAGTGACCTTAGCCGTATGATTCAGCGTCAGATCAATACCCTGTACAATATTATAGCTTACCAGTACGCAGCCAAAAATATTGAGATCGCCCTGAACGGCATCAAATCAAATAACGGCAAGCTTTATGCTACCTCACTGGAGACTGTAGAAAATATCCTGCCCCGCAGGATCTGTGAGCCCTTTTTTGAAATAATTACTGCCGAACGGGAAACAGTACTTGAACAAAACCGGGAAATACAAAACAGCCTCAATTTAAAAACACTTTTAGATTATCTTCTAGAGCTTGATTCAGAATGGTTAAACTGTTATGCCTTATACATAGCCAACAGTTTAAATATTAAAAACCTTAAGCTGCCAAAGATAAAAAATGAAAGTCCGGAACTTTACCGGGAATTATACAATAATTATAATTCCGTCTGAGTATTCCCCTTGCTATACATTATAAATGTTATATAATTGAAAAAAAAGTAAAATTTTTAAAAATTTTTTTAAAGCATACTCTTATTCTTCAGTGCTGACAGCACAGCGGAACCCGAGATAAGGAGAGATAACCGCCGGATATTCATGATCTCTGTAGGTTAAACGTGCTTTATATGCTGCATAAGCCGGAGATCCGCTGCGTACAACTCTGGTATTATCAGTCATTCTGCCCTCCGGATTGGTAAGCGGGGAGGAACCGTAATAATTGGGGTCATACCAATCAGCACACCACTCCCAGACATTACCACAGATATTATATAAACCGCTGCTACTTTTTAGCTCAGCAAAATTGGTAACCGGAAAAACATTGGACAGGTGCAAACCAAAAGGATAATGCTGCTCCTTCATATTAGTAAAAGTATAATCGCTGTAGGTTCTGCCTTTGGCAGCGTATTCCCACTCTGCTTCAGTAGGTAAACGCATTCCCCTCCAGGATGCAAAAGCAGCTGCATTATAATAACTGACAAACACAACCGGAAACAGCCGGCGGCCTGACAGAACGTGGTATTCACCATCCCTGTAAACAATACCGGCCCGGTCCGGGTCCGCCATATATTTATTATAATGCAACTGCGGTGAAGAGCAGGTATTAAGGAAAAGAGTATACTCCTGCAGAGTAACTTCGTATTTATCAATAGCAAAGGAGGAGAGGTAAACCTGGTGCGGCGGCTCTTCTGCGCTGGTACCGGAAACAGCCGGTGGTTTACCCATAGTAAAATAACCGCTGCTGAACTTTACCATTGAAAGCTCAAGCAGGGCAAATTTAAAGGGTTTACTGTAAAAGAAGGCGTATCAGAACGCAGAGCTTTTATGCGCACTCTGTAATAACGCCCTGGCTGCAGTCCCGAGCGTATCCGAAAAAAACGGAGATTTACCTCCCTGTCAAATAAAGGACCGGAAAAATCCTTGCCGGCCGCAATCTGAATACGGTATTTGCGTGCGTACGGCACCCGCTGCCAGTGTATAACAGGCCCGGGGTTGGTTATACCCCGGTTCATAAGCTCACTGTCACAGACCGGTGTAAGCAAAGCTGCCTGCACAATATAGTTGGTTTTATAAAAAAAACCCTGCCGGTTGGAAAGTAAAACAGAAAAATTAAAAGAGCCGGGCCGTGCATAATGAAAAATTCGCTCTAAAGTAAACTGCCGATTACTGTAAAAACCCAGAAAGCGGTAGGAGTGCTTCCGGGAAGGTGATATATAGATCTCTTTCCTGCTGCCGCCGGGCGCAATAACTTTTATCCGTAAAGAGATTCTTACGCCGTAACTGTTGCGCAGAGCACGGCTTGTAAAATCAATGTTAAGACGGCAATGGTTAAGATTATTTTCTCTTCGTATATAATTCCTGCAGTGGAATAAACAACTGAGCAAAAAAACAAGCAACCAAAAATATTTTTTATCGGTTAACATATAGCAGGGCTGTCTCCGGACATTGGTCTCTGTATTTACATTGAGAACAATCTTTCCATATTTTTTCCGGTAAGCTGGCTTTTTCCACCTCGCTAAACCCCAGTTTACGGAAAAAAACAGGTTTGGTAGTAAGCGTAAATATTCTGCTGATATTCTGCCGGCAGCCTATTTCGATACAGGCCTTAACCAGCTCCCTGCCGATTCCTTTTTTACGGAAAGCAGGCAGTACGGCAAGAGTACGAATCTCGGCCAGACTGCTGTTATATATATACAGAGAACAGCAGCCTGCCAAACCCGCCTCGCTCTGAGCCAGTTTGAAATACTGTATATGATTTTTTATTTCCTGTTCTTCCCGGTCAAGCAGAACATCAGTATTTTGTATAACAGCAATTAATTTTAAAATATGCTTAACATCTGAGAGACAAGCAGTTTTTATCTTAACCCCTGATAAAAGCGACACATTTAATCCGGAAAAAATTACGCTGTGACAAGACCAATATGAAGATTATTTTGTTTGTTCTTCCTCATTGTTACCAAGACGGGCTTTGGGATGAACGATCTCGGTTACACGTACACCGAAGTTTTCATCTATAACAACCACTTCCCCCTTGGCAATACGCTTTTGGTTTACAAGCAGATCTACCGGCTCGCCGGCCAGTTTATCCAGCTCAATAATAGATCCTTCTCCAAGCGAGAGTACATCTTTGACTGTTTTAGTAGCCCGCCCCAGTTCAACCGTAACCTCCATCTGGACATCCAGAAGAAGATTGATATTGCCTGTGGCAGATGGTTCAGCAGTTTCGGTCAGATTGGAAAAATTGGCATTTTGTATATTGCTTGCTGTCTCATTGCCGCCGCCATCCGAAAGCAGCTCATCCATATCCTTGAGCGAACTGTCACCTCCCTTGTTCTGAGCTGCGATTAAAGAATTGATAAAAGGCACAGGATAGAGTTTCAACATATTTACCGTAACTTCATCAGAGAGTTTTACAGCACAATTTGCCGTATAATAGCTGCCTGCGGGGATAGTCAGATTATCAGGTGCGTTGCCGGCAGTAAGTTTGGGCCCGGTATTGTGGATGGTAAAACCAAAATCACTTGAGACCTGGCTGTCGGAACCATTAGCCATCTGGTTAAAAGGGTCTTTTAAAGAAGCCAGGGCATCATCATCCAGCTTTTCCGGTTTGGAGCCCATGGTAACATTAGCCAGCTCTTTAGCATCTTCAGCTTTCATTAAATAAAAAACATTACCGGAAGATGGTGAATCATAAGCCAGTTTAACCACCAGCACCTCTCCCTTCATGTCCGCCGCTGCCTGATCAAGCGGCTTGACACTTCCTGAGTCAAGCGAAGCACTGGGCTCTCCCATGACAATTGAAGAAAGTGCTGCAGCCTGAGCCTTGGCAATGGCTGTAATTATTTTATTGGCTGTCTGCAAATCACTGACCTGAGCAGTATCACTGCCGTCAGATTTTTTTGCCTGTGACGGCGCAGCTGAAGAATCTGTTTTTTCCAGGTCATCAGCTTCCTGTAAAAGTGCGTTTATTTCATCCTGTGAAAGACTTGCATCACCCATTTTCATTCTCCTCGTCTATAAAATTGGTAAGATTTTGGTCAAGTATTTTGGTTATCTGGGCTCCCATTTTGGTTCCCAGTTTACCGGGCCGGTATAAATATTTTGTCTTGGTACCGACCTGCATTTCCAGCTGATCATTAACTTTAGTATTTAACTGGATAACATCATTTTTCTTCAGATTGGAAATCTGATCCATTGTCAGTTTAATGGTACCCAGTTTGGCAATAAGATTAAGGCCAACATCAAATATCTGATCCTTGATTAATTCCAGATTCTCTATATCTTCCCCTTTTCTGATACTGGAATACCAGTACTGGGCTGACAGTTTGGAAATAATAGACTCGATGGTAATATAGGGAATACACAGATTGGTCATACCTTCAACATCGCCTATCCGGGTTTCAAGGGTTATCAGTACTACCATATCATTAGGCGGTACTATCTGCGCAAACTGAATATTGGTTTCTATATTGCCCAGCTTGGGCCGCAGATCAACCACGTTGGACCAGGATTCTCTCAGGTTGCCCAGTATTCTGATCACAATACCTTCAATAACCGATAACTCAATATCCGTCAGCTCCCGGTTGTCTTTGAGGGACTCACCCGTACCCCCGAACAAGCGGTCAATGATGGCAAAGGTTATAGTAGGATCAATTTCCATTATAGCAGATCCCTTTAAAGGATCCATATTGATAATAGCCAGAGTGGTAGGGTTAGGTATACTGCGGGAAAATTCTTCATAAGTGAGCTGATCTACTGAAG
>CAZFAK010000124.1:0-8334 GCA_964517045.1 uncultured Spirochaetia bacterium | reverse complement strand
CTGGACCAGGCTTCGTAAAGAGATACTTTAGCTTAAACAGCCTTTTTAGATAAGGAATTTGCAGGATCAAGCCTGTAAGTCAAGGCCGGCTGTTTATTATTTTAAGGAAGCAGCCTTGTTCAGCTGAGGGACTATATCCACCAGGCTCTCTGACTGCAGTATTTTTTTTTTTTCCGGACCCCAGACCAGTAAGGGTACCGGGTTACAGGTATGCGCACCGGTAGACAGGTCTTCCATATTGCCATGATCAGAAGTCACGATAAGGGTAGTAACTGTAAGGTCAAGGTTCTGCAGCAGACCTGTTAAAAACAGATTAAGACGTTTTACCTGTTCCCGGCAGCGGGCCGGTTCCCGGCTGTGGCCGGCTTTATCGGTTTGAAAATATTCATAAAGGGTGAGATCATAAGAAAGGTGGTTATGCGCCAGCACACTTCCTGCTCTTTGGGGGGTAAATCTCTGTATCCCCGGAATGCGGTTTTTCAGCAGTTCATTGGTAAAGTCCTGATATACTGAACGTTCATTCATAAGATCCCGGGCATTAAAAAAAAGCTGGCCGGTAGATAAAGCCATTACCGTGGTAGCTGATAATCTATGCGCTATCCGGGCACTGCGTTTACTGTCGGATATCCGGCCGCCGCGGTCTATTTTAATATCCTGCATTATATCCCTAGCTACCGGATAGGTGTTAATGAAAACCGCTTTTTTACCGGCATTTATAAACTGTTTCAGGATATTTTTTTTGATAAGTAAAGCTCTTAATTTTTGGTTAGGGAAAGCGGTCAGGTGACAGCCCAGGTATTGGGCAGCATTAATACCTGAAAACAGGCTGGTCTGCCCGGTAGCACTTTGCGGTATTCCCGGTGTTTTAAGAGAGGCATCTATTTTTTTTATATTTCCGTTAAAGGGGATAGCAGTTGTCCCCTTTAAACTCTGTAAAAAGAATTTATTTTCCGGTATTAAAAAAGGGTTGTTTTGTTCATTGCTGTTTACGCCTATGCCGTCTATGAAGAAAAATATAAAACGTCTGCCGGACATTTATTTATTATAACATTAAAAGTTAAGCTTTTTAATCGTATATATCCGGTTCATAAAAATGCACACCCGTATATTTCCGCGCGCCTCCTGCAGCCTGCTAATATACCTTAATAATACTCAAAGCAAATACCGGATGCTAATCCTGCATACTGAGCAGCAGTTGATCAGCGGAAATATGCAGGAGCAGGTAACATGTGACTAAAAAAAAACTTGTCCGGAATTTAAATTCATACCGGCAAAGTATAAAAATTTCTATTTTTTTAAATATATGTTAGTATTTAGGTGCTGCTGGAACAGATAAATGTTAAAAGATTTATCGTGGAATATTGCACTTAACTAAAAGATATCTTTAAGGATAATTTATGTCGGAAATTGAAATGCTTAAGCAACTGGGAAAACTAAGCAAATATTCTGCCGGTTCTTTTATCTGTTATCAGGGAACCGCCGGTGATAACATGTTTATTATACTAAAAGGCAAGGTGGCAATTTTAATCAATAGTCAGGTAACCGGTGATATGCTTCAGGTAGCGGAATTGGGCTCCGGTGAATTTGTGGGTGAGATGTCTATACTGGAAGACATGCCGCGCAGTGCTACGGTAAAAGCGTTGGAGCAGACAGTTGTGCTGGTTATAGAAAGAGAACGTTTCAAACAGTTTATTAACAAACAACCCGGCATGGCTTTCAAGATCATGAAATCCCTGAGCGGACGTATCCGTAAACTGAATGAACAGCTTACTTATGTAGACAGTGACAATCTGGAGGTTGTTGAAGACAAGTCTGCGTCTGAGGACAAGTCTGCTGCAGCCGAGGAAGCTACAGCCAGTATTTATCTTAAAGGGCATAAAGAATTTACTGCACCCATATCACCGCCTGATAAAAAATATGTCTATAAAAAAACAATTAAATGTCCTTTATGCTATACAGAATTTGAAGTTTACAATATCCGTCTTTCCCGTTTGCGCATTTCGGAAAAAAAACCTGATTTCCGGGAGGTCTACCAGGGTTTTAATAAACTGCCGTATGAGATTTGGACATGTCCTGAGTGTCTTTACTCTGATTATATACCTGATTTTCTCACTGTCTCTGATAAATCCAAAGAAAAACTTTACAATGAGCTTGTTAATCTGAAAAAGAAGGAAAATATAAATATATCCCGGGAGCAGAAAACAATGGGAACGGTTTTCACTTCCTATTATTTAACTTTATTCTGCAAAAAAGTTACCCGCACCATAGACTTTCGTATCGGCAAGACCTGGCTGCATTTGGCCTGGTTGTATGAGGATGTAGATGAAAAAGAGTTAAGCAAGCAGGCTTTCAAGCTGGCAAGGGAAAATTATATCAATGTTTTTTATAACTCCCGCATGAAACTGCCTCCGGAAGAGGAGTGGAAGCTGTTTATGCTTTTGGCAGAACTTTTTAAAAAAGAGGGGAATGATCAGGAAACGCTTTCTTATCTGCAGAAAGCGGTAATGCTCCGTCTTAAGGGACGTATGGGGGATGAAGCCAGTGATAAACTGGCTGATTTTAAAGAATACCTTAAAAAGAAAAAAAAATAAAAACCGGTGCAAAATAAATTTTGTTTTCGTATACTGCATGATAGCGTATTGAGCTGGCAGCTCAATCTGATTTAAGTCTTTAATAATATTTTTTCGATGCTATCATATAGCTGTCGAGGGAATACTTAAAGCGGGCTGCAGCTTATCCGCAGCATCGGCACTGCTTGTTTAAGGTTCGGAAATTTTATGAGAATATATATCATCCGACACGGAGATCCTGATTATGAATTGGATTCACTTACTCCCAGAGGCGAGCTGGAGGCCGTGGCGCTGGCTGAATATCTGTCTACCATGAAGGTGGATTATCTATTTTCTTCTCCACTGGGAAGGGCTATAAAAACTGCATCTTTTTCTGAGTCATTGTTGCAGTTACCCGTAGAAATTTTACCTTGGGCGGCAGAGTTGTCTTTAAAAGCCAGTGACGGCAGCGGCTGGCCTGCGTTTGATGAGAATCCGCAATCATTACGAAGTGATCCTGAAACGGGGGCTGATTCATCTTGGTTGGATGCCCTTTGCGAAGTTAGATTTAATAGTGACAAATTGTTTGAGCGCTTCGGGTGGTTTCGTGATGGTTATGTTTATTCATTTAATGGTCAATCAAATAATGAAAAACATGCGCAGATTGCGGTATTTTGCCACGGAGGTTTTGGCCTTACCTGGCTTGCTCATCTTCTGGGCCTGTCAGTCAGGGCTGTATGGTCATCATTTTTTCTTCATCCGTCATCTGTAACAACTGTTCTGATGGATGAACGTGTTGATGCAACGGCAACGCCACGTGTGATTGCGCTTTCTGATACGGCACATTTATATAAGGCTGGTCTTGAGCCGTCCCGGATGGGGATAAAGGCCAACTATTATTGAGTGGGGATACTGACCAGGCGCTGGCCTGAAAAAGAACTATGACTGACATTACAGGAGTTCAAACAAAAAAACAGATTTCTGATGTAGTGAAGCTCGCACGCGAGATCTGGACAGAACACTATGTATCCATTATTGGTCAGGAACAGCTTAACTACATGCTTGACAAGTTTCAGAGTGCGAGTGCGATTGCGGCTCAAATGGAGGACGGATATGAGTACTACACTGTTTTACATGAAGGTGAAAATGCGGGCTACATGGCCATTGTCCCGGATGAAGCGGCAAAAACGGCCATGATAAGCAAGATATACGTACGGAGATCCAGGCGCGGCTATGGTTTCGGGCGCGCGATGCTGGAGTTTGCAGAGGATATCTGCCGGGAACACCGAATCAGGACCCTGTGGCTGACCGTAAACAAGAATAATAGCCGTTCCATAGCATGGTACCGGCGAATGGGCTTCAAGAATGCTGGATCAACTGTTCAAAATATAGGAGCCGGTTTCGTAATGGATGACTACCGTATGGAAAAGAGCTTAGCCCGGCAAACTGCTAAAGGCTAGGCGTTGGAGTGCACGCCCGAAACCATAGCCGCGCCTGCTGTTCCGTATAAAAGACCCTGATTATGTTATAATATACGCGATGAATTTAAGTATTTTTGAGATAATAATGCTGGTATGCTTTGGCGCGGCCTGGCCTTTTTCTATCTACCGTTCCTACCGTTCCGGCAAAAACAGCGGGAAAAGTATTTTTTTTCTAATTATTATTCTGGGCGGTTATGTCTCCGGCACCATGCATAAAATTATTTACAGTTATGACCAGGTTATTTATCTCTATATTTTTAACGGTTTTCTCGTTTTTCTGGATATATTGATCTATCTGCGCAACCGCCGCCATAGGCAAAGAGTAAACCAGAGTTGAATTTTTTTAAAATGCTTCATCTCAAGCATAAACCCTGGTTTAGACGGCTGCTGGTAACCTTGGCTGGAAAAAAAGAATATAAAAAATATTTTCGTCAAAGCTTTCAGGTGCAGGAAACACAGGAGCGTCTTCTGCAGGCCATGCTTACTGAAAACAAAGACACTGTTTTCGGCAGGAAGCATAATTTCGCTGCTGTCAGGGATTACCGTGAATATTGCCGGGCAGTACCGGTCATGACCTATGAAGACCACCGGCCCTACATTGAAAAGATGTGCCGGGGGAAAAGCGATATTCTGTTTCCGGGCCGGCCGCTGATATATAACCGTACCAGCGGTACTACAAATAAACCCAAGTTGATACCTATTTCTCCTGCTTTTTTCCGCCGCGGCACAAACCGGGTAAACAAACTCTGGCTTTATGCTGCTATGAAGGATAATCCGGGAATTTATAACGGTAAATGTCTTTCTTATGTTGCGCCGGCAGTAGAGGGATATACGGAAGACGGTACACCGTTTGGTTCAGTATCAGGTCTGGGTATGAAAAACATTCCGGCAGTACTTAAAGATACCTACTCTGCTCCCTATGCTGTAATGGAAATTAAAAATTATGAACGCAAATTTTACGCCCTGATGCGTTTTGCCCTGGCGCAGAATATTACGCTTATTATTGCTCTTAATCCGGCTACTTATCTGCGTTTTAATCAGACTATCATGAATGAATATGGTGACCTGCTGCGGGATATCCGGGACGGTACTATGCGTGCAGATGTCAGCGCGCTTTTGCCGCCTGACCGGCGTGAGCAAGTCCTTGCCCGCCTTAAACCTGATCCGGCCAGAGCCGGGGCTTTGGAAAAACTGCGCCGTTTGCATGGCAGTAAACTCCGCTTCCGGCACTATTGGCCCGGCCTGGAACTTGTCAATATCTGGAAACAGGGCAACTTTAGACAGATGCTGCACAAACTGGATGGTTTTTTTCCGGAAAAAACAGTTTACCGCGCTTTTGGTTATCAGGCCAGTGAAGCACGCTGCGGTATTGTGCTGGGCAATGACTGGGACTATTCTGCTTTGGCAACCCATGCTTTTTTCTTTGAATTTATTGAAGCTGACCAGAAAGGGAAGGATAATCCCGCCACCCTGCGCGTAGATCAGCTTGAAAAAGGTAAAAAGTATTATCTGCTCCTTAACAATCTTTCCGGTCTTTACCGTTATGACATGAATGATTTAATTGAGGTTTGCGGTTTTTACAATCAGGTCCCTTTATTTCGTTTTCTGCAAAAAGGGGAGGGTATTACCAACCTTACCGGGGAAAAACTTTCGGAACAGCAGGTAATTGCTGCAGTGGCAGCAGGCGCGCATGAATGCGGTTGGGAGCCGGTTTTCTATATAATGTATTGCGATTATGAGAAATGCAATTATGAATTTTTTGCTGAGTTCAGCAGCAGTAGAGCAAAGGGAGAAAAGTTTATTAAAACAGTGGACTGCAAACTAAAAAGTTATAATATGGAATGGGAAACGAAACGGGGAACCGGCAGATTGAGCATGCCCCGGTTTAGAAAACTGCCTTCTGATTCCCAGCTAAAGTTAAAACAAAAGCTGGTAGAGCAGGGACTGGCCCGTGATTCCCAGTTCAAGAATTTATTTCTTACTGGTGATAAAAAAATATACACTGTTTTGCAAAACCTGTAAACAATTTTAATCCCGGGCACTTTTCTTTTAAAAATTATTATAACTGTATGCAATATGCATAACTGTAAATTTAAAAAAAATTACAGTTTAACAAACTATATCTGTATACTTTAAAACTTGCAGGAAACAGTTTTTATTATAAAATTAAGATATGTACAAAAAAGACCTGCAGTTTTATAAATTTTGTCTGTACGGCTTTTTAAAAAATCTGCAGTTTTTTTCTCCTTTCCTGATCCTGTTTTACCTGGCTAAGGGTCTGGACTACAGTGAGATCGGTATTCTCTATGCTGTCAGGGAAATAGCCGTCAACCTGCTTGAGATACCGACCGGGGTTATAGCTGATGTAGCAGGCCGTAAAAGGATGATGCTTTTTGCTTTCAGCTCCTATATTATCTCTTTTATAATATACTATGCCGCTGCTTCATTTCCTATTTTTTTAATAGCCGTGCTTTTTTTTGCTGCGGGCGACACTCTGCGTACCGGCACGCACAAGGCTATGATCCTGGAATATCTCCGGCAGCATAAGTGGGAGCGCTACAAGACCGCCTATTACGGAGCTACCCGGGCTTTTTCCCAGATCGGGGCTGCAGTTTCCGCTTTTGTTGCCGGGCTGATCGTTTTTTTTTCCGGAAATATAGAAGCGGTTTTTTTCTGGGCTGTATTTCCCTATATCAGCGGTTTTTTGCTTATTATTTCTTATCCGGCTATACTGGACCGGAAAAAAAGCAGCCGGCAAAAAGCTTCCTCTTTTTACCAAAAAACAGCCGCCCTGGGCCGGGATATTACCAGATTAATAAAAAATCCAGCTGCCAGGAAACTGTATGTTGGATCCACTATTTACAGCGGTCTTTTCAAGGCTTTAAAGGATTATATCCAGCCGGTTATTAAAACAGCTGCCCTGGCTTTGCCTCTGGCCTGGGCCGGACAGCCGGAAAGAAAGACAGCGCTGATAATCGGCGGCGTTTACTTTATTCTTCATCTTTTGTCTTCACAGGCATCCTCTTTTTCCTGGCGTATAGAGCGCAGGTTCAGGACCACGGAAAAAACGCTCAATATTAGCCTGGGCGCCGGTCTACTAACAGTAATGTTCACGGGAATATTTTATAGACAGCAATTTATTATACCAGCCCTGGTCCTTTATATTTTTCTTTTTTTAATTGAAAATATGCGCCGGCCTCTATCAGTAAATAAAATCAGTTTTCTGGCCGGTAACAAAATATGGGGTACAGCGCTCTCGGCTGAGTCACAGTTAAAATCGTTTTTTGCAGCTATGTTTGCTCTGGCAATGGGTTTTTTAAGTGAATTTCTAGGGGTAGGTACAGCACTGTTTTTATGCGGCAGCGCTGCTTGTGTTTTGTTTCCGCTGCTGTTACTGGAAAATCCGGACATCAGGCCAGACCGCGGCCGGTAGAACTCATTGTAATAGCGGTATGTTTGACACTTTTCAGAGAACGCATACGGTTGTAAAGCCGGCGGGCGTGCTGAGGATTGCCGCGGAAAGCTACTATTTCCAGGCAGTTATTATGATCAATATGTATATGCTGGGTGGAAATAATAATTTCCTGGAAAGAGTGCTGCAGCTCGGTTATACGGTTTAACAATCCCCGTACATGGTGGTCGTAAACATAGGTAAGTGTTCCGGTTATTTCGCTTTTACTGTTTTCCCACTCCTGTTTAACCAGCTCTTCCCGGATAAGGTCCCGCACAGCTTCGGAACGGCTGCTGTACTGTTCCCGCGCAATGAATTTATCAAACCTCTTCAAAAGTTTTTCAGGCAGGGAAACACCGAATCTGATGATTTTATTCATTTTTATCTCCGTAATTATAACTAAAAAATTTCAGACAGCCAAAGCAGGTGTTATACATTTATAAGTGTTCCTTGAAAATTCTTTGTTTGGCTTTAAAAAGCAACATTGATACCCGGCTTAAAATATTGACCTCATTATCACCGCTGGTTTCAATGGAAAGAAAATTAAGTTCCGGATTATGGGCCATTACTTTAGCCTGCACCCCGTCGGAAACACCTGAAGAAGGCATGCATCCGAATGGTTTGCTGGATATAAAACCGTCAACCTTGTTGGCGTAATAAATAGCTTCTGCTACTTCAAGGTTGCCTTCTCCGCCGAAAATTTCCGGATGATAATATTTATGGCCGATATCCGCCATTTCATCAAGATCAAGTATTTGCGAGCGGCCGCCGAATTTTTCCGGTTTTACACAACGGCAGTACCATTTGTAAAAAAGATGAATTATGCGGGTGCTGGTTTTTTGTTTGGATAATG
>CAZFAK010000123.1:0-8371 GCA_964517045.1 uncultured Spirochaetia bacterium | reverse complement strand
GAAGGCAAACGCCAGCGTCCCCGAAAAAGCGGGTATGTTTTCTGCTACGGACGCTAAAATTTATAGCCACTGTAGACTGGTTCCTGCATATTGCCGTAAGTCAACTTCCGCCTCAGGTGCAGGATTGCAATATGTTTGAAGCCAAAGACGGCCGGTGCTTTCGGGGTTTAAGATAAAACCGCAAGCAGGGTAGCGCTTCGCTGGTTTACTTTGGGCAACAAAAAAGAACGAAAACAAAGGCAAACAATTTATAATTTTTATAAAAAATTATGGCAAAGATAAAAAAATCATTATATACTTAATCCATGAATCATAAAAAACTGGGACGTATATTAATTGAAGGATCTTTACTTACTAAAGAGGATTTGCTGAAAGCTTTGGCTTATCAAATTGATCATCCGGATGAACTTATTGGTGAAATTTTAACTAAAATGAAAATAATGGAACCGCATCATATCCAAAAAGGATTAAAGATTCAGGAAAAATTAAAAAAAAAGTAAAAACAGCTTAACTTTTTTTTAACGATACATATATTAAACAGCTATTACTTTTAATGTATTACCCTGGCTATAGCCTCCCCGTTGTATAACTCCAGAGAGACAGGCGGATCAAGTTTTTTAGCTTCCTCACTGAATATATACCAGGTAAAAAAATTACCGCTGTAATATTTTTCTTCCCGTATAAGTTCGATCAGTTTTTGCACCTCAGCTTCAGTTACTGGAGTCATACCTCTGCTGAAAAAAGAAACTGTCTCAAACTGCTCACTGCCGGCATTGTAGCGGCTGCGGCATATAACTAAATTATTGCCCGCTTTCTCAAAATTAAAAGAATCATGATGCATCTTTTTTAAAATAAGTTCACACTGCATCTCAAAGCCCTTGGGATTAAGACTAAATACCCGCGTAAGTTCGCTATTTTTCTGAAACTTGTTAAGATAGGAGAAACAGTTAACCCTGAGTTCAATATCTTTAAAGGTATGATCAGAACTTTTTATCTCCTGCCATAGATTAATGGCTTTATCAACCCGGGAGGTTTTACTATAAGTCAAACCAAGTTGATACTTTACCTCGTTTAACCAGTTTTGGTCATTGTCTTTTCCAATGGTTAAGGCCTGCTTAAGATTATTAACAGCCTCTTCATGTTTACCCTGTTTTCTCAGAATATCACCCAGGCGGGCATAACTCTCTGCTTCATTAATTTTATTATCAATACAATGCTGGTAAAGCTGGCGCGCATTACTTATATCATCCTGGTTGAAATATATCTCAGCCAGGTAAAAATTTATTTCAGGAAAATTTTCCGTATCTGCTGCAGCACTTTTCAAATACTGTACAGCTTTACTGTAATTATTAAGATTAAAAAGAGTTATACCCATATAGGGATAAACCCGGGAAAAATATTTATCAGCTTTTATACACTCCTTAAAATGCTTCAAGGCCTGGGAATAATTTTCTTCTTTAAAAAAATGTTTACCCATCCGGAAAAAAACTTCTTTATCTGCCATACCCTCTTTCATTAAAAGAGTATTGTATTTATAGGCATCAGCTTCATTGCCTATTCTCTCTGCTATCAAAGCCAGTTCCGAATATAAAGTTTTTTCCGGCACCTGTTCGTTACATAAATTTTTATCCAGTATCATTTTTAAATATTCATAACACTTGATAAAATGGTGTTTCTTTTTATAAGCAAGCGCAGTATAGTAATAGGGAAGCGGATTGTCTTTATCTTTTTCCAGAATCTCCTTAGCTGTTTTCAGCAGAACATTCCAATTTTGGTTCTTGATAGCATTTTTGGCTGCCTCATATTTAAACATTTTACGGGAAGTAAGTAAAAATACAATAGCAAACGCCAGCGCACTCACAATAACAAGAAGTGTTATAAATCCGATAAAATTCATTTTAAAATAATTTTACGTTATGTAAAGTATTCTAACACTTATATTTAAAAAAAGCAATAAAAAAGTAAAATTAGCAAATGATAATTATATATTTGGCAATTTAGATGAAATATTATATAATTTATATTATTTATTGAAGCAAAAGCTTCTCCGGTTATGGGCCGCTAGCTCAGTTGGTAGAGCAGCAGACTCTTAATCTGCGGGTCATAGGTTCGATCCCTATGCGGCTCATCTCTTAATAAAATTTTACCAATGCATGAAATGTCTATAGCAGCTGAAATTACCAAAAGAATAAAACAGGAAGCAAAGCACAACCAGGCATCAGCTGTATACCGGGTACACCTTACTATCGGGGCGCTGTCCGGTATTGTCAAAGAAGCGCTGGAGTTTGCCCTGCAAGCCTGCAGTGAAGATAAATTATTTAAACATACCGAATGGTTAATTACCACAGAAGCTGCCCGGGTTTACTGCGCCCAATGCCAGACAACAACCACACCCGACCCGCCCCTGATTTACTGCACCAAATGCTTAAGTACGGATGTAACAGTAACAAGCGGCAAAACAATGATTATTGATTCTATTGAACTGGCCTGAAAACCTGTTTGCAAGCAGCGCAGCAGCATTCCTTTCCTGTTTCTGCTTTGGGCAAACAAAGTAAAACAAAAACAGGAATTACGGATTGTATAAATATCTGAAATTCAGGAAAATTATAAAAAAAGACCTGATTTATCTTAAAATTTTAAAATTTTTCTAAAAAAACTATTATAAATATAGCATTTTTAGCAAATAAATTTTATGATTTATTATAAAATAAAGGTTAAACCGACGATAATTATAAATAGAATAATGTAAAAATATGAATGTTTCAATTGACCATATAGAAAAACTACTGCGTAATGAAGGCATATCTTCTATAAAAATAGATATGTCTGATAAAACAGCAGCCAGCACCTTTAAAATGGATGACGGTGAATTCAAGTACCAGGATTATATTGATCTGGATTTTCTGGAATATCTTAAAAATCAGCATATAAAGAAAATAAGTATATGTGTTGATAAAGATATTTTAAAAAAATTACGTAAGTTGTTTCCGGAAGATTATCTCGCTGCCCAGTTTGAAGATACGCCGGACGTCATCCTGGAAAAAGTCAATATCATAAAAGAGATTAATAAATATTCCCGCAAAAAGAGAGAATATATTCTTATGCAGGAAGTTATTGAACCGGGTAAAACAGCCAAAGACGGTAATAAAGTTCTTTTCAAACAAGGCGCGGTTATTACAGAAAATATGCTTAATATTATTAAAAAAAGAATCAGCTCTTCTGTTAAATTACAATACAGCCTTAACGAAAACGGCATACTGGTTTATGTAAACAATCCCGGTAAAAATATCAGCATGAAAATTGATATCCTGGCTGTTTTTGCCAAAGCACAGATACCTGTATATGTAGCAGAGACCCAGGATCAGGCTTATAATCTTTTTCTGCAGAAAAAACCCAAACTGCTGCTGCTGACTTTTCTGGATAAAGCCTGGGAATCACAGGATGTTTTTTTAAGATGTATAAAATATGACCCCTTTCTAAAATTTATAAATTACAGCAGTTCACCCTCTGCCAACAGAGAAAAAGAACACTCCAAAATAATGCTTACTTACAACAGCGGTTATAAAGCTGCCCTTAATCAGTACAAAGAATCACGTTCTGACCGCAAAGGAAATCTGGAAGCTAAAATCCGCAACCCGATTATGGATAAACTGGAATATATCAGGCATCACTATGACAGAAGTCATATTATCAGTATGCACTACTATCTTTTTAAACTGGGATTGAAATATAATGTCCGTACCCTGGAGATAATGCTGGAGCAAATAAAAAAAGATAATGAGGGCCATTAGCAATCATAACATAATATGCATATTATCCGTTTTAACAACCGCTGCCCTGGTATCATGTTCCTGCCAACTTTTCAGACATCAAAGCAGAAAGGACGCGGACAGTAATCCGGACAGTTTATATAACAGCGGGCAGTACCAGCAGGCCTATAATTTATATCTGCAACAGCAAAAAAAAAAAAAATCAGGACCATTTCATGACTACCGCATGGCTGTCAGCGCTTTCAAGATCCGGCGCTACCGTACTTCCGCTTATTATTTTGAAAAATATTTGTTAAACGGAACTGACGCCCGGAAAAAACAGGCTGCCGCTGTAAAAATTCTTTTATGCAGATTCAGGCTCGAACAACTGGAAAAATTAAACTATCTCTTAAAAAAATATAAAAAAAAATATAATCTTGAACAATACCCCGGTCTCAATTATCTGCAGGGAGAAATAGCTTTTAAAAACAAAAATTACACTCAGGCACGGGCAAACTACCTCCGCTATATAGAACAGGATGAGGCGAAATTCCGTAATCAGGCTCTGCTTAAACTGACTGCTATTTATACAGAGATAATGGCTATGCCCTCTCTTGCCGCCCGTTACTTTCACAGCATAAATACCAATCATCTCAACAGCGCTGAACAGGACCGCTGCTTATGGTTATATAAAAAACTGGGATATAAAATAATCAGTAAAAAAGACGGCCTCACCGGTAATGCAGTCAGTTCCCTGCTGTTCGATGGTGATGACTTGTGGATCGGAACCTGGCTTAACGGACTAAACCGCTATAATCTTTCTCTTAACGAAATAACACCTTATAAAGCTCTTAAAAATAATTTTATAGCCAATACTGTAAGAGATATTAAACTGCAGGACCGTTTTATCTGGATAGCAACCTTTGACGGTCTTACCCGCTTTAATATAAATACTGAAAAATATAAAGATTTTTCCGGCATTTTTTACGACCCGGATGAAATTAATAAAAGTAACCCCCGTATAAAAGCACTGGAAATAGATAATAACCGCCTTTATATAGCTTCACTTGGTAAGGGTCTGCGGATTTTTTATACAACTGCCAACAAGTGGGAAGTATTCCGCCGTTCCACCGGATTTTTTGATAATTATCTGACCTGTCTGGCTCTGTATGATAACAAATTATTTGTCGGTTCCATGCGCCGGGGCGCAGCAGTAGTAGATATAAAAAATAAAAACTATACTGTTATTAATAATGCTTACCAGTACACAGGCCGCAATATACGCGATCTCTATGCTGATACAGATTATATAATAATAGCCACTAAAAACTACGGTTTATATATTCTTGACCATAACTATAAAATACTGGCCCATATAAACATGGACAACTATCCGATTATGAGTAACTATTTCACTTCTATAGAAAGAAAGGGCAATATGATCTACTGCGGCACTATGGGCGGCGGCTTAATCATTATTAATCAGCGCGGTTTTACAGTAAAAACCAAAACTGTTATTAACGGACTTGCATCAGACAGCATAATGAGTGTAAAATATAAACGAGGCTTTGTGTGGCTCGGAACAGTAGATAAAGGGGTCATACGCTGCCTGGTCAGGAATTAATATTATGAAAAAAAAAACATTTTACATACTGCTTTTTTTACTCTCTCTCTCAGTTCTTTTATCAATTATCAATATTATTAATCAGGATACTCCTGAAACAACTGCTGACCCGGCTACAAAGCGCTTTGGTTTCAGTGCCGGCGGCAAAGGCATTTACTGTCTGGAGATAACAGGGCCGATTGTTTATCAGACCCGTAACTCCGCCCTGATGCCAACTACTACAGGTGTTAAATACTGGACAGCTGTTATAGACCGTATCCGTAAAAAAAATAATATTAAAGGTTTACTGCTTAGAATCAATTCTCCCGGGGGTACGATGGGCGCTTCCCAGGAACTGCTAAATGCGGTACGCAGATTCAAGCAGGCCGGCAAACCGGTAGTAGTATCAGTTATAGATATTTGCGCTTCAGGCGCATACTATATTTCGATCCCGGCAGATGCTATTATAGCTAATTCCGGATCCATGGTCGGCTCTATCGGTGTTATTATCTCATCACTGGAGTTTTCCGAACTGCTGGAAAAATGGGGCATAGAACAAAACGTTATCAAATCCGGACGTTATAAGGATATTTTCTCTCCCACCCGGGATATGACTATTTCCGAAAAAAGGATGCTGCAGCAGACAGTGGATGAGATGCACACTATTTTTCTTAAAGATGTTATAGCAGCAAGGCAGGACAGAAGCAGTGCCAAAGAGATAAAAGCAGTTGCTGACGGCCGCATTTTATCAGCCTCTGCTGCGCAAAAAGCTGGTCTTATTGATCAGACAGGGGACAGTGTTACTGCCAAAAAAAAACTAGCAGAACTGTGCGGTCTTGATTATGAAACTCTAAAGGTAATTACACCGGCCAGAAACAAATGGCAACAGTTCATTGAAAATATCAATGTTGCCGCACCGTGGGAAAAAATTAGAAATTTATTTACCCGTCAGCTAACCATACCTGAATGACTAAAACAATTTACAAACTTATTAAAAACCATTATTATCTTTATATTACTATTGTGGGAATGGCTATTTTTCTGCTTTATCAGGAAAAGGCTTCCACCCCGGGCTTTATATCCGGCTTTATTCTTTATATTATTACTTTTTTAATACTTTATCTGTTTACAATAACTTTATTTCACCTTCTTATCCGGGCTTTCAGCAGTCAGGACGTGTCGCGTTCCCAGTTAAGTTACCGTGTACTTATCTATATCACTCCTCTTATCATTTTAGCCGGAACAAAACCCTTGCTTGAACTGTGCCGTATCCCGGCCGGATTGATCCTTTTTTTTCTCAGTATCTATCTACTTATAAAAATCAGCACCTATCTCAGCCAAAAATATAATATCAATTTCTTACTGACTCTGTTGGCAGCCGGCATAAGTCTGGCAGCCCCTTTTATTGTTGTAATCGGCGGCGGTTTGTTATTAATTATCAACTTCACCACCTTACTGAGCTGACTTCTCTCTGAATCTTATATAAGGAACTACGATGAAATACATTGGCGCGCATGTATCTGCTGCAGGCGGAGTACAAAACGCTCCCCTGCATGCAGCCCGAATAGGCGCTAATGCCTTTGCTTTGTTTACCAAAAATCAAAGAAGATGGCAGGCTCCTCCCATTAGTCAAACAGTAATTACTGCTTTTAAAAAAAACTGTGCTGCTCATAATTTTACATCTGACCAAATCCTGCCTCATGACAGCTACCTTATCAATCTCGGCAATCCGGATAAAACAAAATATAAAAAATCACTTAATGCCTTTATAGATGAATGTAAACGGGCAGAACAACTGGGACTTAAGTTTTTAAACTTTCATCCGGGCAGCCATCTGCAAAAAAAAAACGAGCAGGACTGTCTTAAACAGATTGCTGCCGCTGTTAACACAGCCCTGGCCAAAACCGGTTTTGTGACTGCGGTCATCGAAAACACAGCCGGTCAGGGCTCCAATGTTGGTTACCGTTTTGAGCATCTGGCTTCTATTATAGAGTTGTGTGATTATCCGGACCGGATTGGTGTATGTATAGATACAGCCCATACTTTTGCCGCCGGTTATGATCTGCGAACCAAAAAAACCTTTAACAGGACCTTTACTGATTTTGACAGCATCATCGGCTTTAAATATCTAAAAGGCATGCATCTTAATGATGCGCGTACTGGTTTAAACAGCAGAAAAGACAGACATGAAAGTATCGGACAGGGACAACTCGGGGAAGCTCCCTTCAGGTATATTATGGCTGATCCCCGTTTTGAAAAAATACCCCTTATTCTGGAAACCAGAGACCCCGGCCTGTGGCCTGAAGAGATTAAGCGTCTGCGCTCCTGGAAGCGTTAAAATGCGGATATACTGTTAACTCCTGTAAAAACGCCCGCTTCTATCCGGAGCTCATATTTAAAATCATAATAAAAATAGAAGTATAAAAGTCCAAAGCTGATATCTCCATGCTCCGGACGCTGTTATTTTCAGCCACGGCCGACTTGCCTCTGCATATTACCGCTGGTCAACTTCCACCTCAAGTGCTCGGTTACAGCTTGTTTTATTAGCTAGTTATAAATAGCAGCCGCATAACCTGTGCAGGGTGCCCGGCCCGATTCTTTTTGGCAAAGAGCCGGATAAAAAACAGTAAGGACGGAGCAGAAAACATACCCGCTTTTGAAGGGGCCTTTTGAGCCGTAAAAAAGGTCAGGATGACCTTTTAGGCGAAAACGGAGTGCAGCGTTTGCCAGGAAGGCAAACGCCAGCGTCCCCGAAAAAGCGGGTATGTTTTCTGCTACGGACGCTGTGATTTTTACCCACTGTAGACCCTCTCCTGCATAGTAGCGCAGGTCAACTTCCACCTCAACTGCCGGGTTACACATTATGTTTGAAACCAAAGCCGGCCGGAACTTTCGGGCTTTAAGATAAAACCGCAAGCAGGATAGCGCTTTCCTGGTTCTAAAGAAGAACAAATATAACCACTGATTGGGTGTGATTTTTAATACCTGTAAAATTGCTTAACATGTTATATTTTGGACA
>CAZFAK010000122.1:0-8378 GCA_964517045.1 uncultured Spirochaetia bacterium | reverse complement strand
GGAGCCAAACGGATCATAGCTGTGCCCATGTAAACAGAAAATTTTTTGCCGGTAAACACCTGTAGAAAAAAACAGAAAATTTAATACGCTTGTCACTGATTAATTATACCATAAATTAATCATTACCCGGATGAAATTTGGCAATCCTGGCCGCCAAATCATAGTCGTAAATCTGAGTATAGACCGTGGTTGTGGCCAGCCGTTCGTGACCGAGGATCTCCTGTATGTAGCGGATATCACAGCCGCGGCGGAGCATATGGAGCGCAAAAGCGTGGCGGAGTTTGTGCGCGTAAACCCCTTTTACCCCGGCCGCGCGGCCGCACTCGCGGATGATGCGTCCGATACTGCCCGGCGTAAGCCTGCGCCCGCCCTTGCTTAAAAACAATGCTTTCTCCGACATATTATCCGGGTTAAGCATCTTAAGGCGGACATTGTAAATGTACTCCCGCAGATACCGGAGTGCTACCTGTCCCAGCGGCACGATCCGCTGTTTGCGCCCTTTACCAAACACGATCAGGTAACGGTCCTCCATATTCAGATCGGTAATGTTCAGCCCGGCTGTTTCGCTTTTACGGATACCAGTGCCGTAGATCAGCTCGATCATTGTTTTGTCCCTGAAACCGTAACTGTCGCTTTCATTGATCACTGACACGATCCGGTTAATATCTTTTTCACTGATATCATCCTTGATCCGCTCCCTGTTTTTACTGCGCAGGGTTATGGTCTCAAAAGGATAAAAGCTGACCGCCCTGGTCTCGTATAAGTATTTCATATAGTGGCGCATCGCGCGCATATAGATCATAACCGTATCATTGCTCAAAGAACGTTTTACATACTTGCGCCGGGTATGATCGCGGCGATAACCGGTCTCGCTGTTGTCTGCTATGGTATAACGGTAGTCTTTGAGATAGGTATGAAAATCTGTAAATACTTTGGCTGTCCAGTAAGCCGGATCATCGCCTATGCGGTAGAGGTTTAAAAAACGTTTGAAAATAGTCCAGGCTGTATAACGGGTCTCGATCGTCTGCGGTGAAAACCCTTTCAGGACAAGGTAATCCTTGTACCCCTGATCAAGCATATTTTGCCCCGGTTATTTTTCCCTCGCGCGGATGATAGGTCATCAGCGCCCGGCGCAGGTCCTCAAGATTGAGTTTGGTATAACGGGCTGTGCTGTCGATAGAGTGGTGGCCGAGAAACTTTTGTACATAGCGGATATCCAGCCCCCGCTCCAAAAGGTGTTTGGCGATCGAGTGTCTGAGGGTATGGTGGGTGACGTGGGTTTTAAACTCCCCCTTTTTAACATAGCGCGCCAGATACTTGCGCAAAGGGGGACAGGTTAACGGACGGCCGGTTTTGGCAGACGGGAAAAGGTAAAGATGATGATGCTCTTTGAGGTAAGGGGCCAGCCGCCGGCAGATATGATCTGACAAGGGGACGCTGCGGTCATAGCCTCCTTTCCCTTCCCGGATTAAAAGCATCTTATTTTCCAGGTCAACATCCGCGCTCCTTAAGGAGAGTGCCTCACTGATCCGCAGCCCGCAGTGATAGGAAAGCTCCAGAAACAGTTTATATTGTTTTTGACGGTCAGTATCCTCCGGCATTAAGGCAAACAGGGCTTTTACCTCACTTTGTTTAAGATAGTTTTTAAATACTTTTTTGTCATTCTTGATATAAGTTAACAGCCGGAAAGGATTGGCTTTGAGTTTACCTTTTTTAACCAGAAACATAAAAAACTCTTTAAGCACCGTAAGCCGGCCGTTAACCGTGGAGATGGCCAGCTTTTTTCCGGTAAGGCGGTTTTTTTCCGTCATCAGCTTGTAAATATACCGCTCGGCCACCTGGCGGCTTACCCTGCTTATCCGGGCAATCCTTTTGCTGCGCGTATACTCCTTGAATAAAGAGAGCATATGATGATACTCGTATAATGTTTTATCTGCCGCGCCGGAAAGTTCTTTATCCTTCAAATAGTCGCTCACATCCGGGTCAATCTCCCGCATCTTTTTTAAAAAAACAGTCACCGTACACCTCCTGAAACAGCTGACATTCTGACCCGTTCAGGTTTTACCCTGAGCAAAGTCAATATTTTTACAGGCTTTTAAGGGAAAAATCCCCAAACCTGAACAGGTCACCGGTTTTGACCGGGTTGACCCATTCAGGTTTCTTCTATATATTATTACCGTTTTCAGGGTTTCCACAGCCTGAGCCTGGTATCCAGAGGGCTGTCATCATCACTTTCCATATTTAGTTTGTAATGATGTTTGCCCCGCTCACTGCTGAAAACCCGGAGAATGTACTCCAGCTCCACCAGTTTTTCAATAGCGCGGCGGACCGGAGTATGGTCCCAGCCTGTATACTCCCGGATATCCCGCCTGGTAAATAAAACATCATAGTATTTAAGTTTGGTCTGTTGCGCTTTCTTTTGGCAGAAACCAGATACCATCTCCAGCAGGTTTTTATTAACCGGAGACAGGGAACCAAACTCGTTGGAGAAAATAGCCCGTGCCAGCGAGTTTACAAAGGCGATATCCTCCTTTTTCACATAAACATAATTGGTATATTTACCGGCAGCGTCTTTCTCGGTATAGACCTTGCGCTGGTACTGACGCAGGAGCACCACCGCCTCCAGCAGGGAAAGATAGCCCTCATACTTGCGCCGGTAGATCAGTTTCTCATTATTAAACTTGAGTTTTTTCTGCCAGTTGTCCGGGATCACCATCTGTACCGGCCGGATCACTTTCTGAAACAGTTTGTGCTTGCGGATAATTTTCCCCTTTTCTCCGGCTGTAAACAGTCCTTTTCTGGTACGGCGGAAAGTCATCATATCCATTATCCTGCGCGTTTTCCCCGCCGAGTTTTTAAGGGTCAGGATCAAAAAACGGCTGCGGGTCTCGTCATTGATCAGCTCGTCATGGGTAGTGGAGGTGATCATGGAGATCGGGCCGTAAACCTCTTTGGACAGGGTCTCCATCCGGCTGTTTATTTTATCCATTGAGGTGTAACCGACCGCCATACTCCCTTTGGAAAGGAGACTGCGCATCTGATAAAAAGCCTCCTCATCAATACCGGCCAGTTCATCCACACACATTATTTTATGGCGGAGCGCGTTTTTGGGATAATGGGACAAGGAGTTGGGGGTAATGCGGGTATATGAGTAGACCTCGTCCTCGGGAAAAAGGACCAGCACCATATCCTGCCCCATAGACTTGCCGGCTGAGGAGTTGGCCACCAGGAGGATGTTTACCGGTTTGGCCAGCAGGCGCGAAGTGGCAGCCAGGTAGAGCATATACTTGATCGTTTCATCACCCACATAAAACATCTTTTCCAGATCATCAAGGAGCAGCTCGGTAAGCACATCCCTTTTGCCCAGCATATCCACAGCCTTGCCTGCCTCTTCCGGCGTATAGATAAACACCTTTTTATTTTCAAAGCGTTCCTTTTCCCGCCGTTCGATATACTCCCGCTGCAGCTTTTCCAGCGCGTCCATTAAAAGGTATAAATCATCATCAAGCAGTTCCTCGGAGATAAACAAAATGTCTCTGGCCTCCTCTACAAAAGAGGCGCGGCTGCGCCTGCGGTTAAGGCGCACATCATCAATGTACACCTTGTCCTTGTGGCTCAATTTCAGGGTCATAGAAAAGTTATTAAGCTTGCCCAGCTTGTAGCCGGTTATCTGGTAAAAGCGGTCATCTATTTTGATCACGATCTCATACGCGCTGTTTTTCTCGATCCGGTAGCGCTCTTTGGGGCGAACACTCTCCTGATACTTTTCTAAAAACGCGATAATCTGATTATCCTGGGTAAACTTTTTGAGCTTTTTTACATACTCCACCATATCCCAGCTCTTTTCGCACCAGCCGCAAAATGTTGTCTTGGCTTCGGGATTTATCTCCAAAAACTCATCCTCGCCTGTAGCGTGAAAGGGACAGCAGCCTATCCACTGCCGGGTGCCGTCTGCCAGCACCTTGCCGTTTTCATATACCTTGTTGCCGGTATATTTGAGGAGGCTTATAATATCAATCTTTGACTTTAATTCTTCTATTTTTTGCGCGCTCATTATTTCTTCCTGTTTTTTCCGCTTTTTTAAACTTTTTTATCTTGCCGTACATCACATTCCGGATAAGGACCAGATTGTCAAGGTAACGCCGTATATTTACAAAGGCGGCCTCGCTTTCATACATACTCTGCGCCTCCTCCTCTTCTCTTTCATCCTGGCCGTAAAATGCAAACTCCACGGTCTTGCCGTGCTTTTTATCCAGTCTGACCTCTGTAGAAGATACCCACAGTCCCTGGGTCATCAGAAAAGTAGCGTAATATATGTTATTTGTTTTAATCATTGGCTGCCCCCTGTACGTAAGAGATCACCTGCTTGAGCATGGCCAGCAGTTTCTCCCGGTCCTCTTTGCTTGCTTTCTGCGGGTTAAAGGTAAATGTCTTTACCTTTAACTGATCATCCTTGTAGGAGACGACTGAAAAGTTTTTACGCTGCCGGTAATACTCTTTATTATCCCCGTACTGCTTTTCTTTCAGCTCCCGCACCCGCGCGCGCAGTTCCTCTCGGCTCTTAAGGTTTCCCTCAATCTTTTCGATAATTAATTTAAGCTGGTCTTTGGCAGGTAAAGGCTTTACGGTCTGAATGTCAGCAAGTGTGATGCCGGCGTCACTTTTCATTAGCTCCCCAAGTTCTGAGCTTTCATTTATTGTTTTTATCGCTGAAAAAATATGCCTTACGTACCCCTCGCTTTTACTTATCCGGTCTGCTATCTCTTTATGGGACAGTCCTTTAGCGCGGAAATACTCCAGGGCGTTTTTCATCTCCATAGCGGTCAGGTTTTCCCGCTGGATGTTTTCAATGAGCTGTATCTCTTTGATCTCCTCCTCGTTAAAAGCTCCTTTCTCTTTAACGATTGCCCGGATGCGCAGATACTTGTCCGGCTCCTGCTCATTTAACAGACAGTACCCTTTATAGCGCCGGTGGCCGAAGATGATCTCGTAATAGCCGTCCCGGCCCGGTGTAACTGTGATCGGCTGTAACAGCCCCCTTTGTTTTATACTTTTTGCCATCTCTTTTATCTTCCCATAGGTCTCCCGTACATTATCTCTGGTGCGGATCCGCTCAAGGTCCAGCTCCACTATCTCGCCGTCACGTTCCTGTTTCTCACGGCTCATCACATCAAAAAAATCATCGGCTGCTTTGTAGAGGTTATTATCCTGTATCACTTTCTTTATCATAGGCCGACCCTCTCTGTAATCTCTCCGGCCAGGCAGACATACTCTTTGGCCGTAACCGAGCCGGGGAACATCTCCACCACCGGTTTTTTATTCACCTGGGCCTCTTCTACCCGGACCGCTTTATGGATCACCGCGTTAAAAAAGTTGGGGTTAAAGGTGCTGGCCGTACTTTCCAGTATCTCATTGGCCAGCGCGTTCCGCCGGTCGTGGATGCTGATACACGCGCCGAGAAATTTAAGCTCCTTGTTAAGCCGCTGCCTTACTTTATTCATCCCGGCCAAAAGATCATTGGTGCCCTGGGTGGTAAAGTAGTTGGTAGAGACCGGCACCAGAAAGTAGTCTGCGGCCAGTACCGCGCTGAATGAAAAACCGCCAATAGCCGGGGGTGTATCCAAAAGCACCAGGTCATAACCGGTTATTTTTTCAAGGTAGTCTTTCAGCATAAACTGGACCGAGAAATCACTGACGATCATGGAAAGCAGACTGGAAAGCCCTTTATCTGCCGGGATGATCTCAATGTTTTTGATGTCTGTCTGTACCGGACTGCATTCCAGACCGGCATAAAGATTTTTCACCCGGTTATCTGTCTGCCAGTTAAATGATTTGCTGAGGTTGGCCTGGGGGTCAAGGTCGATACAGAGTACCTTTTTGCCGTTAAAGGCCATTGCCCCGGCCAGGTTCTGCACCATGGTGGTCTTACCGCAGCCCCCTTTTTGATTGACGACCGCGATAACATATTGATTTTTTTTGCTCATTGTTCCTCCTGTTTTTCTTGTTTTTTCGGCCGGAGGAAATGTGCTGAATTACTTGTGTATCTGACTTAATTAAAGTATAATTATTCAGGACATTTCGTCCGGTAACAGCCCTGAATTTACTGAACTTTTTAGCGATTGAGCAGTAATTTCAGGGTTTTTTTGTATTTTTTTTAAATCTACCAATTTTGGTATAATGATACCATATTTAGTATCAAATGTCAAGTAAAATGTGGTTGAAAAAAATAAAAAAGTTGTTAAAATATAGTATAGTTAACTATTAAGAGTTAATTTAAATATATATTTGGTACTACATAATGACTTTAGGTGAAAAAATTCTTGCTCTAAGAAAAGAAAAAAACTGGTCTCAACATCAGCTCGCAAAAGAACTAAGCACACATGGCGCGCTAATCGGTAAGTATGAAAGAAACGAAAGTAAACCATCTATAGATGTAGCAAAAAAAATAGCAAACATTTTTCAAGTCAGTTTGGACTACCTCGCTGATAATGATAACAAAGTATCGGCATTAAAAAATAAAAAAGTAATTGAAAGAATTGCCGACATTGAAAAACTTAACATTGATGAAAAAAATCATATTTACTATTTAATTGATGCCGTAATAAGAGATGCAAAAACCAGAAAAGCATACTCCGAATAATCATAAAATTACAGCCTCTTCGGTTTATAATATTCCGGACAAGTTTTACCCCCTAATAAAAGAATCCTTTTCTAATATTGATATAGCTAAAAGCGGCGAAATAGAAAGAGGAAAAAAATACGATTTCATTTTAGCTTTTAGATGGGCAAGAAATAATTTTATTGACTTACTGAAACTATCTAAAAAAAACAGAAATAAAACAATTTACGGTGAGTACTCTTACTATGCAAACACAGCTATTTTATATTATGGAATTGCTTACGAATATATTTATTCAATCCTTATTTTAAAAAATCATGACAGGTTGTTAAACCTAAATAAAGAACGATATGATTTTGATATAAATGAAGGTAAACAGATAAATGGTGCTTTCAAAAATAAATTCGTTAATGATCTAAAAATAATCAATCCAGAAGCTTATAAAAATTTTATTGAACTTAAAGGAAATGTTTATGTAAAAGAAATTATCAAACAAGGATATAATGTTACAAAGCATAAAAAAGTTATCAAGTTGGAAGACACCTTTGCATATAAAATGCCAACCATTAAAACTCAAAAAAATCATATAACGTACTACTATGGAACCCACGACCCGGAATATACTTTGGCTCAAATTAAAAACAAGCTATATCATTTTAATAACCTATTGGTTAAGTATATTGTAAATAAATTTTAATTTTATAAAAATTTGATCTTTGCAAAACTACATATTATGATATCTTATATTTTTTCGGACCGGTCCGAAAAACAAGGATAATAAATGAAAAAAGATATTGTATCTGCAAAAGAAAAAGTTAATTTTCAACGTTGGACTAATAAGGCAATCAATGCTAAAAAAGATATCGCAAGAGCATTTTTTAATTTTGCACTTATACTGAGAGAAATTAAAGAGCAGGGCTACTATGACGTAAAGTACAAAAATTTTAAAAATTATTGCGAAAATGAAATTGATATAAAATGGCAAACGGCATATGACTATGTAAAGATCGCCAACTTTGTTGTTGAAAATAAAGATTGCATCAACCAGAAGAAAGCCCTTGTTCTAGGGCATAAAAAATTAAAGTTACTTTCTCAAAAATTATCAAAAATCGAAGCAAAGTTTCGTAAGGCCATTCTAAAGAAAATAAGCGAAGATGATAGCTTTACAAGTCTGAAAAACAAAGTAGAAAAAACTTTAAAAAAAATTAAATAACCCCCACCACCTTCTCTCTCCCGCTGGCGTGCATACCGCGAATGCTCGCGGCAGCGAGCACTATCAATATGAGTGCTCGCAGAGTGCATACTCCCCCTGAGGCCGCCCCTCTGCGTTCGATAAACTCACTACTCCCCGGCTTTTACCCCCTGTCGCGGGTGTTTGGTACAGATCTCCGGAGTCGATCTGATTTATGCCTTGTCAGAGGGCGCTCAAAAAAGGGGGACGATTTCACTATCGTAACTCACCGGCAGTTCGTTATCCTTACTGCATCGTACAGTTGCGGACTGCGTGACTTTCCTCATACATCCGTGTATTTCGTCAGTTACTTGCGATATCAGGAGAGAGATTATCCCCCGACCGCCCAGCCCCTAAAATTATTTTTCTGAATTCCTACCGCCCTCACTACGTTCGGTTGCTGACCCGATTTTTTCTATCAAAAAAATACTGGTTTTATTTTTCTTCAAATAAACCTTGATTTTTCATCAGAAAAATTAAGGCAGCAACGAGCCTGAAAGGCGAGGCGGTAGTCTTTTACAGGGTGGG
>CAZFAK010000121.1:0-8409 GCA_964517045.1 uncultured Spirochaetia bacterium | reverse complement strand
CGCCTAAAAAGTCATCCTGACCTTTTTCGGCTCAAAAGGCCCCTTCAAAAACGGCTGTCTCCCTGCTCCGTCCTCAATAGTTTTCCTGCTCGGCCCTTTGCCTGAAGAAGTGTCAGGAAGAGCTTCTGTGCCGCGCCGGTAGTATAATCAGATAAAAATAAACAACCTGTAACCCTGCACTCAAGGCCGAAGTTGACTTGCGGTAATATGCAGGAGTAGGTCTACAGTGGCTGTTCCTGTTTGGTTTTCTGAAATTCTGGTGTATGTATTTTATATACACTGAATATAAAATACATACTGTTTTAAATAATTTTGGAGTCTGTATGAAAAAAGTTGTACCGGTTTAGCTGCTTTATATCCAATTTTTGCTTTTTATCAGGCTTTAAACAGTATTTAAAACTTTGGTATGGTTTCTGCTTTATATTAGTTAAGGAGAAAATTTATGCAATTTTTATTACGCATTAAAAATATTAGAAATATATTAATCACCGTTGTGATTTTATGGCAGATGGGTGCCGGTTATGAGGAAGATTATAAAGCCTTAAAATTAAATATTTCAGGCATGCTCCGCGTGTCCGGCCGCAAAATTAATTCACTGTCAGATGGTTTTAACAGGAAAATACTGGGTTATAAAGATACTTTTAAAGGTCTTGGTTTGGAACTGAGCGGCCAGGGTAATTATATAAATTTTGCCCTGGGCTATACCTATTTCTTTTTAAAAGGCAAATATGCAGCAAAAAAATTTGTCAGTTTACATAACCCCTACCTGGCAGTGGACTGGATGTGGCTTAACTCGCCCCGTAAAAATATCAGATTTGGATTTAGTGCTTTGATTGGCTCCCGGTTTGTATATTCCTCAGCCAGGGCCAAACTCCTGAATAATAATTTTATTTCCAGCAGTTTGCTGGGGGTAAAAGTTGCTATAGGCCGCAGCAGCGGTTTAAATATCCGTACAGGATTTGATTTTTTTTCCCAAACTTTTAAGCTCCAGCTGGGCCTGCATTATTCCCTGCAGGAAAATTATATAAAAGATTATAACCGTAACAACCGGGAGAGTGAACCATCCTCTGTACAGGCTGGGGGAGAGAAAATAATTATTAACGCTGCCGCAGGCAGTATTAAGTTAAAAAAATACGTAAACGCTGCTGCTGATTTGTTAAAATATATGCTGCAGCAGAAGGGTCCTTATCATGTTGAGCATATGTTAAAATGGGACCGCAGCCGAAATATAGATGGTGAGCGGATAGTCTTGCTGACTCTGACAGAGGAAAACAACGGGTATAAACTGGAACTGGCGAGTACAGATTTAAAAACTTATCAAAACAGTTCCCGTAATACTTATCATGTAAAGGATTTGCAGAAAATATTTTCGGTTACAGCTGAATGCGCCGCTCTGGTAACAAGGCTTATGCAAAAATAGGTACTCAGGCCGGGTCCGCGTCCGGTTTTCCCGCAAAGTTATGCTTACGCATCAGGGCATGAAAATTTACCCGGTTCAGGCCCACTGCTTTACTGGCGGCAGTGATATTATAATTGTTTTGGGTCAGAGCCTTGCTGATAAATGCTTTTTCGATTTCAATTACCGCTTCCGAGCGTATCTCTTTTTTTCTTTTTTTTAATTCCCGGTTGGTTGCGGGAATATTAAAATCAATATTTACATTATGCTGATGCCGTATATGTTCCGGCAGATCAGAGAGATTTATTTGATCAGTATCAGCCATGATCTGCAAACGTTCGATAATATTTTTCAGTTCCCGGACATTACCGGGCCATTCATAGCTGGTAAGATAATCAATACACTGTGCTGAGAAACTGATTTTTTTTCTTTTATATTTTTTACAGAAATGTTTAATGAGTAAAGGCAGATCCTCCTTTCTTTGTTTAAGCGGCGGGAGTGAAATGGGAATAACATGCAAACGGTAGTAAAGATCGGCGCGGAACTGTTTTTGGTTAATCATTGTTTTCAGATCAGCATTAGTGGCTGTAATCACCCGTACATTTACCCTGGCAGGTGTAACAGAACCTACCGGCTTGATCTCCTTTTCCTGTAATACACGCAGTAATTTTGTCTGCAGCGAAAGCGGTATATTACCGATCTCATCCAGAAACAGAGTGCCGTTATCAGCTGCTGCGATAAGGCCCTGTTTTTGGTAACCGGCACCGGTAAAAGCGCCTTTGACATGGCCAAACAGTTCGCTTTCCAGCAGAGTTGCGCTCAGGGCACTGCAGTCAACTTTAATAAAAGGTTTTTCCCTGCGCTTACTGTTAAAGTGAATAGCCCGGGCCACAAGTTCTTTACCGGTTCCGCTGGCGCCGTATATAATTACAGAGCTGTCTGCAGGCGCTACCTTTTTTATCAGGGAAAATATTTTTTGCATAGGTTTGCTTTTTCCTATTATGTTGTGGAAACGGTATTTATTTGCTAACTCAGATTTTAAATACATATTTTCCTTTTGCATTTGCCTGGTTTCCACTGCCCGCTTTATTCTTAATGACAGTTCGTTATAATTAAAGGGTTTGGTTACATAGTCAAAAGCACCGTTGTAAATACACTGGTTAATTGACTCCATTTCATCAATCATGGTGATCATGATTACCGGGATCGCTTTTATCCACTGGTTTTCTTTGAGCTTTTTTAAAACAGTGAAACCATCCATACCAGGCATATGTATATCAAGCAGGATCACATCCGGTAAGAATTTTCCGGTTAAGTTGAGAGCATTGCTGCCGTTAGCTGCGGTATGGTAATCGTATTCCAGTTTTTCCAGAACATTACTTAAAATTACGCGGCTTTCTTTGCTGTCATCCACAACAAGTATGGAGGGTTTTATATTTGAGTTTTTTTTCATATGCATGCCCCGAAGCATATCTTGTTTTAAAAATCAAATCCGATATTTATATCGGTTTGCCATTGTTTTAAAGGCTTGATCGAGTAACCGGTCCAGGGAGTGGAAAAGTCCACCATAACCGGAAAAATAAAAAATATAAACCGGAAGCCGATGCCCAGTCCGGCTTTAAGATCACGGAAAATCATGCGGCCGTTTTTAAAGGACATAAAATGATAATGTTTTACATCACTGTAGGCTGAACCCAGGTCCAGAAACAGTACCATTTTTAGATCGCGCAGATTCCATTTAAAGGGAAAAGCAAATTGAGCTTCCCGTATAAAGGTAAACCGGTATTCCAGATTAAGCAGGTGCATTTTATCACCGCTGAACTCGTAGTGGCTGTAGCCGCGCAGAACAGGATGGGAAGGGTCAGGGTGGGCACCGCCGAGATAGAATTTATGGAGGTTTTTGTCCTTGCCCCATACGCCGCCGGCCATAAAACGTATGGCCAAAGATGAGCGCAGTTTATAGCTGTAGAAATACTGACGGTAATCACCAATGGCTTTTAGATAGGAAAGAACTTTATCCGATCCCATAGGAACTGCGCCTTTAATGAGCAGTTTGGAACGGCCGTTATCCAGGGGATGGGTCAGGCCCGGCAGAGTATTATCATAAGTAAGAGCTACCTCTGATTGAAGCGCGAATTTATGAAATTCATTATATTTCTGCCTTACATCATTGGAGGCATTTTGCAGTGTCTGACCTACATAGGCAGTAGAAGCTCTCATATCCAGACGCGTGTATTTACTGAAAGGATACTGCAGCATGGCTCCTACCAGAAAATCATGAATTTTTATTCTGGGAAGCTGTTCATAGGTTATGAGGTTGGAGTAATATGCTTCTGTCCAGATAAAATAGTTTTGCTGATAAATAGAGGTATAAAGACCGTGAAAAAGCCGTTTTTCCATATTCACAAACTGTATATCCGTGTCAGTGTTAAACAGCCTTTCTGTTTTCTGCCGGTTGTCTGCATTGGTGTACTCCAGTTTTTTAATGGAGAGCGCAGTATCCATATACAGACGGTAGTTGTTCAGCATGTCACTGGTAGACAGGATCAGGCGGCCGCCCAGGCCGCTGGCTGACTGCAGCCCGAACATAAAGAAAAGCATATCCGGAAACATATCTGCGCTGTAATTTGAACTTTTAGTATTGGCAGCAGATCCCGAACAGCTGTACTTATTATCAATTTTAATTTCCTGCAGTAATTCTCTGGTATCATTATTATACTTTTCCAGTGTCTTACGGATTACAGTGTTGGTATTGCTTAAATTTATGCTTTTGGTAAAAATATCATAACCGCCTTCGTTAAATCCGGAAAAAGCAATAGTACTGTTATCTTCGGACCAGGACAGTTCTCCCGCTCCTCCGATAAGCTCGGTTATTTGATACAGATATGGCTCTCCCTTAAGTTTTTTTACAAATATATCCGGGCCGCCGTTGCGGGTGGACGTAAAAGCAATGTAGCGTCCGTCATCGGAAAAGGCCGGGCTTGTGTCTATACCGGAGGATGTGCTTAAAATTCCGCTGTTGGATTTTGCTATATTATAAATATAAATATTTTTTTTAGAAGAGTAACAGGAGAAAGGCTTGTTGCAGGAGTAGGCGATCTTGTTGCCGTCCGGAGACCAGGCCGGCTCCAATTCAGCATAATCATCGTCAGTAACCTGAAAATATTTTTTTTGCTTAATATTGTAGATGTAAAGATCAAGCTGATCCTGCTGCATGCCGCTGAAAGCTATACGTTCTCCCTCAGGGGAAAGTGCAATGTGGTATATGGAATTGAAATTGTTGACTATTTTTTTTTCAATCTCATTGCGGTGCGTATTATAGATATTAAAATAAAACTGATCCCCCTTGCGGGTTAAAAAAAGCAACCTGTTTCGGTCTTTGTTCATGGAAAGGGATTGATTCATGATCATCAGACTTTCTATAGAGGTGTCCTTTTCCGCTTCCGCCAGTACTTCTACTATTTTTTTTTGCACAGTATCGTATTTTACTATTTTAAAGTAAATATTTTTATCAGTGATAAAATAGAGATAACGTTTATGAGAGCTGAAAACAGGATGACGGTTAAAAGAGGAGAAGTCCTTGAAATGCGTCGAGTATTGGCGGTGCTGAAAAGCAGCTTTTTGTTTGTTTGTTATATGGGGCCAGTATTTTTTTTTCAGATCACGAAACCACAGGTGATTTATTTCCGTAATCGACTTGTCAAAAACATTCTGAAATACTGTTTCCAGATCACGGGCTTTACTTATTTTTTTATAAAAAAGCGCTATTTTTTCCGACCCGTATTGCTGATCAGCCCACTTGAAAAAGGACTGCCCCCCGCGGTAGATATAAAAATAGCGGTATCCCAGACTGCGGATATTATTAAGCTGCATAAGGGAGGGGAAAGTGCTGCTCATAATGCCGTCGCGTTCATACATGGTAAGTTCACTTTGGTTGCTGACGGAAAAATGCTCAGCCAGCCCCTCCATAATCCATAAAGGCGGGGTGCGCTGAGCCATCTGTCCGAGAAATGTATTAAGTGAGCTGCCGAAGGTTATATCCAGCTGGAAAGCATGGCTTAACTCATGTACAACTACATGGCGCAGGGTATCCAACCGCCCGGTATAGGGGATCACTACCCGGCTGCGGACAAACTCTGTAAAGCCGCCGGTGCCTTCGCCGATCATTTGCGGGGTGATGTTATTATTCATAAAATCAACAGCGGAATTAAAAAGCACGATCGGAATTATTTTGGTAAGTTCATGCTGGTATTGCCGGGACAGACGGGCACTGGCTTTTTCTGCTATACGGGCCACTTTGGCAGCTATGCGCTTCATTTTGTGGTCATAATAAATATTAAAATGAGGTGTTTTCATTATTTTCCATTTAAAGTCGCGGTAGATAACTTTATTTTTGCCGAAAAAATAGGGCCAGCAGTTCAAGGTTAGCAAAAGCAGCAGCAGCAGTGTTTTATTTATCATTTTTAAAATCCTTGGTCCAGATATATTCCATACCGATATCAAACCGGGAAGCGGGAAACTCATTATCGGCAAAGTATACGCATGCATACTTTATGCGCAGCGCTAAGGCGGCCAGCACATTGTAGTTAAACTGTACAGTAAACATGTGTCGGGTATTACGGGTTTTGCCCAGAAAGGCGTTATACAGCAGGGAGGAGCTGATATAATAGTTGAAGTCTAATCTCAGACCGGCATTAATTTTGTATATAGTATGTTTGTTAAAATGTAAGCCTGTCTGCGGGTTGATTTTAAGGCCGCTGAGCAGATAAAAGGGAAGTTTGAATATTTTCTGGTCGATTAAAAAGTCAATGTTGTAGGATGAGTAATTATTATTAGTGTTAAAACAGTGCCAGTAGTTTTTGCTTTCCGGATAAGCGGTTTTATTTTTCGTATAAAGCTTATTGAAGCTAAACCCCAGTGAAAAGGATTTGTAAGTAGCGTACAGACCGGAGTTTATAAAAAAAACATTCCGGGGATCAGGAAAAAAAGAAGTGCTTTTTTCAGTATGGATGTTATTGGTAGAGTAGCCGATATGTTTTTCTTTTCTCAGGGTAAAGTTGAAAGGGATATAGAAATATTTGTATTTTACAACAGTTCTAACGTTAAGATCATTTTTGGTTAAAAAACCGGTGTAATCATAAACCAGGCCGTTTTCATTGGTCTCGCCGTAATGATACTCCGGAGACTCTTTACCGAAGGTTCGGGTGTATTCAGTAATTGTATAACTGTAGCCTGCATACTGGTAAACAATAAAATCTTTTCCGGTATGGGCGTTTAATAAAAAAAAAAGTAAAAGCTGTATGGTGATTGTAAATTTTATTCTCATTATAATTTTTTGATAACCAGTCCCTCAAATATCATCTTTTTTTTATGTTTGTGAAACAGGCGGTAGCGGGCCATTATCTGACAGCGGTCATTTTCATGTAAGCTGCGGAGAGTTTTATTGTGTATAATTACTTCTACAGTGTGTGCTATTTTACCATCCTGCAGTACGCTGAAATTGAAGATGGTATCCTGCTTTTTAAATTTAATCGCTGAAACAATACCTTTGAATTTGATATAAAAATTTTTAAAGAGTTTTGAGTCAGCCAGTTCGGCAACCGCAACGCTGTTTTTAAAATCTTTAAAATTGGGTTTGGGTATGCATTTGGCCAGAATATTGAATTTTTCCTTGATAAAGGGATTGACATCAGAATGGAGTATTTTATTATTTATATAGATCGCGTCATTTATTCTGCGGTCAGTAATCGATTTTTTCATTTTATTAAAAAGCTGCACCAGCTGGCGGCTGCTTAATTTTTTACTGCCCGGTTTTAGATCCTTGAAAAGATATATCTCGTTTACGTTTTTTACATTGCCGCGGTTTTTTATAAAAGCTGTGTTGGTATAGATAACATTACTGCTGTAATTTATAATAGAAAAATTTTTATTTTGCCTGAAATGCAGCTGGTCAGGAATAAACAAAACCGCAGCCGCAAGTACCAAACCTGCGGCGGTTATGATATAAAAAATATTGGCAGGTAAAAAGCCGTAGGGCCAGCCGTATAAAAAATAGTTTATATTTTTTTTCAGCAGCATGGCAGGTGATTGTTCAATTTTTAACTGGTTAAGAATACTTTTTACCTTTCTTTTTTTACTACCCAGGTTCAGAATTTTACTGTATTTGTAAATAGCATGGCTTTTTTTATTAAGAAAAAGGTCTACATAGGCACTGCTCATTAAAAAGCGGACATTACCCGGCTCCTGTTCCAGAGATCTGTTTATATATATGGCGGCATCATTATATTTTTTCAGTTTTATAGCGGTCAGGGTAAGATAATAATAGATCCAGGCTGTGTTTTGGTTTCGGGGCGCTGCTTTGAGGAAAAATATTTCTGCGGCATTATAGTCCCTTTTTTTAAATTTTTTTAAAGCATGTCTGTAGTTAGGGTTATTTTCCGGCATCCTCTTTTCTCTGCAAAAATTATCTTACAGATAATTATAGTATATTAGTACAGATTAGTCGAATTTTTTAAACGGTTGTTCTACTTCATTTTAAAAGTGTTTAAAAAACCGGTATTGAATTTTCCTTCCAGGAAAGATTTGTTTTTCATAACCTGCTGGTGGAAAGGAATAGTACTGTAAATGCCTTCAATGATAAACTCATCCAGGGAGCGCCTGGTCCGGGCAATAGCCTCCCTGCGGTTAAGCCCCCAGACTATCAGTTTGGCTACCATGGAGTCATAATTAGGCGGTATGGTATAGTCCACATAGCAGTGGGAGTCAATACGTACACCCAGGCCCTGGGGCACATGATAACCGGTAATAGTACCCGGTACAGGGATAAAATCTTTGTAAGGATCCTCGGCGTTGATACGGCATTCTATAACATGGCCTCGGAAAATAACATCTTCCTGTTTGCAGGATAGTTTTTTACCTCCGGCAACCAGAAGTTGTTCTTTTACCAGGTCCAGACCGGTATAAAGCTCGCTTATGGTATGCTCTACCTGAATTCTGGTATTCATTTCCATGAA